>QKDR01000066.1 GCA_003252515.1 Candidatus Delongbacteria bacterium | reverse complement strand
GAATGACCGGAGTGATAAAAAAGAACTGCGGTACTCTTGATAAATATATGGGTGACGCGGTTATATGTTTCTTCGGAGCCCCGGTTGAAAACGATCATCCTTATCACGCATGTTTAAGCGCTTTGGGAATGATGGAAGAGCTGAAAAAGCTGAAATCTGAACTCACCGACAGTACTTTCAAAAACATTGACATAGGTATAGGAGTGAATACTGATACCGTGACCGTCGGTAATATCGGCAGTGACGATCTGTTCGATTATACGGCGATCGGTGACGGTATGAATCTGGCTTCAAGACTGGAGGGACTGAATAAATACTATGGAACGAACATACTTGTCAGCGGAAGCACCTACGACAAAGTAAAAGACAGATTCATCTTCAGAGAGCTCGATGAAGTGGCCGTAAAAGGAAAGAATCTGCCCGTCAGGATGTACGAACTTTTAGGAAAATCCGGAGATATTCTTGAAGCTGAATTGGCCGATAAATGCGGGAAATATTCTGAAGCTCTCGGACAGTATAAGAGAGGAGATTTTATTAAAGCAGGCGAACTTTTCGAACAACTTGACGAAAAATATAGCGATCCGTCCTCCAAACTTATGTCCGACAGATGCCGTACACTTATTCAGGACAGTCCTGTAGACTGGAAGGGCGTATGGAAAATGGATGCTAAATAAAAGGATTAATTTATAAATGCACAGAAGTTACGATATAGTTGTAGCCGGAGGCGGCCACGCCGGGGTCGAAGCGGCCTGGATAAGCGCGAAAATGGGTAAGAAAGTTCTGCTGATCACGCAGAACGTCGACCAGATCGCACAGATGTCTTGCAATCCGGCTATAGGTGGACTTGCCAAGAGTCATCTTGTAAAGGAAATTGACATACTGGGCGGGCTCATGGGTATTGCGGCGGACAGAACAGGCATTCAGTTCAAGACGCTTAACAGTTCCAAAGGTCCCGCCGTATGGGCTTTGCGCATCCAGTCCGACAAGAAAAAATATTCTGAATTCGTCCGCGGCAGACTTGAAAAAAACAAAAATATCAATATCGTACAGGACGAAGTCACCGATCTGATCATTAAGAACGGAATTATAAGAGGTATTAAGACTGAGATAAACGGTATTGTCCATACTAAAGCGGCGATAATTTGTTCCGGCACATTTCTGAAAGCAGTCATACATATCGGGAAAAAACAGATCCCGTCAGGCAGGCTTGGCGAAAAATCAGCCGACAGTCTGTCGAAAAAGCTGAGGGACCATGGATTCGAGACAGGCAGACTTAAAACGGGAACTCCGCCGAGGATAGCCGGATACTCAATTGATTTCAGTTATCTTGAGGAGCATGGATCCGATGAGAATGTGATACCTTTTTCCTTCAGGCATAAAAAGACGTATCTTAAACAACTGCCTTGCTATGTAACGTACACGAATGAAAAAACTCATTCTATAATAGACGCCAATTTGGATAAGACCGCTCTGTTTTCGGGACAGATAAAAGGTACAGGCCCCCGCTACTGTCCTTCGATAGAGGATAAGGTCAACCGTTTCAGGGACAAAATATCTCACAGACTGTTTCTGGAACCCGAAGGTCTGTACACGAACGAATATTATGTTAACGGGTTTTCTTCAAGCCTGCCGGTCGATATCCAGAAGAAAGCGCTCAGGACAGTAAAAGGTATGGAAAAAGCACATTTTGTCCGTCCTGCTTATGCTATAGAATACGACTATTTCCCTGCTTATCAGATCAAACTTACGTTAGAGACCAGAAATGTGGAAGGACTTTATTTTGCCGGTCAGATAAACGGGACATCGGGTTATGAAGAAGCTGCAGTACAGGGGCTGATGGCAGGTATCAACGCGGTTCTTAAGATCAACGGAGAAGAACCTTTCATTCTCAAAAGGAATGAGGCATATACCGGCGTTCTCATTGACGATCTTATTACAAAGGACATCCGGGAGCCGTACAGGATGTTCACTTCGAGAGCGGAATACAGGCTCGAACTCCGCCATGATAACGCTGATTCAAGACTGTTGAAATACTCCGAAAAATACAATCTGCTTTCGTCAGCGGAAATAAAATTCCTGAAAAAAAGGCTTGAGAACATACACAAAATTCCTGAGATATTCTCAAAGCTCAAGATCAGGAAAGACAGATTAAATGACTTTCTCGAAGAAAATTCACTTGGGAACGCATCCGAAGGAACTGATATGCTCCGCCTGCTGAAAAGACCTTGCGTGGAGATCAATATTTTACAAAGATCGGGACTTCTTGATAAACTTAAAGAAGAATTCAGCTACTACGAACTGAAGCAGGCTGAAACTGTCGTCAAGTACGAAGGGTACATTAAACGTCAGAATGAAATGATCGGGAAATTCGAGAAGAATGAAAAGATCGGACTTTCTCAGGATATTGACTATTCGGAATTCAAAGGACTGAAGAAGGAGGCTGTTGAGAAACTTAACAGGATAAAACCTGTTTCAATAGGGCAGGCGGGAAGAATCGCAGGTATCTCTCCGGCCGATATTTCTGTAATATTAATTAATCTGAAAGCTATCGGGAAGTTAAAATGACAGATACTGCAAGAAAGATCGTTGTTGAAGCGCTGCTGGAAACAGGCGCGGAACTGACAGAGGTTCAATCGGAGAATTTAATAAAATATTTCGCGTTCCTTCTCGACTGGAATACAAAGATCAATCTGATATCAAGAAAAAGTCCGGAAGAAGTTCTCCGAACTTCTCTGATCGAATCATATTCCCTTTACGAACTGATCCTTGAGGATAACGGTAAGTTCCTTGATGTCGGATCAGGAGGAGGTCTTCCTGGAATGATTATAGCTATACTTATGCCGGATTCAGAAGTCGAACTGCTTGATTCAATAAGGAAAAAGACTGATTTTTTACTAAAGGCGTCGGATCATCTGGGGCTGAAAAATGTCAGAGTGAGTAATAAAAGACTTGAGGATATTGACCTTAAGATCAAGTACGATATTATATTTTCCCGAGGTGTGGGTAATTTTGACAATCTGAAGAAACACTGTTTCAACCATATAGGTAATACTGGCAGGATCATACTGCTTACCGGAGAAGACAATTCAAGCTATTTCAGAAATTATGATGTAATTGAAAATCCCCTCCTTAAAGGCAGAATAATTGCAAATCTGGAGAAGTAGTGTTCAGACCGGGTGATATTTTAATATATTTTTGCATTGTCATACTGATCATTATCCCGTTACTTCCTGAACAGAACGATAAAAATTTAAGTTCAAGAGTGAAAGTGATCGCAGGAAACAGTCTGTTTTTTTTTGATACATACAAAGACAGTATCTACACTGTCAGAGAGGGTAAGGACAGCGTTTTAATTGAAGTGAAGAACAGAATGGTCAGGATAAAAAGTTCTACATGCCGTGATAAATACTGTGAAAAAAAGGGATGGCTCAAAGAATCTGATTCTGGAGACATAATCTGTATGCCGAACAGGATTATAGTTTCATTTGTTAAGGAAGGCGTAAGCGAAATTGATGCGGTGACGGAATGAAGGTCGTCGAGTACGGAAGCAGAGTATATATGATCGCGGTATTTTCGGCATTGGCATCTTTACTTCAGCTTTTGGAGATATTTATAATCATGCCGATACCTTTCGTCAAGATCGGTCTGGCTAACGCGATAGTTCTTTTTTTTATTCTGAGAAAGCAGTTTATGATCGCCTTTATGGTTAATATTATAAGAGTGTTCATAGGAGGTTTTTTCAGCGCGAAGCTGTTCAGTCTTCCTTTTATCTTTTCAATAAGCGGTGCGCTTCTGTCTTTTTTTGTTATGACCGGAGTTTTTCTGATATTCAGAATATATGTTTCAGCTGTTGCGCTGAGCGTTTGCGGAGCGATTGCTTTTAATATGGCCCAATACGTTCTTTTCATGTTCTTTTTTGACGGTGAGGCCGTATATGGAACGACTGTTTCTGTCATAATCGGTCTGAGTGTTATTCCGGGAATACTCACTGGTGTTGTCGCTGAAATATTGAACAGACAGGATGTCGAACTCATAAAAAAAACCCGGTAAATTTCCGGGTTTTTTTCTTGAGGAGAAGGAGCGTTATTTGTCGTCGTCCACTACTTCGTAGTCCGCGCTCTCGACATCATCTTTACCCGATGACTTAGGTCCGTCTTTCGGCTGGTGCTGTGAAGGATCGAAGTCCTGCGGACCGGGTCCTGCGCCTGCACCCTGTGCGGCCTGAGCCATTTTTGTACTGATCTCGTGCCATATCTTGTTATGGTCTTCGGTAGCTTTTTTAATCGCATCAGTATCATCGGTCTTAAGTATTTCTTTAACCTTATTCATGCTTGTTTCCAGACTTTCTTTGTCCGCCGGATCTATCTTTCCTTCAAGGTCTTTAAGAAGCTTTTCCGTCTGAAAAACAGCCTGATCCGCTGAGTTCCTTATATCGACCTTTTCTTTCTTTTTCTTATCGGCATCCTCATTGGCCTTTGCTTCCTCTTTCATTCTCTTTATCTCGGCCTCGCTCAGTCCTGAAGATACTTCTATCCTGACATTCTGGGTTTTGCCTGTAGCCTTATCTTTTGCTGACACGCTCAGAATCCCGTTCGCATCAATGTCGAAAGTTACTTCGATCTGAGGTATCCCTCTAGGGGCCGGGGCTATACCGTCAAGCTGGAATCTCCCGATTGTCTTATTGTCGGCAGCCATCGGTCTTTCACCCTGCAGTACGTGTATATCAACAGCCGGCTGATTGTCAGCTGCCGTAGAGAATACTTCCGTTTTCTTGGTCGGAATTGTCGTATTCGATTCGATAAGTCTTGTCATTACGCCGCCCAGTGTTTCGATTCCGAGTGAAAGGGGGGTTACATCAAGAAGAAGTATTTCGTTCACGTCACCTGCTAGAATTCCTGCCTGAATTGCAGCGCCGAGAGCTACTACTTCATCAGGATTTACACTTTTGTTCGGTTCTTTGCCGAAGAATTCTCTTACAGCGTCTACAACAGCCGGTATCCTTGTCGACCCGCCGACCAGAATGACTTCTTTGATCTCACTCTTGTCAAGCCCCGCGTCTTTCAGAGCCAGTTTACAAGGCTCGATAGATGATCTGACAAGGTCATTGGTCAGTTCGTTGAACTTCGCTCTGGTCAAGCTTATATCGAGATGTTTAGGGCCTTCCTGCGTAGCAGTAATGAAAGGCAGATTCACCTGCGTTTGGGTTCCTGAAGACAGCTCGATCTTAGCCTTCTCCGCGGCTTCTTTAAGTCTCTGAAGCGCCATCGGGTCCTTTCTGAGGTCGACACCTTCAAGTTTTTTGAATTCATCCGCCAGATAGTCGATTAGTCTCTGGTCGAAGTCGTCACCGCCGAGGTGCGTGTTACCGTTTGTTGATTTAACTTCGAATACACCGTCCCCGATCTCAAGTATTGAAATATCGAATGTTCCTCCGCCAAGGTCGTAAACAGCTATCGTTCCGTCAACTTTTTTGTCAAGCCCGTATGCCAGAGCGGCTGCTGTAGGTTCGTTAACGATTCTTTTTACATCAAGCCCTGCGATCGTCCCGGCATCTTTTGTAGCCTGCCTCTGCGCGTCATTGAAATAAGCGGGTACGGTTATGACCGCTTCAGTTACTTTCGTTCCAAGATAATCCTCTGCAGCTTGTTTCAGTTTCTGAAGGATAACTGCAGAAATTTCGGGAGGTGTGAATTCCTTGTCGTCTATCTTTACCTGAACCACTCCGTTAGAATTCTTCGTTACTTCATAAGGTACTTCTTTGATCTCCTGACCGACTTCATTGTATTTTCTCCCCATGAACCTTTTGATCGAATAAACAGTCTTATGAGGATTCGTTACAGCCTGTCTTTTAGCCGGGTTTCCGACAAGTCTTTCACCATTTTTTGAAAAAGCCACTACTGAAGGTGTGGTTCTTCCTCCTTCAGAATTGGTTATGACCACCGGTTCATTACCCTCCATAACAGATACGCAGCTGTTCGTCGTTCCGAGGTCTATACCTATTATTTTTCCCATTTTGTTCTCCTATTTTAAATTATAATTCTCACGAAAACCCTGCACATTATATATACAAATACCGAGCCAATAAGTTGTAAGGTTGTTAGTTGTGTTATTAAGTGATGAAATAGAGTAAAAATACAATATAGTTGGTACGCTCTGTAAAATAATGAAATCCGATTTGCAAAGAAATGTGTCAGGAAATGTCATGAAGATATTCGGATTTGCAGAAAAATGATTTAATGTTTAAATTTCACGCTAATTGAACGGGGAATAAATGAGTTCATTCGTTTCATGGTGGCAGACTCTTCCATACAGGATCGATCCTGTTATATTCAGTGCGGGATCTTTTCAGGTGAAATATTACGGGGTGATGTATATTGTCGCGTTTTCTTTAACTTTTTTTCTTCTAGGCAGACGGATCTCAAATAAAGAATATGAAATAAAAAAAGAAATCCTAGAAAAT
>QKDR01000119.1 GCA_003252515.1 Candidatus Delongbacteria bacterium | reverse complement strand
AAAACGTGCTTCCCGGCTTCAAGACATTTCTTAGCAACATCGTAATGTCCCTGTGTCGCTACAGCGACGATGATCCCGTCGGCCAGCGGCAGCATGTCTTCCAGTTTTTCGAATGCTTTGCATCCGAACTGCTCCGAAGCAGCCTTTGCGGCTTCCGCGTTAATGTCATATACTCCGATAAGCTCCGAAATATCGGTAAGCATTGTGTGCATTTTTGTGTGCAGTTTGCCCAAATGCCCGCATCCCGCGACTCCGATCCTTGTTATCATGTCCGTCCTTATTTCATTTCCTGATTAGAGGCTTCTATATAATAGAATTTCTTAGTAGCTGAGGTAACATTCACCTGATAGGTTGTCTGATTCGTTGCCGCGAGATATGTAAAACCCTCGTACGGAAGATCGGAATGATAGATCAGGTAAGACTTCGCGTTTGTGACGGCGTCCCATGATACGGTCATGATAGTTCCGGATACCGAAGTTACGATATTCTGAGGATCCGCAAGAGGAACATAGTTCACGGCGGCGAGTGCGTCTACGAGCCCCCAGCCGTACCTTGTACTGTCCGGGTCCGACGCTCTGTCCGCGGTCATCATCAAAGCTTCTCTCACGTCCATATTTGTCCAGTCGGGATGAGCGGACAGAAGAAGGCACGATACTCCGGCGACCAGCGGTGTGGCGAACGATGTTCCCGATCCTGTGCTGTACGATCCTGTTGAATAGTTGGCGTAGTAATCATTGACCCCGCGAGCCACGACCTCCGGTTTGATCCTATGGTCGTAAGTCGGTCCGTAACCGGATGATGAAGCGATGACGGCATTAACATCAACGGAGCCGCACGAAAGAATGCTGTCCGCATCCGCCGGAGCGGTAAGGTAATGCCATGCACTGGTACCGGTATTTCCCATCGCATTGCAGACTACCATACCCAGATATGCGGCATATTTCGCGCCGAGAGTACAAATAGTTGTTTCCCCGTCCATATCCTCATAAGTATAATTATCCGCCGGATCGTCGAATTCGGAATATCCCAGCGATATGGACGCTACGTCCGCCCCACGGGCTTCGCCCCACTCCAGCGCGGCGACCATTCTGTCTTCCTCGACCACTCCCTCGTTATCATAATCCTCCGTCTTGGCGAGAAGAAAATCCGAACCGTAAGCCGGTCCCACGAAAGTTCCCGGATCATAACCCGCCGCGATAGACCAGCATCCTGTACCATGTGATTCCTGATATGTATTGACATCATTTGCATCGTAACTTACGTTACCGTCATTAAATATAAAATCCCATTCGTCCACCACAGTCAGACTGTCGAAAACCGTGTGGGTCTTTTTAAACCCGGTGTCAATTATCAGAAGCCGTGCTCCTTCTCCGTGGTATCCTAGATCGTGGACATCCGGAATATTTATCTGGTTCACCTGATCGTATGAAAGATTGTAGAACGAGTCTTTTGATCCTGCACTTCCGACTTCCTCTTTAATATCGGGAATTTTACCTTTTTTCGGAAGAATATCAATATATCTCACGAATTCAAACCGGGATATTTCAATCGCTTTTTCTACATCTATTTCTGCCGATATGAAATTGAACCACTTTGATACTGCTCTAACTTTCTTCAGTCCGAGAGCATTTGTATATCCGGTATAGACCGGTAAGTCTCTGAATGATACAAGATAATCATCCCGTTTAAAGGTTTTTGCTCTTCTTTTTAAAGTTTTTTTGTCAAGCTTAACTTCTGATAAAGCTTTTTCATAACTCTTCTGGTCGAACACATTCTTATCTGTAAAATAAATTACGAACCCTCTTGTCTCTTTCGAACCTGAATTAATAAAATCCTCCGCTTTTTCTGAGAGCTTACTCCCTGTTGAAGCCGTGTAGAATTCAGACGCGCATAAGCTAATTGCCAAAACTGTAAACATTAAAATATTCATCAATTTCATAAAACCTCCTTACTTCAGGTAAAGCATTTTTTTCGAAGCTTCCCTTTTTCCGTCTATCAGAAGCTCATAATAAAAAACTCCCGAATTCAGTCCCGAAGAATCGAATGTGACAGCGTGGTTTCCCGCCCCGAAATTTTTTCCTGCCAGATTTCTTATGAATTCTCCCTTGGAGTTATAAATATTGATCAAGGCCGTTCCCGGTCTGCTCATGTTCCATTTTATGACTGTTTCATTGTTGAAAGGGTTCGGATAATTGCTTAAAAGAACATGATCGCCCGGTTCTGCAGTGATCTCAATCCCTGTTTTAGAGAACAGCCTGATATACCACGCTCCGGCATACCGGTCTCCAATATCTACAGGATGCGCCCATGTAGAATCTGAAACTGAAAGAGGATATATCCATGTGTGATCACTGTTTCCCGCCGGATCCATATACATAAAATTTGCCGTTGTCTTGAATACAACGGCAAATTCTCCTGTCAATATCTCGGTCGATTCTATGTTGATGTAGTTCTGTATCCCCCCTGCGATATCAGCCGTCCCGTGAAGATCCCCTATCGGCGTCTCACCCGGGAAAGTACTGAACGGAACGATCTTCCATTCAGCGGTACCGTCGTATGTATATCCGAATTCGATCTCTTTCAGAACATAAGTATCAAAACCGAGATCAAAATCAAGCGCGGCGCTCCATTCTCTTGACGGACTCCCGAAGGTACTCAGAGGATCGAACTCATACGCAGTTCCCCATTCGAAGGTCTCAATGTCGGGATCGTAGATACTGACTTTGAAAGTATCTCTCATTATAAGGCTGTCCACCGCGATACTGTCAGTATGGGTACTGTCTGTATATGCCCAATCCCAGAAATAAGCCGTATAGGTTACGTCTGTATGCCCTGTTGAGTTTTTAGCATTTACAACCAATTTCAGATCAAGATTTGCATCCTGATACACATAAGATGTCAGTAATGAAGTGACTTCTATTACAGGATAAGTATCGAAATCCCAGGGGAACTCGTTGAACACCCACGTAACATCCAAAGTATCTTTTTCGTTATATCTGAGCGTTATATCCGGTATAGGATTCTCCAGCCACACGGTACTGGAATCAGGCTTCGCTTCGTTCTTGACGAAATCAGACAGGCTGCCGTATTCCGCCGGAAATACTATCCCGCATACAGCAATTATAACGAACATTATTCTTTGAAAATTCAAGTCGTACTCCGGATTATTTCAATCATTTACATTATACACAAATTCTCACGGAATCACAAGATTTTAAGTTGACAAATCTTCATAATATAATTATCTTCCATGTCCGAAAATTGCCTTGGTGGCGGAATTGGCAGACGCACTGGACTCAAAATCCAGCGGGGCTCACACCCCGTACCGGTTCGACCCCGGTCCGAGGCACCAGATTTTAAAAAGTTTCAGACATATTCTATTAATCATAACTTTTTGCGGTCAATTGATTTATATTCCTATTCTGTTGAGGGGCGGATGGAAACTTTTTATATACATACTGATATCAAAACAGGCTTTCCGTTAGTTCTGGAAGACCAGAATGAAGTATTGCACGCTTATTCCAGCCTAAGAATAAAACCCGGCGATTCCGTAGATATAATTAACGGTATGGGTGAAAGGTTTAAAGCCGAAGTCATGGAGTGCACTAAAAAGATACTGTCCGTCATACCTAATGTAAAAATTGATGATGAAAAAGAATACTCGGAGGTCAGGCTTTCTGTCGCAGTTTCTCTTCTGAATAGAAATTCTAAAATGAAGCTTTTAATGGAAAAACTGACGGAGCTTGGGATTTCCCGGTTCATCCCGTTCACATCAGAAAGGACCGCTTTTCCAAAAATGAAAACTGAATCTTTGAGACCTTCAATGATCTCCGCTTTGAAACAGTGCGGAGGCTGCAGAGACGTTGAGATTTCAGAAACTTTAAAATTTTCGGAAATACTGAAGTCCGAAAATTTTGATCATAAATACTTTTCCGATATTTCGGGGGGAAAATCGCCGGGAAACGAAATAAAAGGGAATATACTCGTTGCGGTCGGACCGGAAGGCGGATTTACCGATAACGAGAAAAAAGAAATGATCTCAGCCGGGTTCGTCCCTTTGAAACTGAACAGAAGAACGCTCCGTGCCGAGACCGCTGCGATAGTGACAGCATCTAAATTCTTATCTTAAATCACGGGAGGTAAAGATGTCTGAAGAGATAACTAAAAATGATTACATCACGAATATTTTCAATAAATATCCTTCCACGAGAAAGGTTTTTATAAATAATAAAATGCGCTGCCTGGTCTGTGAGTTAAAAAGATTTGCTACCGTTGAGGAGTGCTGTAAGAATCATAAAGTAAAAAATCCGGACAAATTTGTTCTCATGCTTAACGAATCAAAAGACGAAGACCTGAACAATGAACTATAAATACTACTGTTCCGAATTTGCCGGATTACGAAATACATGGCTTAAAGAAGTATCAAGAACTTTCTACCCTTCAATAAAAGCACTACCGGCAGACCTGCATATCTATGTGGGGCATTCATACCTGATCTGCCGCCTTTTAGATACCCTTGAAGACGCTTACGATATAACGGTCGAAAAGAAGAAAGAGGCTCTGCACCAGGCTATACTCTGTATTAAAAATTCCGGCAACTACTCTGTTGAAAATGATGTTTTTTCTGATATCGCGGCAACATCCGACATTAAACCCTTTGAGAAGATAATCCTGGGGAACGCTTTTAAAGTTTTCGAATGCATCGAAACATTTCCCGACATAGTAAGATCGGATATCAGAGACTGGACGACGGAAATGGCCGACGGTATGAAAAAATACGCGTTCGGGTCGGACAATCAGAAGGTTCAGCTCGAAACAATAGACGAACTTGAAGAATACACCTATTATGTCGCAGGAACTGTAGGAGAACTCCTTTCGAGACTTTTTACTCTCGACCATTTCAAAGTGCCTGATGACAAAAGCGAGGTCATGTTCGCTAACGGAGTGGCGTTCGGAAAAGCCCTGCAGTATGTTAATATAATCAAAGACTCGAGAGAAGATTTTACGGAAGGGAGATGTTTCATACCCGCCGATCTTCTAAAAAAACACCGCATCACTCTTAATGAATTCTTTCAAAATGAAAAAAAAGACGAAATAAAAGCAGTGTACAGCGAACTTCTCGAAAAAGCTGAAGACCATCTGCATTCCGCAATAAAATATATCGAAGCTGTACCTGTAAGACTTTGGCGTATAAGGCTTTTCTGCATCTGGCCGGTAGCTCTTGCGTACGCCACACTGAACGGAATAAAACGGGATCTGGACGAATTCATTAATACGAACGATACTTACAAGATATCGCGGAAAGAAGTGAAGAAGATACTTCTCAAAGGTTATGCCGCGGCTTTTTCTAACTGGTATTTCAGAAAACTTCTCAGGTGAACTCCGCAACTTAATATAATTTGACTTTTATATTTAAATTATTATATTTCAAAGCTTATAATTAATTATGCATTAAACGAAGTGGAAAGCGCATTAATGACAGAATTATCAGTTAACATAGGCGGAGATATCATTCTTAAAAACCCGGTGCTTACCGCATCAGGGACTTTCGGGTACGGCGAGGAATTTGCCGAGCTGTACGACCTTTCGGCGCTTGGAGGGATCGTCACGAAGGCGATTACTCCGGAAGTGAGGATCGGGAATCTGATGCCCAGGATAGCGGAGACAGAGTACGGGATGCTGAATTCGATCGGACTGGCGAATGTGGGGCTCGACGAATTTCTTGAAAAGAAAATACCTGTAATTAAGACTTTGAATACGGTCGTGATCGTGAACGTCGCCGGTAAAGAGCTGAAGGATTATATAAAAGTAGCTGAAGCTCTTGACGAAATAGACTGCATTGACGGTATCGAGGTGAACATTTCCTGTCCGAACGTGAAAGAGGGCGGAGTGGCCTTCGGGACGGATCCGAAGGTGGCCGCTGATGTGACGAGAGAGGTGAGGAAGGTATATAAGAAGCATATGATGGTCAAACTGTCACCGAACGTAACCGACATAACAGCGATAGCAAAAGCGGCTGAAGACGAAGGAGCGGATTCGCTTTCGCTTATCAACACGCTCTTCGGGATGGCGATTGATCTTAAAACGTTCAGGCCGAAAATAAAATCAGTGGTGGCGGGATACAGCGGACCGGCTATAAAACCTGTCGCGCTCCAGGCCGTTTACAAGTGCTCGAAAGCGGTTAAAGTTCCTCTGGTCGGAATGGGCGGCATATATACCGCAGAAGATGTGATAGAGTTCCTTCTTGCAGGTGCGACAGCTGTTCAGGTCGGAACGGCTAACTTTACGAACCCGCTTTCAGCTAAGACTATAGCGGAAGGAGTGGAAAAATTCCTGACAGCAAGAAATATCGACGATGTGAAAACACTCATAGGAGGTATGAATAATGACTAACTATGACACTAAGTATATAAAAAGAGGCGCAAGCGCTTCGAAATCCGAGGTTCACGAGGCTATAAAGAACACGGATAAAGGAATTTTTCCCGGAGCTTTCTGCAAGATCATCGAGGATGTTCTGGGAAATGATCCCGCCTACTGCAATATCATGCACGCCGACGGCGCGGGCACCAAATCGTCGCTCGCCTACATTTACTACAAGGAGACCGGCGACATCAGCGCATTCAGAGGTATTGCTCAGGACTCTCTTATCATGAACGTGGACGATGTCATCGCTGTCGGAGCCGCATCTAACATGCTGTTCTCGAACACGATCGGACGCAATAAACTGCTGATCCCAGGCGAAGTTATACGCGAGATCATCGAGGGTTACGAGGAAGTGATCGGAATGCTTAACGGTCACGGCGTCGACATCCGTTCATGCGGCGGCGAAACAGCCGATGTGGGCGATCTTGTAAAGACTGTCATCGTTGATTCGACCCTGACAGCCAGGATGAAACGCTCGGATGTCATCGACAATTCGAACATCAGGATCGGTGATGTGATCGTCGGACTGGCAAGTTACGGACAGGCGACTTACGAGAACAGGTATAATTCAGGAATGGGATCGAACGGCCTGACCTCGGCAAGGCACGATGTTTTCACCAAGATATACATGGAAAAATATCCCGAATCGTTCGCGGATAAAACTCCTGTAGAGTATGTATACTGCGGAAAATACAATCTTACTGACGATTTCGGCCACGGAGGGCTCACGGTAGGCCAGGCGGTACTTTCGCCGACAAGAACATACGCGCCGGTACTCAAGAAGGTCTTCGACGAGGTGGGCAGAAAGAACATTCACGGAATAATTCACAATTCCGGCGGAGGACAGGTCAAGTGCAGAAGCTTCGGAAAGGGACTCCATTACGTCAAGGACTCTATAATCGAAGTACCTCCGCTGTTCGAGCTGATCAGAACTTCAAGCGGAACGGACTATCCCGAAATGTTCCAGGTTTTCAATATGGGCTGCAGAATGGAGATAGTTCTCCCCGAAAGATTTGCCGAAGAAGTACTCACTATATCCGGATTCTTCAATGTGGACGCCAAGGTGATCGGTTATATCGAGAAAAATACTGACAGCGATATTGAGAATAAAGTCACCATTACCGTTCCGGACGAAAGAAAGATCGAATATTAGAGAGGTTATGCACATAAACGAAAGGAATATAATATTAGCTTCAAAGTCGCCCCGCAGAAAGGAACTTCTGGAAAATATCGGGCTCAAGTTCTCTGTAAAACCGGCTGAGATAGATGAGGTTCACAGAGGTGTTGAGGGTTTCGGGAATATCGTTCTGGACCTTGCAGAGCAGAAAGGGGAAGCGGTAAAAGCGCTCATGTTCCACGACAGACTTATAATCGCATCAGATACGATAGTAGTTATAAACGGACAGATATTAAACAAGCCTGAAGGCAGGGATCACGCCTTTGAAATGCTCAGAACTCTGAGCGGTGACGTCCACAGCGTATTCACTTCACTTTATGTTACGGACGCATATATAAAAAAGACCGTAAAAGAATTCACCGAGACGAAAGTGGAATTTTATAAGCTTACTGACGAACAGATCAATGCCTACCTGAATACTCACGAACCTTTCGATAAAGCCGGAGCATACGGTATCCAGGGTTACGGATCGAAGTTCATCAAAAAGATAGACGGATGTTTCTTCAGCGTGATGGGATTTCCGGTCCCGCTTTTTTCTCAGAAAATGTATGAACTTGGGTATATTTTATGATCAGGAGCACTTTATGATACACTCTTATAAGGGCATAAAGCCGGAAATAGACGAAAGCGTTTATTTAGCGCCGTCCGCCGATGTGATAGGGCGGGTGAAGATCGGAAAGGGATCGAGCGTCTGGTTCAACGTGACCATCAGAGCGGATGTCGACGACGTGACGATCGGCGAGAACGTCAGCATACAGGACAACAGTTGCATCCACCAGACCGAAGGATACCCGGTCATTATCGGGAACAACGTGACCGTCGGACATTCGGCGACACTACACGGCTGCACTATAGGCGACAACACTCTGATCGGAATGGGTGCGACAGTTCTTGACGACGCGAATATCGGTAAGTGCTCTATTGTTGCCGCCGGTTCTGTCGTGCTGGAGCACAAGAGCTTTCCTGACTTCTCGCTTATAGCAGGAGTCCCCGCTAAAGTCGTAAGGCAGCTGCCACCCGACACAGAGGATAAGCTGTTTCAGCATGCTCAGCATTATGTGCAGTACGCTGAAGACTACAAAGATGACAATAACTAAAAGATAAACAGGAGAAACGATGTTTTTTTCAAAGAAGATGATGCTGGGCGGAAGGGAGCTTGTCCTTGAATCCGGCAAAATGGCCAAGCAGGCGAACGGCGCCGCTGTGGTAAAGTACGGGGACAATATGCTGCTCGTAACGGTATGCGCTATGAAAGAGGCTGCCGAAGGTTTCGACTTCTTCCCGATGACGGTGGAATACAGAGAAAAAATGTACGCTTCTGGAAAGATACCCGGAGGATTTATTAAAAGAGAGGCAAGGCCGTCAAATCACGAGATCCTGAGCGCAAGGATCATCGACAGGCCGGTAAGACCGATGTTCCCGGAAGGGTTCAAGAACGAAGTGCAGGTGATCTGCAACGTTCTGTCCTCCGAAGGCGACATGCTTATGGACACTTTCGGTGTGATCGGTGCTTCACTTGCGGTCAACCTGTCCGATATTCCCTTTTCGCAGCCTATCGCCGGTATAAGGGTCGGAAGACTTAACGGCGAACTGATCGCCAACCCTACAACTGACCAGATGGAAGAGTGCGACATTGAGCTGGTTCTGTGCGGCGGCAAAGGCTTTATATCGATGGTCGAGGGTGAATCGAAAGAGGTCTCCGAGGACGATCTGCTTGAAGCTGTCCAGTTCGGTCAGAAGATAATAGACGACATCTGCGATTTCCAGGCTGAGATAATAAAAGAGTTCGGCAAGCCTAAATTCGAGTTCACAATACCTGAAATACCTGCGGAAATAAAAGAAAAAATAACTGAACTTTCGATAGAAAAGATCAAAGAGTTCACACAGATCAAGATCAAAGAGGAAAGGAACGAGGCGAGAAGAGTACTTTACGCAGAAGTAACTGAAAAACTCGAGGAGGAGTATCCCGACTACGTTAAACATTTCGGCGATATCATGCACGATCTTGAGAAGGACGTAGTCAGAAAGAACATCATAAAGGACAACATCAGGATAGACGGAAGAAAACCCGACGAGATCAGACAGATAACATGCGAACTGGACATTCTACCGAGAGTTCACGGGTCGGCGCTGTTCACAAGAGGCGAGACCCAGAGTCTCGGAGTCTGTACTCTCGGAGGCGACTCGGACACTCAGACAATAGAGAATATTTATGAGAACGAAGAACAGAAATTCTATCTGCACTACAACTTCCCGCCGTTCTCGGTCGGTGAAGTGAAAAGACTGTCCGGCGTATCGAGAAGAGAGATCGGTCACGGGAATCTCGCTGAAAGAGCTTTCTATCCGGTCATACCTCAGGAAGATAAATTCCCGTACACGATCAGGCTCGTATCCGAGATTCTGGAATCGAACGGTTCATCCTCTATGGCGACGGTCTGCTCCTGCTCTCTTGCGATGATGGCGGCAGGCGTACCTGTAAGCAAGCAGGTCGCAGGTATCGCGATGGGTCTGATAAAGGAGGACAAAGATGTGGTGATCCTGTCCGATATTCTTGGTGATGAGGACCATCTCGGCGATATGGATTTCAAGGTCACGGGTACTGACAGCGGTATCTGCTCATACCAGATGGACATAAAGATCCAGGGTATCACTTTCGAGATCATGAAGAACGCGCTGGCTCAGGCTAAAGCGGGAAGGGAGCATATTCTCGGCATTATGAACACTGCGATCGAAACTCCGAGAGAAAGTCTTTCACAGCACGCACCGAGGATCCTGAGCATGAACATAGCTCCGGATGAAGTGGCCGCCCTGATCGGTCCCGGCGGAAAGAACATTAAAGGGATAATTGCTGAATACGGAGTTAAGGTGGATGTTGATGATAACGGACTGGTTAAAGTCCTTTCCGACGGAGACTCCGGAGAAGCCGCCATCAATTATATCAAAGCCATGTTCGCCAAACCTGAGCCCGGAACAATATATGAAGGTGTTGTAAAAGGCGTAAAACCATTTGGCGTATTTGTGGAGATCATGCCCAGAACTGAAGGTCTGGTTCATGTTTCGGAACTGTCACTTGAGCGTATTGAGAAGGTCGAAGACCACTTCAAGATCGGCGATAAAATGAAAGTCAAATATATCGGTACGGATAAGGACGGCAGGCTGAAGCTTGTAAGAAAAGAGCTTCTAAAAAAAGAAGCGGAAGAAAAAAAATAAAAGAAATATTTTGTTTACCGGAGCGCTAATTTAAATTATATTTCTAAAATTATGCAACGGCAACAGCGATAAATTTGGGGCAGGAACTGAATGGATGATGCCAATACAATAAGAAAACTCAGAGCCATAATGTTTTCCGACATTGTCGGATACAGCAAGATGATGCAGACCAACGAGTCGGAGGCTCTTAAGCTTCTTCAGAAGCACAAGGATATTGTTACCGAGATATCTGCAAAATACGGCGGAAAGATCATAAAGCACATCGGGGATGAGATACTTGTAGAGTCAGAGAGCGCCGTCATGCTCGTTTACTGCGCGAAGGAACTTCAAAAATACTTTGCAGACAGGAATACGACCGTTCCTAAATCCCGTGAACTCTGGGTTCGAATAGGCATTCATATCGGTGATGTCATTGTTAAGGAGGACGACATTTTCGGTGACGGCGTCAATATCGCCTCCCGGATCAGACCCCTCGCTAAACCCGGCGGAATTGTCATTACTCACTCCGTATTGATACTTCTCGGGAATCAGGACGATATCCGGTGCGAGTTTATAGGAAGTAAAAGACTTAAGAACATAAAAGAGAAAGTTAAGGTCTATGAGGTTCTCTCTGATTCCGAAGAGTCACCTTCTCTGGGTCGGGGAACAAGAAGCAAAATGGACATGAACACGCTGCTTCGTGTAATCATTCCCGTGTTTACAACAGCTCTGTTCTTTCTGTTAATGATATTCCTGATATTTTTCAATCATTTCTCTGATTTTGAGGAAAATTTTTTCAGATCGGAATTCGGATCGGTACGGGAGATAACAAAGAATCTTCAGAGCGACAAGAACATCAAATCGAATTATTACAACATTATGTCCTCTGAATCGAAAGACAGATCAGAGATGCTGAAATATTATTCGGATATGTTCTCAAAAGATCCTGAGAACCCAAAAAAAGCACTTTACATGGGCCTGGTTTATCTTAAATTTCATTCAGACAGAAATCAGCTGGACAGCGCATACATTCTTTTAAAAAAAGCTTCAGGATCAGGATTGAACTCTCTTTATCTTAATCTTTACGAAATAGACCTCTACAAATATCTCAACATCCGTTCCGCTTGCAGAGAATCCGCAGAAAACATTGCGGCATGCTATCAGGATAACCCTCTCGCTCTGATAAAGTGCGCAGACGTGTTCAGTTCATTAAAAGAGACAGGAAAAGCCGAGAACATCTACAGAAAAGCTCTTGATCTGTTCCCGGAATCCGTTGAAGCAATGAACGGGCTGGCAATGATCGAATATCAGAAATTTAATCTTGAGAAAGCGAAATCAATCTCGGATTCGGCTCTGCAGATCAATCCTGTAGCTAAAAGCTCGATCGAAACGGCTCTGCTTATAAGAAAGAACCTTTCTGATTTCAAAGGGGCCAGAGAAATTCTGTCGGGACTATCCGACGACACTGCGCAAAAATATACTGAAAGCGCAATTATAAGCCTTATGGAAGGGGATCCCTCTTCGGCCCTGATGCAGATAACTAACGGACTGGCTGTATTTCCGAACAGGACCGAGTTTATAAAAATGCAGAAAGAGATTCAGAATATTATCGTGATCTCCGATTCGATCCAGAAAAAAGAGAATTCTGTTTCTCGAACCAAGAACAGATCGTTCAACAGCTGGGACGATGCCGTACAGGCTTCTTCAAGAGAACAGAGACCGCTGATAATAGCTGCGATAGACGACGAACAGCTGCAGTCTAAATATCTTGAACTTGCTTTGCTGGACCGCGATATTCTGAGAGCATCAGGAGACATTGTCCTTCTTAAACTTCACAAACATAAAGATAAAGCTCTTATTAAATCTCTGGGAATAAACACATTCCCTGCACTCATATGGGTAAACCAGGACAAAGAGATCATAAAGTCGTTTGTAAATACAACGGGGAACATAAATGATCCCGATATAGCCAAGTCCTTCATTACAGAATCGGTTCTTCTGAATAAAAGGATGGTCTCCATGATCAAGGAGACAGAGGCTAATAAAGTTAAGAATGCCAGGAATTTTTCTCACGCAGAAGAACTTGCGCTGGAATATGAGATGCCTATTATGGTCGTTCTCTCCGATAAAAACTCTGTCGGTTCTGATACTTATATGAAACATACTATCATGAACCCCGGGTTCATAAAAAACTACCGTGACATGATATTCCTATCAATTGATGATGCGACCAAATCCGATATAGCTTCAAAATACAGTATCACAAGATTCCCGTCAGTACTGTTCTTTGACGAAGATATTAATCTGATATCCGTAAAATACGGAACAATGCCTCAAAAAGTCCTTGAAAAAGAGATCAATAAAGTAAAACTTTTCAGAAAAAGAAGAGATGTGCTGAAAGACGAGATCAACTGGATATATGACCCGAGAGAAGCTGATTCCTATTCCGGATCGACCGGCAAGCCCGTTCTTGCTTATTTCTGCAGATCTGACGCTTCCGTCTATGAACCGGAAGAAGCTTATTTCAAGAACTATTCCATCATCAGCAAGATCAATTCGTCATATATTCCGCTTTTTGTAAGGCAGGACGCCGAAAATAATAACAGACCAGCCTCCGTTCCGAATGAACACAATAATGTTATCGCGGTAATGAATTCTTACGGAGAACTTCTTTACGATTCAGATATACCTGAAGATATTCAGGACCTTTCTATCTTTCTTGATTACAAAACCAACTCCGATCTTTATGTGAGTCTGGGCTACAGCGGATATAAAGAACTTCAGAAACACTATGAGACAGTCAAAGCTCTTTTAAACAGAAAATTAAAACTTTCTTCTGAAAACGAACTCCTTAGCTTCATAACAAAATATCCGTCTTTTTCTTACGCCTATGTAGATCTTGGACGCTACTTTCTTGATTATAATGATTTTTCAAAATCGGGACATTATCTGAGATTTTTGCAGGACAGAGAATTCGACATATCCGACAGATTCCTGCAGGTAATGGTCTCAAGTTTTATGCTGTATGATGACTATTACAGACTTAATGAATTTCTTAATATGACAAAAAGAAAATTCAAAAACAACCCGGTAAGCATTTCAGGTATCTATGCCGCTCTGGCGGAAATGAATCTGGCGGAATCCAGCACACTTGAAGCTATAGCGTATGCCGACAGCGCTTATAGCGCCGATCCGAGAAGAACAGACAACTTCACACTTCTCGGAATACTTAATTATAATATAAATAGACCTGAGTCTGAGAAATACTTTAAAAAAGCTCTTATCCATGATCCTGAGGATCTGGTAGCCAACTCCTATCTGTTCAAGATCACAGGAGAAAAGTCATACTCTATAGCTGCAAGAAGAAGTTACCACACCGGCAATTCCGATTTCTCAGGACTCCGATACTTTGACAATACAAAATATTTTACGAATAAAGGCCTGATAGAATTAAGAGAAAGGTCGTACAGGATCAGATTGAGCCTATTTCCGGAAAATCAGCAATTCATGCTGGATCTTGCAAGATTTATCACCGACAGCGGGGGTAATCTTGTTGAAGCGCTTGAGATAACCAACAAACTGCTTTCTCAATCCCCCAATGATCCGGATTTCCTTTCCGCAGCTGCGTGGGTTTTCTATAATCTCGGTGATTTCTCCGGAGCTGACAAGCTGATAACCAAAGCTCTTGTTAATCTTTCTCCCGATGAATTCCATAAGTATCCCGAGCTGTTCTATAATATCGGTATGATAAAATCGGCTATAGGAGACAACAGGACAGCGGCATATTACTTTGAAACCCTGCTAGGTTTCAGGAATAAGAACGATATCGACTATAACAAGATCGTGTATGCTGAAAGATTCATTGAAAGTATTCATTAATATAAAAAGGAAGAAAAAATGAAATCGTTTACAATCTCTTTGATCACCTCATTTCTGGTATCTCTGCTGGTATGTATTCTAGTATTCACCGAGGTGATAAACCTGAAAAAAATCCTGCCTGAAGATTTTTTCAATAAAAAGAACGAGATCATTGAGATACAGATACCCAATCTAGTAAATCTTAAGATCTCAGACGCAAAAGTTGCGGCTGAAAATCTTGGGCTCAAGATAGTAACCGAAGAAAAATTCCTGGAAAATACAGCCCCTGACATTGTTCTCGGACAGTTCCCTTTACCAGGTTTCAAGGCAAAAAAGGGTGACGCTGTAAAACTTGAAGTATCCAAAGCAATGGAGATAACTTTCGAGATCATGTCGGAAGAAGAGATGATGGATGAAATTGAACTCAGTCCCAAGATAGTTATGCCTGATATAACCGGCCTTAATTCGGATACCGCAAAAGACCTTCTCGTAAAATCCGGAATAACAAAGATCGCTGAGAATTTCGCTGAAGATGATCTTATAGATAAAGGAAGGATCATCAGCTTCAACCCTCCTGCAGGATCAGAAGTGGATGAAACAGCAACTGTCGATATCGTTATAAGCAAAGGTCCTTCAATAAAAATGGTCATTGTTCCTAACCTGTACAATAAAACTCTTGATGCGGCAAAAGCGCAGATCGCCAAAAATAACCTTAAGCTCGGTAAAGTAAACAAGGTTACCGATATCGATAAGGGTTTCGACAGAATAATCGGTCAGTCTGTTCAGTGGGGTGAAAAAGTAAAAGAGGGTACTGTAATAAACATTGATCTGAACACCGAGGCGGAAGAAAGCGTCGGCTGGTAGGACGGCGGAACCGCGATTATGCCGTTAATTAATAAAATACTGATTTTTTCACTGCTTCTGACCCTTTCCTGTCTTTCTGCATCTGTCACGATCGGCAGGGATGATATTGACAACATCGCCGCAAGAGATATTTATGATGTCCTGTCAAAAATTTATACACTGAGAGGTTACAGTACAGGCATAATCGGTCAGCCTGTTTATTTTAAAGACACAGGAAGGCTGTCAGCAGATATTTTCCTGTATATTGACGACATTTATTACGGAAGAGAAATATCCGATCTTTCATTTATTTCTCTTGACCGGGTACAGAAGATCGTGATCGACGATATGTCTCTTGAATGCTCCGGACTGACTGTCAGGATATATACCAAGAACTTAGACCCTGAAATACCTGTTTCCGAAGTTGATTATAAGGATGCTTTTTTTAATTACAGGGATCTGTCGGCTAACATCGCACAGAGGATCACTTCCGGTATGACAGTCTCCGCTTTCGGTGAAATTCTGGATTTTAAAGACCATAGGGAATATTCCGACGATTTCAAATATCCTTACATGAAACAGAATTACGGACTTCGAATAAATTTTCCTGAAATTTTTTCTCTCAGATCGACTCTTGATATTAATTACCTGACCGAGAACAAATACCTGCTTGACTCTGATTCATCGCAGATCAGACCAGAAAGATTCAGATCGTCGCTGATGTTCGAAACAGACCGTCAAAATAATATTTACAACAGGTTCGGAATTACAGCTGTTTCGGATAATCACATATCGTCATACAATGTCGATGTTTACGATGAGATCAGTGCGGGCGGCAGTTCGTCGGAAATTTCAGGTAAAACAGGAATTATTTCTTCGGGATTGCGCGGCTTCTCGGGTTATGTCAAAGCCGGATATTCGGTGAAAAGTTTCCTTGACGCCGGTTTACGAAGTTTCTGCAGTATTTCAGATAACGAAGAAATAATTTATTCGACTCAGCTTGAGCTAAAGAAAGATATCGGAGCGGCCGTTCTTTCCTCCATTAGCGGATATTTTTATCAGAAAGAACTTACAGATGCTGACTTTTTTGAAAATTCACTTACTGCAGAAAAAGAATTTAAGATCAGTGACACAGGTTTCGACATCAGAGCCGGCATTGACATTCTTTCCCAAAGCGAAAAAAAATATTACAGGGGCGGTTTTACCGCCGGTAAAGGCATCAGGCTGAAGTTAATTTCGGACATTATCGTTTCAGACTGCAAAAATAAGAATGACGATATAAGTAACAATCTTGTATCTTCTATCACTTACTCTGATAAATTCTTCAAAGAGAAACTTTTCTTGAATCTGTCCTTTTCGCACCGTTATTCAGAATATTATATCGCCGAAAGAAAAGAGACACTCAATAATCTCAGTTTCAATCTCAGAGCCAGAATTGTGAACTTCGAGTTCTATTACGGTTCAGATAACTTCCTGAAGGATCATTACTCTGTCGGCAACACAAGTTTTGACCTTAACGATCACTATGTTTACAGGACGGTTGACGGATTTGACATGCGCACACATGATGAAATATGGGGCGTGAAATGGGTATTCTACAGGTAAAAAATATTATTTTCTGACTACAGCTATTTTCCCCGAAATATTTTTTTCAGGATCGTTTCTGTTGTAAATTATAATTTTATATATACCTGTTGATACAGTTTTACCTTTGTTATCCCTTCCGTCCCATCCGTCCCTGATATCGAACCTGTTCCCGCCGTCGCCTCCTCTCACAAGAAATCCTTTCATATCGAATATTTTACCCGTATCGTAAGTATTACCGTCTTCGGGAAGATAAAATCCCATCACTGAACTCCCGTCATTTATAAAAGGGGAAGGTTTCGTCTGAATATCACCCTTATTCACTTTGCCGGTCTTGAATATATTTCCGTATTCCAGAACTGATATCCCGTTATATGTCGCTATTATCGCCGTTCCGTTATTTTCATCGAATTCAATATCGTTGATCAGCTTGTCAGGAAGTCCGGTATGGACGATCTCCCCGGGGACGTTCGGGGTATCTTTACAGTATAACGGAACATAGTGTCTCCACTTGTCGTTGTCGGCAGAAAGAACGCTGATCCCGCCGTCCGTCGCGAACCATTTTTCACCTATGCTGTTAACCTCTACATCATAGATCATGTTTCCTATCGGTCCTGACTGAATGGTATTTAAATTAGTTGTAGAAAAATTCATCGGGTCAGAAGGGCTTAAAGACAGATCTATATACTTTATCCCGTTATTCGTTGCGATCCAGACAATATTATTATCGTCCCTTACTATATCTATAACACCCTCAGAGACTGCGATGGTCTTTATCTTAAGTGCATTATTCTTATAAATTCCGACACCTATACCGTCCTGAGCCCCGAACGACTGCTTTGAACTGCCTAACCACAACCACGTTTCGCCATTGTAAAAATCCGCATATACATCATAGGCAATGAAATCTGTAACGGGAAAGGCTTTCTCAACAATTCCATCGTGCGATAACAGCACCAGTACAGAATCTTCATTGTTGTCGTTCCAGTTCGTAACCCAAATCCTTCCTGATGAATCTTCAGCGATACCGGGATGAACCGGATAGTTCGTTACATTGACCGGATCTCCGAAATCGTAGTTACGTTCAAATACGTAACCGTTCTCTTCTTTCTGAAAACAATTCAGACCGTTTCCCCATGTACAAACATACAATGCATCTCCGCTGGACAGAAAATTCGTAGCGTTACCTCTCGATATGAACATGTCAGGATAGAAACTCATATCAAAGATATCTGCATATGAATACGCATAATTTGTAAGATAGAGCAGGCGCGAAGCTTCCTGATCGTAAATCACTTTTTTAATACCCTTTTCACGGGGGCAGTTAAAAGTTAGTGAGTGCTCAGACTCCTCGATCATATTATAATATGACAGACCTCCTGTCGAAGTAAAGTATAAAAAAGTTGAGTCCGGCATAATAAAAGATTTAAAATTTTCATCCTCTGTTCCGTAAATTATAATCGGTGAAGATAAAAGATCATCTGGAACAGAACTTATTACAGTTGCGCCGACCTGTTCGTGTGAAGCTAGAAATTCTCCGCCGGTAAAATATCCTTTTATCAGACTGACACCGTCGAATACAGACTCTTTGACCGCCGTCTGACCTTCAAGAGAATAAAGTCCGTTATCGGTAAGTATGAAGATTTTACCGTTATTCTCCGCGAGACTGCTGCATACTGAAGTTTCCAGTCCGGCAACAGTTTTCCAGTTGCTCATATAGTTTATATTCGGAGAATCTTCCTCTATCATAAAAACTCCCGAATCCGTACAAAGATAAATATTTCCTCCGGCCGTTTTAACGTCTTTTACATTCCCGGTCATACTGTTCAGATCAGCTATCTCGTATTTTCCGAAGGAAGTATTATACCTGTACCTGGCCAGAAGACCGCTTGTCGCTATATATACGTATTCATCTGATGAAAATATATTGTTCAGTGCATAGACTCCGGCCTGCTCGATATCGTCCAGATAAACTGAAGTTCTTCTTCCCGGATCGAAAAGGGTTATCGAGCAGTCGGGATGACCCAGCCATAATATATCTCTGAAGTCTTTTTCGACTATACTTATCACAGGTTTATATATACCGTCATCGGTATCAAAAACTGTTCCTTCTCCATCATCATACATTATAAAACCGCCGTCAGTTCCCGCGTAAACTATACCGTCCCATACTCCGATACCGTAACCGCGGCTGATGGAAGTATATGTAGTTATATCTTCACTGAATAAAAAAGTAAATACCGCCAATAAGATCGCTGCCGTAAGTTTTCTTGCTGTCATCACGTCTCCGCTCCTTTAAGAAGGAAGTTTAATTATGATCGTCTCGATAAAATTCTTTCTTGCCTTAACTATCTTGTACTCAAGTCCGTCCAGAGAAAATTTCTCTCCCTGTTCGGGGATCCTTTTAAGCTTATTGATAACGTACCCGTTAACAGTTTCGCTGCCGTAAACCGCTTTTTGTTTATCAATACCCGTGATACTTCCGATCATGCCGTAAAGTTCCTCGGGATCCGCCGTTCCATTAATAATGAATATCCTGCTGTCCTGTCTGTAAATGATACCTCTGTCGGAACCTTTACTGTCATGGGGATCGTCAACTCTTCCGACGATCAGCTCTAGTATATCATGCATTGTTACAAGTCCCACACATCCGCCGAACTCGTCGATCGCCACGCAGATAGAAGCTTTCTCTTTCTTGAATGTCTTGAAAAGAGACAGAACGCTTGTGTTCTCCGGCATAAACAGGGCAGGGCGGACAATATCCTTTATTTCCTTAACGTCTTTCAGCAGATCGTTCACGAACACCACTCCGGCAATATGATCAAGATCGTTCTCGTAGACGATTATTCTAGAAAAAGAAGTGAGCATTACCATTTTCTTGAGCTTATAGACAGGACTGTCCATGTCCACGGCGATAATGCTTTTCCTGTGCAGCATGATCTCCCTTATCTTCATCTGTTCGAGGCTGAGTACTTTCTTGATGATCTTCGCATCCTTCTTTTTTACTGTATGTGCTACAGTCGCATGTCCGATTATCGTATCAATATCGCTTCTTGATATCATTACCCATCCGCTTTTATCATGCGGGATATTTATCATTTCCATTATTTTCGTGCTGATCCTGCCCATAATCCGAGAGGCCGGCGAAAGAACGGTCCTGATAAATATGAACGGATAGATCATTTTAAGTGCGAGTTTGTCGGAGAATTTTCTTCCCACGATCTTCGGGATCATCTCAGCGAATATTACAAGAATTACAGTTTCATAGAAAGTCATCTGAAGACTTGAAGTTCTCCAGTCCATATTCGCGGCAAGATATGCGAAAAATGTCGCATAAGCGACGTTGGCGATATTGTTTCCGACAAGAATCGGTATAAGAAAATTGTCCGGATTCTTTATAAGCCTTTTAGTTTTTACCGCAGTGTTCGAACCGGCTTTCGCCCAGACCCTTATCTTAATCCTGTCAACTACCGTATAAACTATTTCTGACATAGAAAAAAAGGCTGAGAAGATAAATGCTGTCGTTATCAGGACTATCAGCATGTTTCCGCCTTTATCGAACCGTTGCTCCGCTCGAATATTTCAGCTGTGAACTCCTGCACATACCCCCTGTTAATTTTTACATTCATTACCGGTCCGCTTCTGAACTCCTCTGAAAACACAGATGCTCCGTATTTGTTTATCAGGTTCATGACAAGGCTGGTCATACTGTATTCGTAAGCGAATCTGACGGTATCTTTTATTTCGATGATCTCACGCCGTGCGGTCTCAACAGCGGCTTTCGCAGCTTCAGTATACGCTTTTATCAGACCTCCTGTACCTAGGTTTGTACCCCCATAGTATCTGGTCACGACCAGCAGCACGTTCGAAAGTCCGCTTCCTTCGAGTACCGCCAAGATCGGTCTGCCGGCAGTGCCTGACGGTTCGCCGTCATCGGACGAGCGCGTTACTATACCGTCGCTGATACCAGCCGAATAAGCGAAGCAGTTATGAGTCGCATCGTAAAACCGCTTACGGACTTCATCGAGTTTCCGTTCGGCTTCATCTTTGTCGTTTATACTGTAGATCCTGCCGATGAATCTCGAACCTTTGATCTTGTCGATCTCTGCCTCGGCATCCTCCAGTATAGTCGTGTACTGTTCTTTTTCCATAACAGGATAAATATAAATAACTTGCGGACTAAAGTAAAGTTACGAACTCCTTTAAAAGACTGATGAAGCCTTCCTGCGAATCCTTTGCCGTTTCCAGTACTTCGATGTGCGAAAGCGGTTTTCCGGTTATTCCCGCCGCGAAGTTCGAAACGCGAGAGACACACGCAACTTCGATCCCCAGTTCTTTCGCCCTGACCGTCTCGGGCACGGTCGACATGCCTACGGTGTCCGCCCCGAGAAGTCTGAGATATTTTATCTCCGCCTTCGTCTCGAAGCTGGGTCCGGTCATATACGCATAGCATCCGCGTCCCACTCTGACCCCGGCTTTTTCACCCGCCTTTTCCAGCAGACCGTTCAGCTTCTGAGAATAAGGCTGCTGCACAGGGATCTTATAGTCAGGTGAAAAAGGCGCGATATAGCTGTCAAGCGCTACTATCGTTCCCGGCCCGAAATTTTTGTTCACTCCGCCGGCCGCGTTGGTCAGAAGAAGTTTTTTCACTCCCAGTCCCGCCAGGATTTCTACCGGGAACACGACCTCATCATAAGAGTACCCTTCATAATAGTGCACTCTTCCGGCCAGGATCATCAGGTTCTTACCTTTGTATGCTCCCGTGCTTATCGTTCCTTTATGCCCGACCACTGTTGATGCGGGATAATCCGGGATATCTGAAGTTTTTACCTGCCTTAACTCTTCCATATTATCTTCAAGGAACGAAAGTCCGCTTCCCAGAACTATGGCTATGTCGATATTTTCTGTTCCGAGATTGGCTTTCAGGTATTTTACAGCGCTTTCTGTTATCATAACACCCCGATTATTTATTTGCAAAATAAACAATTTTATGCCCCTAACAAAATTAATTCTTTATATTACCTCCGGAAGAAAAACGGAGCAGGCATGAACGATGATATGATCAGAAGGAAAAATAGGATCAGAAAAGAAATAAGAAGACTTAAGAATGAATTATCCGAGATCGACAGACAGGTGATCTCATTAACGGTCCTGCGAAAACTTGAAGCCCTTCCCGAATTCACTTCCGCCAAAACCGTACTCATCTTCTGGTCGATGGACGACGAGGTCGACGTCAGGGATTTTATCGCAAAATGGGCGGACAGAAAAAAATTCATACTTCCTTCGATCTGCGGAGACGAACTGAGCCTTAAAGAATTCGCCGGAGTAGAAAAACTTATTGCCGGAGACCTTTACTCAATACCTGAACCGGAAGGGAAACCGTTCAATGAATTTAATGAGATAGACCTTGTGATAGTTCCGGGAGTGGCTTTCGACAGGAACAATAACAGACTCGGGAGAGGAAAGGGATATTACGACAGGATATTAAGTCAATTAAAAGGCAAAACACCGCTTATAGGCATATGTTACGATTTTCAGATGGTTGAAGAAATACCTACTGAACCTCACGATGTAAAAATGGACGGAGTAATCTGTGGCTGAATATAAATTTCTGACATACTTAAGGTCTATCCTGCCTGACGAGTTCAGGGAGATCGGCGCGAAAATGTTCGCGAACGAGTGCGCATCGAAAAAAGAGTATCTTGTCTGGTGGAGCCCCAGAGAAGATTTCGCCAACTTCGGCATCGGTCATTTCATTTGGTTCCCGCCCGGAAAAACTTTCCCTTTTGTACAGCAGTTCCCTGAATTGATAGCATTCTACCTTGAAAAAAGAGAGCCGTTACCTCAGGTTATAGATATTAATAAACTCACCGGTTTGCCGTGGAACAGTAAAGTGGAACTTGACAGCGATCCGAGAAAGGCTGAGATCATTGACTGGCTGGCATCAACAACGTTCGTACAGGCGGCATTTATTATCTTCAAGGCTATGGAT
>QKDR01000155.1 GCA_003252515.1 Candidatus Delongbacteria bacterium | reverse complement strand
GTAAGCAAACAAAAGGAGGCAGAAAATGAAAACGGCGATAATGAAAAGAATAATAACGGCAGGTGTGATGGTCCTCTTAATATCCTGCACAAACAACGGAGGCGCAAAAATGAACGATCTGACCGTATTCCCGAAAGGCGATAAAGCCGGGAACCAGATATTTACCAACACCGTCTGGGTAAAAATGATGCTGACGGACCAGGACAGTGTATTCGACACTCAGGCATACAACGTAACTTTTGAACCCGCGGGAAGAACACACTGGCATTCTCATCCGGGCGGACAGCTGCTCTTCGCGACGAAAGGTGAAGGATATTACCAGGAGAAGGACAAACCCGCGCAGCTTCTCAAAGAGGGCGATATGGTGGCGATACCGCCGAACGTGGTACACTGGCACGGAGCGGGACCCGCAGAGACTTTCGTTCATCTCGGAATGAGCACAAAAGTACATCTCGGACCTGCTGAATGGTTCGGACCCGTAACGGACGAAGAATACGCAGAAGCAACATCTAAACAATAAAATAAGGAGGAATATCATGAACAGTATATTGACAGGAAGCCTTTTACTCGCAGTAATGTTTATGACAGGCAGAATATCAGCCGTCGAATACGGAGTATGGGACAAGACGTTCCCGAAAAGCGACAGGGCGGATCACATGAAAGTCACTTACACGAACAGATTCGGTATTACACTTGCCGCCGATATGTACATGCCGAAGAACATGGACAGTTCGAAAAAATATCCGGCGCTCGTGGTCGGAACACCCTACGGCGGAGTAAAAGAGCAGGGCGCAGGGATCTACGCGCAGACCATGGCAGAACGCGGGTTCGTTGCGATCGCGTTCGACGAATCGTACAACGGAGAAAGCGGCGGGGACGCGAAAGACGTTTCCTCTCCCGGCATTTTCGTGGAGGACTTCAGCGCCGGCGTGGATTTCCTTGGAACACGTCCTTTCGTGGACAGGAACAGGATAGGCGCGATCGGGATCTGCGGCAGCGGCGCGTTCTCTCTTACAGCGGCCCAGGTGGACAGGCGCATCAAGGCCGTCGCGACAGCCAGCATGTACGATATGAGCCGCGTGACCCGTTACGGTTGGATGGACAGTATGACCGAAGATCAGCGTAACGCGGCACTTGATAAGCTCGGAGAGCAGCGCTGGAAGGACTTTGAGAACGGGAAAGCTGAAGCACCTACCGTCTTCCCTCTCGAACCTCAAGCCAGGATCCCCGAAGGTCTCGATCCGATCACAAGCGAGTTCTTTGAATACTACGGAATGAAAAGAGGGCATCACCCCAGAACGAACCCCAACTTCACAATTACAAGCGCGATGGATTTCATGAACTTCCCGCTCTTAAGCCACATCGAAAGCATTTCACCGCGTCCGATACTGTTCATCATGGGAGAAAAAGCCCACTCGCGTTATTTCACCGAAGACGCTTATAAGATGGCGAAAGAACCCAAAGAACTGTATATTGTACCTGATGCCAGACACATCGATCTGTACGACGGGAACGGCAAAGGAATGATACCTTTCGACAAACTGGAAGAGTTCTTTAAAGAAAATCTGAAGTAAGCCGGGATAAACTATGAATCACAGGCATAAAAGGCATATTACTATGAGCATAATTATCTTACTGCTGGTACTGATCAGCCTCACAGTCGCCGCATGCGCCGTCGTAAGCGGACCCAGGTTCGGTAAACTTCCGGAAGGTGAAAGGCTTGACAGCGTTAAAACGTCTCCCAATTACGCTGACGGGGAATTCAGGAACACTGTCCCTACGGAGAAATTCGCGGAAGACGCAGGGATGTTCTCGATATTATGGGACGGTATCTTCCACAGAACTGACAGGCTGATCCCCGATCATCCGCTTCCGGTTAAGAAGACGGATCTGAAAGAACTGACCGGAGAGGACGCCCTTGTATGGATGGGACATTCCTCATGGTTCATGCAGCTGAACGGAATGCGGATACTTCTCGATCCGGTATTCAGCGATTATGCGTCGCCTTTTTCTTTTGCGAACAAAGCGTTCGAAGGTACGAATATCTATAATGCCGGAGATATGCCTGAAATAGATATCCTGATCATCTCGCATGATCACTGGGACCATCTTGACTATAATACTGTTACTGCGCTCGAACCTAAGGTCGGGAAAGTGATATGCCCTCTCGGAGTAGGCTCATATTTAGAATACTGGGGATACCCGAAGAATAAGATCACGGAAGGAGACTGGTACGATAAATTCGAGCTTGACAGTGAGATCGTCGTTCATGTGCTACCCGCGCGACATTTCTCAGGCAGGCTGTTCAAAAACAACAGAACTCTCTGGGCTGGATTCGCTTTCAAGACGCCCGAACGTAAGATGTTTTTCAGCGGGGACACCGGGTACGGACCACATTTCGCGGAGATCGGAGAATTGTTCGGCGGTTTCGATCTGGCGGTGCTGGACTGCGGTCAGTATGACAGGAAATGGCCTTATATCCACATGACGCCGGAACAGTCAATGACCGCCGCGTCCGATCTTAAAGCAGTGTGTTTTATTCCCGGCCATATCGGGCGTTTCGCCATAGCAAACCATCCTTGGGATGAACCGTATAATTATCTGATCAAAAACAGCGACAACTACACATACAGACTGATCACGCCCATGATCGGAGAACCCGTTCTGCTGAATGACAGTACCGCTCAGTACTCACGCTGGTGGGAAAAGGAGGATAATGATTAACGAACGTGCACAAAGATCACCATCAGTTAAAGTTCGATATTATTGCGTCTACTATTTCAGGTACCAAATACGGCGGTATATCATGCCCCATATTGTCGTACCATATCGATTTTGAACCAGGAATGATCTCTGCCAATTTTTTACTATGCTCTATAGGTATGAACGGATCCTTATTCCCGTGAATTATTAATGTCGGTATTTTTAAGTTCTTTAAATATTCATATCTGGAACCGGAACGATAGGTAGCTTCGTGATGCTGCTTTGAAGCATTCGGATTATACCCGTTCCTTTTTCTTATGTTGTACAGAATCTGTTCGCTCGTACCTTTTATATCAATATCGTAATCCGCTTCTCCCCTCAGGATGATTCTTGCAGCGAGATGAAGTTTGATCGTGTTCTCATCGCTCGGGAAAATACTGTACTTTATACCGGCCTTGATTAAATTGAACACTGTACTTTTTGATATTCCGGGCAGTTCTTTATCAATAATATACCCCGATGACATTATAGACGTTAAAGTTAATGACCTGTCAGGATTTTTTATCGCAAATTCCTGTGCGACCATACCGCCTAACGATACACCGACAAGGTGTGTTCTTTCTATTTTTAAAGTATCAAGTATCGCTAATGCATCTTTTGACAGATCAAATAATGAAAACGGATCATTTTCCCAGTCTTCGATCCAGTCTGACATACCGGTACCTCTGTAATCGTATCTTATTACCTGGTATCCTTTATCTGCGAATGCATCAATAAAATTCTGAGGCCATCCCAGAGCGTCGTTGGAGATCCCCATGAATATCAGTACCGCACCTTTATTTTCACTCTGCGGTGTGACAGATTCGTACCAGATTTTATGATTATCACAAATTACATAACCCGATTTGCCTTTAACAAACTCAGGGATATCAGAATTTATAACATTTTCGATTATAGAATCAGTCTCGGCAGGTAATTCCGGACCTGTAAAAAATATTAATATTAGTAATCCTAGTAAGATCAAAATAAACGTAACACCGCCGATCTTTAAAAATTTTATTAATATACTTTTCATACTGTTCTCTATTTTTTATTGTTTTTTATACTAAACCTGTAACTGATCTTAATTTCACCTCTCAGCATTGAAGATACCGGGCAGTAGCTGTCCATCATACAGGTTCATCTTTAAATGAACGAATAGAACAACGGGATTTTGCCAACTCTAAAAATTTCATTATTTCACACCCGATTTCAGGTTTAAATCCATTTATCCGTTACAACCGTTTTTTCTTTATTCTCTTCTCGATCAATCCCTTTATTTTCTCATATGAAGGCGGAGGACCTGACCACACTTCTTTACCGTCAATAAACACGGCGTCGGAAATGCCCCACTCCAGAAAAACAGCTCTGTCCGAAGTGTCATATTCCATAAATATTACTCTATCTCTATATTCCGCGGCGGCTCTTTTTGCCCTTTCGAAAACTATATTCTGCGCAGGACACCATCCGTTATGAAATGCCGTGACCTGAACTTTTTCCGCTCCGGCCTCCGGTTTCTTTTTTCTTCTGATCCATTTTGGCAGTGTAGCGTCATTCGTAAAAGGCTTCCAGAGAAGAACCTGAATACCCATTCTGTCGGCGGATTTGTATCCCTGCTTTTTGAACCATGAAGCTTTCATCCAGAACGGCAGCATAAGACCCCATGCGGCTATCCCCTTTCCTCCCAGATTTTTTACGTCTTCCTCCGCGACTGAAAGCAGCGCCTTTCCGTAACCCTTCTTCTGAAAGTTACCTCTCCCCTGCTTGTGCCCGTGAACCCATATGCAGTATACGAAATACAACCCGTTTCCTTCTGCAGGTGAATTCTCGATAGGGGCGTACTGGATCATTCCCGCAACGTTTCCGTCGTCGTCTTTCGCCAGCTTCACACGAAGCCCCTGATTCTTCATCAAGCAATACCATCTTTCTTTATGATCTCCTGATTCTTTCATATCATCAGACCAGTCTTCCAGACATTGACAGTACAGCTTCTCATCCGCGGGGGTAATATCTTCGATCTTCATTACTTCATGCTCCTTATTCTTTCTCTAAGTTCCCATAAAGCGGTTTTATTGCTGTCATATTTAAGAGAATCTGTTGCTTCCTGATAATTCATCCATTGACATCCCGAATGCTCTTTAGACAGCTTAATTTTATCATTTTCTTTTAATTCATATGCGAATGAATGCTCAGTAATTACATAAAAACCTTTTTCATCTCTGAAGTCAGCGAATACTTTTTTCGGTATACTTGACTTTGTCTCAAGTTCAATGAATTTATCGACCGCTATTCCTGATTCCTCAAATGTTTCACGCTTAGCAGCTTCTAAAAAAGACTCGTTATCTTCTCCCCCGCCTGACAGGAATTGATAAATCCCCATATCTTTTCTCCTGAATACGCAGTATAGAATATTGTCTTCAATCCGTTTGAATAATAGAACCAATACCTGAAATTTCGCTCTCATTTATAAATACTTTAATAATGAGTTTGTCATTTTTACTACTCCTTTAATACTCATTGTAGAAATCAGAAACTTTCTTAAACACCAGCTCCATATCTTTATCGGTCTGCTTTCCGGAGCTTCCTGCAGAAGGGAACGGATTTTCGTGCGTGTACTCTCTGTCAAAATCCAGTTCATCGACTCTGATGCTGATATCGCGGCCTGCTCCTTTCAGAGTATTGATGACTTCGACGGTTGGAATGACGGTGTCCTTTTTCAGAGTGACCGCGTAGAACTGGTCTTCATATTTCTTCAGCAGACTTTCCCTGAAATCCCTCATTTTATGATAATCCAGCATCGAATGTAGCACCTTGCCTTCGGGATGATCCCCGTTAATGTAGTGGTCTAGTAATTTGTCCTTCTGCATGATCCTGTCAACATGCTCGACCAGGAACGAATATAAGGCTACGTTGGCCTCGCTGTCCAGAATGAATTTCGATACCGGGGAAAAGCGGTTGAATGTTGCTCCGCCGCAAAACATGCAGACTTTCGAATCCGAAAAATAATTTCTGTGGTCAGTCAGCTTGAGTATCATTGAAAGGAATCCGCCGATCGAATAAGCGAATATGTCGAATTCGAAGTCCTTTTCTATATACGGGTGTCTGCCTTCCCTGCACTCCGTTATCAGCTGAATCACGTCGTAATAGGTTTGCAAGCCAGACCATACGAATCGCTGGGGCATGGAATGAAGTCTCATGCTGATCGCGACGTTCGACAAAGATGAATTGACTATATTGGGATATCTTTTCTTCCTGTTCCCGCTCAACTTGAACATTTCCCTTTTGTCGCTCCAGTTCTTGGGTGCGCGCTGCATATGAAAAGCCATGGGGAATAAAACAATGCTTCTTCCGGTATTCTTACACAACGCTTCAGCCCACGGCAGATATTTTTTCCAGTCCTTCTCGTTGAACCCGTGAAAAAAGAATATCACTTTTTTTGCGCTCCTGCTGCCTGCAGGTCTCATTATGCTGTAGTTGAAAACTCTGTTCTCCTCAACGCTGATATCCTTTATCTGAACGTTCTCCGTGATCGTGCCGCAGTCAGTATAAAAAGAGAAACCGGATTTTATATCCGAATCGTGGACAGCGCAACGGTAATCCGCCGCGCCGGGCAGTATCTTATGCGCTGAAGATTCAAAACCGTATTCTACCGTTTCTATTCCGTCAATCATGATCGGTCCAGCAAGTTATACTGATTCGGTTATAATAAATATTAAGCTAATATAATAAATATTA
>QKDR01000131.1 GCA_003252515.1 Candidatus Delongbacteria bacterium | reverse complement strand
GGTTGTGGCGGAGACCGAGAACAGTTCGATCATGGTCGTCAGTAAGAACGGTTACGGAAAACGCGCAAATGTTTTTGCGTTCAGGATGACAAAAAGGGGATCGAAAGGAGTAAAAGCGCTTAACCTGACAGAAAAAACCGGAGAGATGATCTATATTGCCGAGACCGACCACGAAAATGATATTATGATAATCACCAAGAACGGAACTGTGATCAGACAGCCTGTCGGTGACATCAGGATCATGGGCAGGAACACACAGGGGGTCAGACTGATCAAATTAAGAGAGGACGACAATATCGCTGATATTTGTATAGTGCCTCCTTACGAAGAGGAAGAACAGATCGCTGAAGCCGCAGAAGATCAGACACCTTCAGATATAATCATCAATGAAAATGGTGATACTGGAAATAAAGATCAGGATAATCAAAATAACGACCAATAGGAGGGATCTATGCCGAGAAAAAAGATAGAGAAAGATGAGGCTGTTTATACTGAAGCCGAAGCTAATGAGGATATCATCGAACCTACAGTTGAACCCCTGAAAGTCGAAAACAATATACCGGAGGAGGATGAGGAGGAAACTTCCGATTCGTTAACTCTGATCGAAAAATTCAACAGGCTTGAATTAGGTACTAAAACAGGTCTTACGGCTACTATAATTTTCCTTCTTGCTGTTATATTCAGATGGAACTGGTTCAATTCTTCATGGTGGCTTGTTCTTATTTTAGCCGCAATAGGATTAAAAACTCTCTATACTCAAATGACAGATCTGAGAGAAGAAAAACCTGAAGAGGCAAAAGTCGCAAGATATTCGTTTATAACTCTTATTGTTCTTGTAATAATCAGAGACCTTTACATCACTTATCATCTGGGAGAACTTCTGGATGATATAAGCAAGTATAAAGAATTCATAAAATAGTACGGATGATAGCCGTTCCGGCAATATCCGCACTGATCCTCCTTGAAAGCAGGGATGTATTGAACGGTTTTCTATCTCAGCCGTTCGTTACATCCCTGCTTCTTATTTACTTGGGTTTCGATCCTGTATCTATGCTGGCAACAGCTTCAGTGATCCACCTGATTTATTTGAACAGACAGCCTTCAGGAGCTTCTTTATATCCTGAATTCGCATTCGGAATGTTCATTGTTGCAGGTTCAGGAGTAAAACAGGAGTACACCTTTCTAACTTCTATTACAATTATCATCGCTATTATTTTTATTTCGAAAATATCGTCACACATTCTTAAGATTAAAAGGGAGTATTTTGAGAAACACAGAGAAAAACTTATGTTCTACAAAAAATTCCCGAATGTATTTTCTGCTGTTTTATTTACTTTCGCCGTATATTTTATTTTTTCGCTGATTCTTTACGCACTGCTGTCACCTTTATTAAAAAGCATTCAGAGCATTAATATCGGTCTTTCCTCTATTGCTACCGGGTATTCCGCTTCAGCCTTTCTATGTCTGCTTTTAGCTCTAAGATACCTGTATTATTGCCTGAGGAGTAAAAATGAGTAAGACAGGCAGCAGAACAATATTATTACTTACGTTCAGAACATATTTCATTCGTCTTTTCTATAATTATAATAACCTTTTCGGTGAAGGTTTGTGCTATTGCTTATCACCTCTGCTTACGAAATCACCTGCATCGTCAATTGCCAAAGAAGACGTAATAAAAAAACACATGAAATTTTTTAATACCAGCGAATATATGTCCGGATTTGCACTTGGAATTATACTGAAGAACAAAGATGCTGGTGAAGATAAAATGGAAAGTATCAAAAATGTGCTTTCATCCGTTCTCGGTTCGATCGGCGACAGGCTTATTTACAAACTGATCGTTCCGGTCATTGTACTTTCATCTCTGAATATTTTTGTATTCGCAAGATTCCGTCCTGATCTTTTTACAGTAATTTTTATTTTATCTATAATAGCGATATTTAATATTTTCGGCTTTTTTATAAGGTATTACGGTATTTCATCCGGTCTTGAAAATGGTATGGAGTCGTTAAAAGTCTTCCAAACTCCCGTCTATAAGAGACTGACTTCGATTCTAAAAACATTCAGGAACATTCTTGCTGTTATCCTTATAATTAATCTTATAATAGTTGTTTTTTTTTAAATGAGTGTTTAAATTGTGTTCGAGTATAACTAAGGCGACTAAATATGGTGGAAGAACAGGTAAAGATCATAAATTCGCTCGGACTTCATGCAAGACCGGCGGCAAGGTTAGTTAAAATAACTTCTGCTTACGACTGCGAAGTTGCAATAATCAAAGACGATATGGAAATAAATGCAAAATCCATTATGGGTGTGATGATGCTGGCCGCCGAACAGGATTCTTTTATTACGATCAAATGCTGGGGACCCGACGAGGAAAATTGTATGAAAGACCTGAAAGAACTTATTAACAATAAATTCTATGAAGAATAGATGAACAGAAAGATCAGAGAGAAAATATTAAAGGGAGTAGCGGCTTCACCCGGGATCGCTATAGGAACACCGTTCTTCTATGTTCATGAAATACTTAATATTTCAAGAGAAACTGTTCCTGACCATGATATTGAGAATGAGATATTAAAATACAAAGCAGCTCTTGAGCTTACGAAAGATAAAATCCTTGAAGATAAAAAGAACGCTTCTAAAAGAGGCGGCCATGAAGCGGCGAAAATTTTTGATTCGCATCTGCTTATAATTGATGATCAGGTACTGATTGACGAAGTCATTTATTTTATTTCGGAACACAACGTCCATTCATCTTACGCCGTTTCGAAAGTAATGAAAGGTTATCAGGCTGCATTCGAGAAAATTCAGAATCAGTATTTTTCTCAGAGAGCTTTTGATATAGAGGATGTCAGCAGGAGAATCATAACGAACCTCACACCGGACGATAAACCCGGAAGCGAACTTTCTAAAGGGATCAAGGGACGCCAGATAGTAGTATCGGACAATATTTTCCCTTCTGATACCGTTAATTTCAACAAAGATCACCTTCTTGGTATCGTAACTGAATTCGGTGGTAAAACAAGTCACGCCGCCATTCTTTCCAGAGCGCTCGAAGTTCCTGCGGTGGTCGGAGTAAAATCACTCTCAAAATGGGTTAACAAAGCTTCATTACTTATTATCGACGGCTACTCCGGAAAAGTCATTCTGAACCCGAGACCTTCAACTTTCGAATCATACAAAAAAAGGCAGCACGATGAGGAAAAACAGCTTGAGAACGATCTGAAATTTTCAGTTCTTCCATCGATTACGCTGGACAATCAGCAGATCAGCATACTCAGCAATATACAGTCAGTTCTTGAAACCGATAATGTCATCAAATGGAACAGTGACGGAGTAGGTCTTTTCAGAACTGAAATCCTCTTTGAAAGCAGCCTGTCGATCCTTTCGGAGGACGACCAGTACAATATTTATAATGAAGTTTCAAAAAAACTGTACCCGAAAAAGGTCATCATCAGGATCCTGGATATCGGCGGCGACAAACTCAACGATAAAATATCGGTCAAGGAAGACAACCCGTTCCTTGGTGTCCGGGGAATGAGGCTTCTGTTCGACCATCCTAAACTTCTTAAGTCACATTTAAGGGCTATTATCAGAGCCTCTTCAAGAAAAAACATTTCGATTATAATTCCATTTGTTGCAAATCTTACAGAAGTTAAAAAAACTAAAGCGCTGATCACAAAAATAAAAAAAGAATTGTCTGATGAAGGGTTTCCTTTTGACAACGATATCAGAATCGGAGTAATGATAGAGATACCTTCTGCCGCTATGATTGCGGATCACATTGCAAAAGCAGTTGATTTTTTCAGTATCGGAACTAACGATCTTACTCAATATGTACTTGCCGCAGACAGGGGAAATGAAAGGGTAAGTAATATTTATGAATCTTTTCATCCCGCAGTTATAAGGATGATCGATATGACAATAAAAGCCGCAGCAAAAAGAAATATAAATGTCGGTCTTTGCGGTCAGATGGCCGGTTATCCGCTTGCGATACCGCTACTGCTGGGTCTCGGACTGAGAGAATTCAGCGTCACCCCTTTTCTTGTGCCTGTTGTCAAGAAAATAATTAGACGGCTTGATACAGAAGAATGCGGATATCTGGCAAGAAAATGCCTGAAACAGGGTTCTTCAAGAGCTGTCTCCTCAATCCTTTCAGAATTCTTCGGGAAAAAAATCGGGGATAATCCTCTTCAGTAAATAAACAAGCGGGAAAACCCGCTTGTTTTATATGCTGTGTATAGACATCTTAAATATTCCCTCAGCCGCTTCAAGTACGCATTCACTAAGGGTCGGGTGTGCGTGAATTGAGTTTGTCAGTGCGTGTAATGACAATTTATTCTGCTTAACAAGAACCAGTTCATGAATCAGATCGGAAGCATGCGGTCCTACAATATGTGCGCCCAGAAGATTTTCTCCGGACCTATCTGTAAGGATTTTTACAAATCCTTCTGTTTCCCCTAAACCCTTTGCCTTTCCGTTCGCAGCAAATGAAAATCTGCTTACTTTATAATCAATATTTTTGGATTTCAGATCCTGTTCTCTTTCACCCAAAGATGCTATTTCCGGTGATGTAAAAATAGCTGACGGAATCGCTGAATAGTCAATCTCCTGTACTTTACCGGCGATATTGGAAACAGCAGCAATACCTTGAGCGGCGGCGGCATGAGCAAGCATCATTTTTCCCGTTATATCACCGATCGCGTAAACATTAGGAACGCTTGTCTGCATAAAATCGTTAATCTTTATGAATTTACCATTGATAAGTTCTGTCCCGATCTCATCAATGCCGTTACCTTTGATATTAACTTTTCTTCCGCCAGCTGAGAGAACTTTTGAATATGATTCCTGTGTCCCGTCATTAAAATTCACTACAATATTACCGTCACCGATAATTGTGACCTTTTCAACCATTGTTTTAAGTTTAATATCCACGCCCTTTTTCTTAAAGGAGGTCTGGATTGATCTTGAAACCTGGTTGTCTTCAGTAGGAAGAAGCATATCAAGCATTTCCACTATCGTGATCTTAGAGCCGAGTTCAGAGAATATTCCGGCGAATTCACATCCTACAACACCTCCGCCAATTATAAGCATCTTCTCCGGAACTTCTTCCAGCGATAAGGCATCGTTACTTGTTATTACATTTATATGATCAATATTAAAGCAATCAAGTTCAAGAGGCTCGGATCCCGTGGCAAGTATAATATTTTCGGCAGTAATCTTTCTTCCTGACGAAGTAGTGATCTCATTCATTCCTGTTATAGAACCGTTTTCCCTCACTATTTCTATTTTTCTGAGCTTAAACAGTTTATCAAGGCCCTGAACCAGGCTTTCAACGATCGATCTTTTTCTTTCCATGATCCTGCTCAGGTCGTAACTTACTTTTTCCACCTTAATACCAAACTCTTCACTGTTCATTATTTTTGACAGTACGTCTGTACATGATAATATAGCTTTAGTAGGTATACATCCCCAATTCAGACATGTTCCTCCGAGCTGAGCCTTCTCTACAATAATTACACTCATCCCTAACTGTGCTGCTCTTATGGCGGCAGTATAACCTCCGGGTCCTCCGCCAAGTACTGCGATCTTATATTCCATTTCATTTCTCCAATAAAAAAAGGCTACGCAATAACCGTAGCCTTTTTCATGTTTCATTTACATGTTACTTTACTCTGAACTCAATTCTTCTGTTCTTAGCTCTACCTTCCTTAGTTGCGTTATCAGCCACAGGTTTCTCTTCACCAAAACCGGCAGCGGACAATTGATCTTGAGGTATAGCAAGATTGTTTACTAAGTATTTCATGACTGTTTCAGCTCTCTGCTGCGACAGTTTTTTATTGTATGCAGCGGCCCCCTGGCTGTCAGTATGACCCTCAATCTGGATCACGATACCGGGGTTGTCGATGAATATCCTCTTGACCTGATCAAGGACAGGGAATGAACTTTCAACGAGATCCGCTTTCCCTGATTTGAAATATATGTTGTCAAGAGTAATTGTCTCGTCTTTCTTAAGAATTATAGCGTCAGGACATCCGTCTTCGTCTTCGAATCCGTTGAATGTTTCGGCTTCGTTCGGGCATTTGTCGTCAGCGTCAAGCAATCCGTCTTTATCATTGTCCGGATCTGGACATCCGTCTTCATCCTGGAATCCGTCTTTATCTTCAGGATCATCAGGGCATTTGTCAACATTATCATAAATTCCGTCTCCGTCTCTGTCAGGACATCCGCCATGCTCTTTTGGTCCGAAAATATTAGGACACTGATCTTCAGCGTCAAGCAGACCATCCTGATCGTTATCAGGGTCAGGGCATCCGTCTTCATCTTCGAATCCGTCTTTGTCTTCAGGATCGTTCGGACACTTGTCGTTTAAATCTTTAATTCCGTCTGCATCATTATCCTCATCCGGACATCCGTCTTCGTCTTCGAATCCGTCTTTGTCTTCAGGAACATCAGGACATTTGTCGATCTTATTTGCAATACCGTCTTTATCCCTGTCGAAGCTCTCACCCCAGAGT
>QKDR01000030.1 GCA_003252515.1 Candidatus Delongbacteria bacterium | reverse complement strand
ATTATAATTTTGAAAGCTGCTATCTCCTGTTCCGTGCGGCGAACTATATTCAGGGCGACACAACTTATATAGCTCCTGAAGACGCTGCCGTAATGCTTGATGTTGTCTCGCTTACCGGCACTATAGACCTCGGTACTCCTGAGAATATTACAATAGTCCGTGATTCAGTAAACACGATATTGAGCTGGGATTTTGTTCCGGGAGCTACTGAGTATAAAGTCTATGCGTCTGAAGACCCTTACGGTACTTTCACTCTTGATACTACAGGTACATGGATCAGTGATACTGAGTGGCAGAAAGCTGATGCAGGTGATAAATATTTCTATTATATCGTAGCAGCAAGCGCCACTAAGGAGATTATTGGCGATAATTTGAAGATCAGGCTGAAATCTGAGAAATTGAAACATTAAAAAAAAACTGATCAGAAAAATGATGCCGGTGAGGTAAAATAATAAAGCCCCTCGTTTGAGGGGCTTCAGATTGTCGAAAAAGTCCTTGAGAAATCTGGGACTTTTTTTATTTATATATGGATTGATTTCTTTCCGGGCCGACCGAAACGATTTCTACAGGTGAGACTTTCTCAATGTATCCGATATATTTTTTAACGTTTTCAGGGAGTTCATTATAATTCCTGATCTCAGATATATCCTCCTTCCAGCCTTCCAGCTCCTCATAAACCGGTTCACATTTTTCCAGAACATTTGAAACCGGCAGGAATTCTCTGAGGATTTGATCATTATATTTATATCCGACGCAAACTTTTATCTTGTCAAGTCCTCCAAGAACATCGATCTTTGTCAGTGCAAGTGAGGATATTCCGTTTATCCTGACAGAGTATCTTGCTATCAGAGCGTCGAAGTAGCCGCATCTTCTGGGTCTTCCGGTAGTCGCTCCTACCTCGTGTCCTTTCTCTGACAGGTACTTGCCTGTATCGTCAAAAAGCTCTGACACGAACGGTCCGTTCCCGACTCTAGTAGTATAGGCTTTCATTACTCCTATAACGCTGTTAATTTTTGTAGGGCTTACACCTGTCCCTGTGCATACACCGCCGCTTGTAGTGTTAGATGAAGTAACGTAAGGATATGTACCGTGATCAATGTCCAGAAGAGTTCCCTGCGCGCCCTCAAAAAGAATGGATTTGTTCTGTTTGAGATATTCGTCAATTATCAAAGAGACATCTTTTACATATTTCCTTATAATTGAAAATTTATCAAGGCAGTCCTTATATATTTCATCGAATGAGAATTTGTTTTTTTCACCATACATACTTTCAAAGGTCAGATTCTTCATTTCGATATTGTTTTTTAATACCGAAACAAAATAATCATCATCCAGGATGTCGACTACCCTTATACCGCATCTGGATATTTTGTCCTGATATGCGGGCCCGATTCCTTTAAAGGTCGTTCCGATCTTGTTCTTTCTTACTTTTTCGAACGCTCTGTCAATTTCTTTATGGTAAGGCATTACAACATGAGCGTAAGGACTTAAGAAAAGCCTTTCTTCAGTGTCTATACCTTCATTGTTCAGCACCGTAAGCTCATTTATAAAGGATTCATAATCAAAAACCACTCCGTTCCCGATAGCTGAAACAGTTTTTTTGTTAAGTACGCCTGACGGGATCATATGGAGTATGAACTTTTTATCATTGATCTTAACAGTATGACCTGCGTTAGCACCCCCCTGATATCTTACTACAAGATCGGCTCCTGAACTAAGCAGATCAATGATCTTACCTTTTCCCTCGTCGCCCCACTGGGCTCCAACGGCAATTCTTACACTCATTCCTACCTCCAAAATAAAAACAAGTTTAGGTTAACTAAACTTGTTTAAGAGTTAAACGGCTGTCAACCTAGGCTTTAGCAAGTCTTTTGTTCTTGCGGGAAGATCTTTCCCAGAAGATTAGTAAAGGAGATGCTATGAAAATCGAAGAATAAGTACCTACGATTATTCCTATTAATAATGTCAGTGACAGATCTCTGATGACCTCTCCGCCGAAGATGAACAATATTATCACGACAAAAAGGGTCGTAGTAGATGTCAGAATAGTTCTTGTAAGAGTTTCGTTAACCGAGACATTTACTATTTTGTCGAAGTCCATTCCTTCAAGCTTTTTTACGTTTTCCCTGATCCTGTCGAATACCACGATGGTATCGTTCAGCGAATATCCTACGATAGTAAGAATGGCAGCTATCACCGATAGTGATATTTCAATATTGAAGAAAAATCCAAAAAGAGACAGCATTCCGACTGTGATCATTACGTCGTGGAATAGTGCTGCGATCGCGGCTATTCCGTACCTGAACCTGAATTTTATTGTAATGTAAATAAGAATGAAAAGAAGAGACCAGAAGATAGCTTTCAATGTTGATTCTTTCAGTTCGTTCCCTACTTTTGGTCCGATGCTGGAAGATTGTCTTATTTCATATGAATCAGCACCGAAATTGTCATTCAGAACGGCAGAGATTTTCTTCTCAAGCAGTTTTATATCCTGATCCGATGTCTCCATTTTCAGAATAACTTCAGTCCCGAAATCTTCAGCCTCGGAACCGGTGTCGCCGAATTCCTGTATGTCTATTCCTGACATATCCCCGCCGGCAAATGCGCTTCTGATCTTAGCGATATCGACTTTATCATAGAACCCTGCATGAACAAGATATCCGCCGTTAAATTCAATATTATAGTTCAGTCCTTTCTGGATAACAACTGATAAAATACCGAGAACGATCAAGAGGAACGAAACCAGCAGTGCTTTTTTTATTTTACCTACGAAATCTATTTTATTTTTTGCGGTCATAGTAAGCTCCTTACAGATTACCTTGTGTACTTTTTTAGATGCTCATTTTTTTTGTGTTCTTATTGATATACAGATCCGAAAGCAGTCTGGTCACAACAGTAGCTGTGTACATACTCCAGAGAATACCGATCATAAGCGTAAGTGCGAATCCTCTTACAGGACCTGTTCCGAATTGATAAAGAGTAATACCGGCAATAAAGGTAGTCAGGTTTGAATCAAAGATAGTTGTGAACGCTCTTTCATAACCGGCGTTGATCGCATTTAAAATAGTGTTCTTTTCCAGTATCTCTTCTTTAATCCTTTCGAAAATGATTATATTCGCGTCAACCGCCATACCCATAGTAAGAACAAGTCCCGCTATTCCGGGGAGTGTTAAAGTGCCTTCGAACATTCCGAGAGTAGCGATCGTGAATATAAAATTCAGCAACAGAGCTATCACGGCGAAAAGCCCGCTCAGTTTATACCAGAAGATCATGAATACTACAACGATTGCAAAACCCGAGACGGCTGAAATAACCCCGCTTTTTATCGAGTCTCCGCCGAGTGACGGTCCGATCGTCCTTTTTTCCATGATCTCCAAAGGCGCTTCAAGAGCTCCGGCTTTCAGTACAATTGCAAGGTCTCTTGCCTCATCAGCCGTACCGCCGCCTAACGTAATAACACCGCGGCCGTTCGGGATTCTGACCTGAATGTTCGGCGCCATATAAAGTTTATTGTCAAGAATGATAGCAAGTCTTTTTCCGACATTCTTACCTGTAACTTCGGAGAATATTCTTCCGCCGTCCCTGTCGAGTTCAAATGGAACTTCCCATCCTCCGTTCGCGGATGACTGGCTTGCAAGCGAAGCGTTCGCTTCAGTTATTGATGTACCGTCAAGAACAGCCTTCTTTTCGACAAGCATTATTTCCCAGTATGATTCATTATTGTAAACTTCAGCTTTGTTTTTCCAGACGAATTCATAATTACCCAGGATATTTCTGACATTATCGTTCTTCAGAAGTTCGATTACTTTAAGCCTGTTCTTTTCCTGAACCAGAATGTTGCCTGTCCTTCCGCCGATAAGAAGAGATTTGAACGGATTGTTTTTAGCAAATTCTTCATCAGTCTCAGGTACAGCCGCAGAATCTTTTACATCTTCTGTGAAAAGTTTTGTCGCGTCAGCAGGTTCATCTGTAAGGTTTTCAGACTTCGGGTTCTTGGTGATATCAGCAGTGTCAGAGTCAGTATTTTCAACAGATATTTCTGCAGCTGATTTATCTGCTGTTGCACTATTTTTTAGTGCGAGGTCTATATCATTTATTTTCTGCTGAAGAACATCATTATCGGCAACTATTTTAAATTCAAGAAAAGCTGCCTGATTAACGAGGTTCGTCGCCCTTTCCTCATCCTTTACACCCGGGAGTTCAACGATTATCCTGTGTTTACCTCTCGGCTGGATTGAAGGTTCTGCTATGCCGAACTGGTCGATCCTGTTCCTTAACACTTCAAGTGTCGTGACAATACCTTTTTTTGCTGCGCTGTCCAGAAGATCAATGATTTTCTCATCAGACTCTCCGCTTCTGCCGAAATAGGTGTTGAGAGGAACATTTTTTTCTTTAAAGACTTTCCGGATCTCTTCAAAATATATCTCTTTATCATTTCCGCTTCTTGATTTGGCTGCAGACAGGAGATCGTCGAGCTGTTTATCTTTTTTTATAGCTTTATTTTTAAGAAGCTGGTCATAATCTATTTCAAGTACAAGATGCATACCGCCCTGAAGGTCAAGTCCGAGTCTGAGACTTTTAAGGTTCTGTTTTTCGAACTCCGCAAGTTTTTCTATTTCTTCATCGGCCAATGAAAGATATTCAGGTTTGTCCTTGTAATCTTTTATCAGTTTTCTTTCGATCGCAGTAAGCTTATCGCCTCTTTCCTTTTTTGCAACTGCTTTGATCAGGTCATTTTTTATTTTTATTTTTTCGACGACCGTTCTTTCTGATGAAAAATATGTCTGATATGTAGGAATCAGAGCATAGATCGCCCATGAAAACAGTGCTGCGAAAATAATCCACCTGATCATGTTGTTTCGTTCTTTCATAAAGAATCAAACCTCCCTTAAAATAAGAAAATTCTTACATTATTAATATATCCGGCAAGCTCATTGTGCATGTTTCGAACCGGAACGATAAATATAAATCTAAGCACTATAATTGTCAACTGAATTATTTGTATTATTTTGCTGAAAAATTGAGAAATAATTGCTTGACAAGGTATCATCTATCAGTTATATTTGCAAGTTCAAAATTAACACATTACGGAGCAAATTGATGTACGCAGTAATTGAAATATCGGGAAAACAGCAGATCGTTCGCGCTGATGAGATAATCAAGATCGACAGAATTAATGCTGAGGCAGGTGAAAGTGTTACGGTCAACAAAGTGCTTGCTGTCGGTGATGGCGAAAATATGACATTCGGTACTCCTTTAGTCTCAGGAGCGTCAGTTATACTTGAAGTCCTTGAGAACAGAAAGGATAAAAAAGTAATTGTATTCAAAAAAAAGAGAAGAAAGCGTTACGAAGTAAAGAAAGGTCACAGGCAGCATCTTTCTATTGTTAAAGTTAAGCAGATCGTAAATAATTAATTGAAATAAGAGGTCAACATGGCTCACAAGAAAGGTGTCGGAAGTTCAAGGAACGGAAGAGACAGTAATCCTCAGATGCTGGGTGTCAAGCTCTTTGGCGGACAGGTTGCAAAAGCCGGTTCGATCATAATCAGGCAAAGAGGCACAAAATTTCACGCAGGTCTCAATGTAGGTGTCGGAAGAGACCATACATTATTCGCACTTGAAGCAGGAAAGGTAAGATTTATTACCAAAGCGAAAGGCAAGAAATTCGTAGCCGTTGAAACGGCTGAAAAAGAATAAGTCTTAACTCAGTTAAGACTTTTTTTTTATTTTCATATGGCAGATCCTTTGTTAAATATTGTTCTATTTGAACCTGAGATACCATATAACACCGGAAATATCGCAAGGTTATGTGTCGGTCTAAACTGCAGGCTTCATCTTATCGAGCCGCTCGGTTTCAAGCTGACTGATAAAATGGTTAAAAGAGCAGCTCTGGATTACTGGGACTATCTCGATTACAGAGTTTACAGTTCACTTGAAAATTTCTTCATGGAAAATTCTGATAAAGATTTCTTTTTCGCTTCAACAAAAGCCGGAACTGTTTATTACGATATAAAATTCAGATACGGAGATTTTATTTTTTTCGGTAAAGAAAGCGGAGGTCTGCCTGAAATATTTCATTCACTTCATAATGATAAAGGTATTTTAATTCCCATGACAGATAAAATAAGATCTCTTAATCTTTGTAATTCAGCAGCAGTTATAATGTATGAGGCGTTGAGGCAATTCATCAAAGATGGTAGCTGTAACAGACTTGATCTTTTTGAATTAAAATAAAAAAAAAAACGCTTGTTCATTTAATAATTAGTACATATATTTAATCAGTTACTACGGAAACGGAGCTTAACAAGCCTGAAAGCCCTGAATTAGCTTCAGTTTCAGATCGTACAGAAGAAATAAAATATTATTTTAGGAGGACTAAATGGGAATTAGAGGAACTGTGTTGAGGGTGTGCATGATACTCATCATTACATTTTTTGCATCCGCTAACGCTGAGATCAAAACAAGGTCAATTGATGTAACTCCGTATCTGGGCGCTTATTTTTTCGAGAAGAACATGTCCATTAACCTTGATCACAGGATGAACATGGGATTGAGACTGGGCTATAATATCACTGAAAGATGGGGAGTGGAAGCGACAGGAGGCTATGTAAACACTGATACTGACGGCGAATTCTATTATGTTCCGGATAACAACAATGTGGATTTTTATCTATTCCATATTGACGCGATCTACCATATCTTCCCTGAAGATAAAGTCGTTCCTTATGTTGCGGCAGGCGGCGGTGCTTATAATATCGACCCGACCGGATTTTCAAGCGATATTGATCCGTTATTCAACTACGGTGTAGGTCTGAAGTATTCTCTGACGGAATGGGTATCTTTCAGAGTCGATGCAAGGCATCTTCTGTCAATAGACGAATTGGACAATTTTGATGATCCGGGAAAGAACCTTCATAACGGACTGTCATTTGATGCCGGATTGAATTTCTCACTCTGGGGTGAGAGCTTCGACAGGGATAAAGACGGTATTGCAAATAAGATCGACAAATGTCCTGATGTTCCTGAAGACAAAGACGGATTCGAAGACGAAGACGGATGTCCGGATGAGGATAATGATGCAGACGGAATTAAAGA
>QKDR01000108.1 GCA_003252515.1 Candidatus Delongbacteria bacterium | reverse complement strand
CTCATCTTTTACAGGTAGACTGCCATGTATACTGTCCTTTAAAGTTAATGATTCCGCATACGGATCATCATTGTCACTGACGGCTGATGAAGAACCCTTTGGATCAGGCCACTTGTCGGTTGTCCAGTAATATGTGCCCTCCGGCACACGAAGCGCGGAAGGGTAATCGGTGCTGTAAACCGACGCCTGAACACCGTTCTCTTCACACCATTTTACGTCATACAATTCTGCCGGAAAAGGTATCTGTATGTCTTTATTCTCCAGTCCTTCATGATAGAACCGGCCTGAGATTACAAACCACGTAGTGTAATACCATGAAGCCAGATCAAAATCATATATCATGAATTCTTCCGAAGTAGGGTCCTGTATCTGTATCGAACGTGTATTGATACGGATAGGCATTTCTTCTATCTCGGCGATCACCTCATCCTGCTGATCCCTGACTGTAACAGATACAAGATAATCACCGGTCTCCAGATCAAGGATCGTGCTGAGATCTTTTGTGAACTCAAAGTTGGTAGTTGCATTCGTGACCTCTGTAAATATCTCGGTATTCCAAAGCGTACCTTTCTTCTCAAGCAGATATTCAATTGAGCCGATATTTTCAATATCCGTGATCGGAACATCAGCATTTTCTGATTTCCCGAAAACTTTAAATGCCAAAGGCGCATAAATTGAATATTCCTTGTTGTATTCAGGCGATTTTAGAGTAAGGTTGGAGAATCTGATTTTAAGCTCATCGTGCGGGATTTTATACATCATTGACGTTTTTGGATTAAATCCAGTATAAAACGCAATAAGTTTATATGCTTTATTCTCGACATCTAAAGTATCAAGAACCCAATCATATATGTATTTTTGTTCTGTTGTATTAAAAACAGAATATCGGTATATTTGACAATTAAAAGTGCTATCTTCATTGAGAAGATGAAAATCTAATTCGGCAGAATCTGTTTCTACTATTTCAGGTTTGTTTGCCTCTAATCTTATTTGTTTTCCATGATCTAGAAGTAATTCGCAATATCCGTTTGTTTGTCCAAGTGGTTTGATAATTTCAGGAGGATTATAAATTGCGTGATAATTATATCTGTCAACTACAGTGATATTTCTTTCGGGATTATTTTCGTTATAATTTTCCTCCGAAATCATTAAAGAAGAATAATTATTATGGGCAAGACCCACTCCATGAGTAATCTCATGACGCATTGTATGTTCTCTATCCCAAACACCAGTATTATTAAAATTTCCTGTTGTCCAAGTATAGGTACTATCCTTATTTATGAGAATATCAAATTCAAGAACTTGTCCATAATCTAAACCGCTTGCAGAATATGCGTCAGGGGAATAAATATTACAACATTTAGCAGCAAAAGCGTTATCGTAATCTCCAAATTTTATTTGGCAGTGATTATCGTACATTGCTTGACTATCAATAATATCAGTATAATCAAAGCTATAATATTGACTAATGACGGTTGAAGGTTCAATATAATCGCAAACAGATTGAATAACACTCCTAAAGTCTTGTGTTAAACTTGAATCTCTATAAAGATCATAAAAATCAATAGAATTATCCAACCAAACACCTGTTAGATTTACGGTGTTTGTATTGGAGTCTTTAGAATTGTTAGTTATTATTGATTGTGCAAAACTTAGATTATGAAATAGAAGAATAAAAATTACTAAGAAAATTATAAATTTTATTGTCTTCATTTGTAACTCCTTTTAAAGAAGTTATTTTTGTCATTTATCTCAATAATTTCTTTGACATTTTTTTTAAAGACATTTAAATCTAACCAATAATTCTCATCTAAATCAGATTTTGAATAATCTTTTGCAATTTTATTTTTTTCGATTTTTCTATCGGAGAAAGCTAAAGAGGTAAAAGTATACGGCTCAAAGCAGTCGTTAGTTACATATGTTTTTGTCCTACCTTTTTCATGAGAATCTACATAGTAATAAAAACTCCTTCGGGTTAGAAACAGTACATATTGTTCTTTTCCTTTAACTAGACTTTCTTTGTTAGATTTAAGTTTGTCAAATGGAATATTTGAAAAATTATTGTATTTCAGCGTGATAAATGTGGGGATTGTGTTGTAACCGGTTTCGTTTGCTATTATTTCATTTACTCGAACTTTAAAAGTAACAGGGAATGTAGACTTTGTATCATTATCAATAATAACACTGTCGAAAGTACCAATTATTATCAATTCTGAACGAATAATAAAATCATTCAGATTACACTCATCTAAAGAAGCTCCTAGATGAATGTTGAAATTATCAAATTCATTTTTTTTGTTTAAATCAACCTTGTTAAAAAACAAAGGATCAATATGTAAAAGCTTTAATTCTTTAGCTTTTTCATAATATTCTTTTTTTAACAAATCATATTGATCTTTTGTAAGTCCAGTATCGAATCCGAGTATGTCTTTAACAGTCTCACCTAACTTGGCCTGATCAGATTGTTTTGCCTGAACACTTTGCGTATCCTGTTTTACTTGCTGTGCTTCTTTCGCGGGATCATTATTGCCTCCGCCTGACATGGCAAATACCGCGGTTAATAAAGCGAACGTGAATATAACAGCAACGATCATTTTATTTTTCTTCATTTTTACCCTCAATTAGTTTTTTTTGTAGTTTTATAAACTTTCTTTTCTCTATTACACATCCATAAAGACACCACCTCCTTTGATTGAGGTCCGATGCCTTTTAGCTCCATAAAAAATACAGGCACCGACACTCTGTTATACCCGCACCGTTGGCCTACCACAGCCCGTCAGTAAGATATAAAGAGGCGGTGCCCCATATCTGTTATACGGAACACTCGCTTCTTCTCCTGTCTCACTGACTTGTAAAGTGGTAGTTTACGGTGCAAGACAAGATAATTTTAGCAAATTATCAATATGTCAATTTACAATAATGCCGCTTTTCCTTTTAATTGTTTCCGTATTTTGTTGCTCTCGTCTAAATATCATTAAATTATGTTTCTCTGTCAAGGCTTTTATCTGTTTTTTCGGGTATACTCCAATTCTTTCTTGTTTTATTTTGAGCCCAATGTAATTAAGTTGTTTTATATACTTAAATTTTGAATAATTGCACCATAGACTTCTTCTGCACTTTTGGTATTATGTTTATCATAATTACTATCATTTTTTGTTTTAATAATAAAATGAGTGTCATGTTTTGAGAATTCCTTTGGAGGATTCTTTAAATGCTTATTGAAAGCACAGACAAACAGGTCGCATTTATCAGCGTAATAATTCCTGACTCCATTCACAATTCTTCTTGACATATCTCCCATTGTAAGATAAGCGACCTTTTTCCCATTGAAAATGATAATATCGGAAAAATCATATTTGTTTGCACCTTCCTGCTTATAACAAGTTGGTTCGCCATCATTTTCAATAATTTTCTTATAAACAGTGTTTAGTGTGGTTGTTTTGCCACAACTGTGTGTTCCTTTTAAAACGATGATTTTCATACTACAGCTCCTTTTTTATTTAATTAGAGTTTAGATGTTAATTTAAAATGAACATATTAAAAATCCAAAGCAACAAATTCAACTTTTATAAGTACCTTGCACGAATAAACCAATTTTATTCCATAGCTTTCAACCTATTTTAAATTACCTGAATGACTGATAATATTTCTGATCTTCTAAAACGGTTTTATTGGTTATATCGCTTATATGTTTATGCTGATCTTTTGAGATATAACAGAGATCGCACAATTTCTCGCAGCCGGGCGGGACAAAATTCCCTATCCATATTTCATAATCTATTAGCGGCCAGTCAGGACATTCGCTATTTAAATGCCAGATTTTACTTCCTTTTAATCTTCTGAACTCGCGTATCATTTTCAACTTCTTTATTTTTCTTCTCAGTGCCTAAACTGTGTACACTCACTATATATTTTAATTGTTCGAGACTGAATAATATATATGCCGTAGATTTTAAACAGTTAAATCAATGTGTATTTTTATACAATCAGGTTTATTCTGAGAGATTTTTTGCAGGCAATGATAATTCGACTATTTTTTCATGTAATTTACATGCGCTTGGAAAATTGTCCGTTTTTGGGGGTATACTCCAGTAATGATCAGATAATTTTAATGAATATACTTCCTTGATTTTATATAGAAAGTCTGTTAAATTTAAAGTAATTATGTCGAAGACATTTATCTGCGGCTATTGACAATTTAAAAAAACGGAGGATTTATTATGAAAAAACTAGTTGCTTTTGCAACAGCGGCGATCATGTTACTGATCATCGCATGCTCGGGTACCGAAAGCGTTAAAAAAACTGCAGAATCCGAAATAGCTAAGAAATATGCTCCCGAGAATTCTGTTGCGATGCTGAGGTTCTCCTCAATCGAAAAACTTTTCAGTACTTTCGGAGTGGGTCCTGATAAAATTCTTGGCGAGCCTGTACCGGAAGACAGAAGCGAAATAATAGAAACTCTCGGCTTCGATCCTATGAACCCGGCGGAATATGAAAAAGCGGGATTCGACACGAAAAGAGAGTTCGGGTTAGTTCTGAGCAACCTCAAGATAGACGGTGAATACGGTGAAAATACCAGCGCCGATATAGATATTCTATTCCCGGTAACTCAGAATTCAGGAGCTTTCAATTTTATAAAAGAAAGAATAAATTCTCAGAAAGATGAAATTACCGTGGTTACGGAAGAGAACGGTATTTTATTCGTAAAACATCCTGATGAAGAAGATGTCGTTCTGAGCATAAAAGCGGACTCCGATTATCTCGTTTTCCATCTGGCTGTGAACTCGCAGACAACCGCCCAGACAGTTTTCGAAAAGAACAGCAAGCTTGCCTCAGCCCCGAACTACAAAGAGATCGCGTCATCAGTTGATATGGGAACTGATATCGGTATCTATTTCGATTTTAAATCATTCTTTTCAAAAAACGGAGAAGCCCTTCAGAATCTTACTGTGAATCCGATGTTCGGTGAATCTGAAATGAAATCAGTTGAATATCTGAAATATTACAGAGGTGCAGGAGCATCGATTGACCTTGGTAAAAGCGATCTCGTGGTAAATATGGCTGCATATATGGATGCGGAAAATCCGTTCAAAAAGATGATGGAGAACATTAAATCCGACCGTTCTGTAGTTCTGGGAATGGAAAAGGACCCTGCAGTACTTCTATCTGTAATGATCAACGCTTCGGAATACCTGAATTTCCTTCTTGAGACGTTACCGCTCGAATCAAAGCAGAGTTTCGATCAGGAACTTGAGAACATTAAAAACCAGATGGGCATCGATCTAAAAAAAGAAGTTATCGATCAGCTTGCCGGAAGTATCAATTTCGGAATGTACGACGGAAGTACCATCAATATGATGAACTATAATACCATACTGAACTTCAACGTTAAAGATCCTGCGGCTTTCACGGCGACCCTTGAAAAAGTCGGGCCGATGGCGAACATGTCCAAAGTGGATCCGGCTGAAGCATTCTCCGGAATCGAAACCGGAAATATTACAGTCTTTTCCATAAATGTCCAGATGATGATGGCATATATTGTTATCGACGGTGACAATGTATCGTTCTGCACTACAAAAGACATCGCTTCCGGAGCAATGAACAAAAAAGGCAAATCCTTTACGGAGAAACTGAACGCCGACCTTAAGAAGAAACTTGCAGACGATCAGAACTATTTCTACATTGACATTGATGAAACCTACATAGCCGCAAAAAGCATTTATCAGTTCGTTATAGGAATGTCCGGCGGAGAGAACGTACTCGATGAGAAAGTCGACACTATGGTCAAGAACTTCGAGTACCTTTATGTCGGCGGAACTTATAAAGGAGAGAAAGCGGCAAGCGAACTTATTTTCAAAACAAAGTTCACCAAACCTTTCTTTATTGCACTTCAGGAAGAAATAGCTAAAATCAAGAAATAGGAATTATCATGATACTGGTAACCGGCGGTGCAGGATTTATAGGAAGTGCGGTAGTCTGGGAACTCAACAGAAGAGGTTATGAAGATATAATTATCGCCGACCACCTTGGAACTTCATCTAAGTGGAAAAATCTCAGAGCGCTTAAATACTCCGATTATATTGAAAAGGACGATCTTCTGGAACAGATACTCTGTGAAGATGAGATCTATTCCGGACTTGACGCTGTCATACACATGGGAGCCTGCTCGGTTACAACGGAAGCGGACTGCTCATATCTGGCCTACAACAATTATGAGTATACTAAAGCACTTGCCGGTTACTGTATCAAAAACAATATCAGGTTCATTTATGCATCAAGCGCAGCCACTTACGGTGACGGTTCGTATGGATTTCAGGACGGTCTGAAAAACCTGTCACGGCTCAGACCGCTTAACATGTACGGATATTCGAAGCATATGTTCGACCTCTATGCGGAAAAGAACAAATATTTCGACAGGATAACCGGAATAAAATTCTTTAATGTCTACGGCCCGAACGAATATCATAAAGGCGAAATGAGCAGTAAGATATACAAAGCCTACAGTGAAGTTCTAATCACAAAAAAGATAAAACTTTTCAAATCTTATAATAAGAAGTGGAAAGACGGCGAATCCGTCCGGGATTTCGTTTATGTCAAAGACTGCGCGAAGATACTTTGCGATATTCTGGACAGGAAAGATATTTCGGGATTGTATAACCTCGGCAGCAGTAAAGCCAGAAGCTGGAACGATCTGGCAGGATCGGTCTTCAAAAGCACCGGAATCGATGAAAACATCGAGTATTTCGATATGCCTGCCGCTCTCAGAGACAAGTACCAGTATTTTACAGAATCGGATAACTCAAATCTGAACGATCTCGGATTGAACATACGGTTCACAAGTCTTGAAGAGGGTGTCGATGATTATATTAAAAATTATCTTATGAAAGACAGACATCTGGGAGACTGATCTAGGCATCTCCGCCGTAAAGATTTTCTCTGGTTTTTCTTATATATTCGAACCTTTTAAGCTCTTCTTCCGTAAGTTCGCCTTTTTTCATCATTTCTATAAGTTCTATCATTTCGAGATATTCCAGGTCCATCAGGTCGCTGAATTCTTCTTCGACAGGACTATCTTCAGGATATATCTTCGGATGTTTCTTTTCTTTGTTCATATTTAAACAGTTTTTCCAGTTTGAGATTGAGATCTTCATCTTTATTGGTTTTTAAAAGGTCTCCGTCATATGCTATCCTTACTTCTCCTGTCTCTTCCGAGACCACTACTATTATTGCGTCGCTTTCCTCCGAAAGCCCGACCGCTGCCCTGTGGCGCGTTCCGAACTGGGAACCTATCTCCCGGGCAGTGCTTGGAAGAATGCATTTAGCCGCTACTATCTGATCATTGGAGATAACAACGGCTCCGTCGTGGAGCGGTGAGGTTGGATTAAATATGGTAACTATCAGCTCAGGTGTGACCTCGCTTTTTATAGGTATGCCTGATTCTATTACTGTCTTTATACCGACGTTCTTCTGCAGCACGATAAGGCCGCCCAGTCTTTTATCGGAAAGCATGAAAGCAGCTTTGGCGATCTCGTCGAATATTGTCTGGTTCTTGATCTGCAGGAATTTTCGTATCAGCCTGTTCTGGCCGATATGAGTAAGTATCCTTCTGATCTCAGGCTGAAACAGTATGAAGAAAGCCAGCCAGAATATCGTTTTAATTGAATTCACAAGCCATGACATGATCGACAGGTTCAAAAAATCAGACATTATACCTACAAGAACGACCAGCAGAAGTCCCAGGAACATCGTAGTTGCCCTTGAATCTTTAACGACATTATAGAGTTTGTAGAAAATGAAAGTAAATAGGATAATGTCGGCAAGGTCCGATATCGTAAAACTCAAAAATCCTATCTGGAACAGTTCCATGCTTACCTTACTTTGAATTCCTTATAATATTCCGGTTCGAAAGAATAATCTTCAGAAGCATCATTTTTTCTTTCATACGCCAGTTTTCCTATATAATAGGCATCGGGGAAATAACCATCGGAATACTTGTCCATACCTGTAAATTCCTGCGGAACGTTCCCTGCGCATATTCCATTAATATAACAATTTTCTTTGTATGGAAGAACAATTATTTCCGTTATTTTTTTTACGTCACCGCCTGATCTTTTGTACCGGGCGTGGAAATAGTCTTTCTGTTTGCCTTCCAGAATTATTTCAGCGAATTTTTCCCCAGGATTATCCGCAAGTACATTGAGAGCGACAGCATCTATCGACGGTACTGGAAGTATCTTTTTATGCGCACCGACAGCTATGCCTTTAACTGCGCTGACGCCGACCCTGAGACCAGTAAAAGATCCCGGCCCTGACCCCACGGCTAATATTTCGACATCATCAGTTGTAATACCGGCTTCATCCATAACCTGTCCGATCATTTCGAAAAGCATCTTATTGTGGGCGCGATTGCCGTCTGCCGAGACATGTGAGACCTTATTTCCGTCTTTAAGAACACATACGGAAGCTTTTTCTGTTGAAGTTTCTACAGCCAGAATATACATTATCCGATCCTGTTGATCTCTATTGTTCTTTTTTTTTCGCTTTTTACTTTTATCCTGACTTCGACCCTCTTATCCGGTATCTCGCCGTCCAGCATTTCAGCCCATTCGATCAGAGTAACAGTATTTTCTTTACCCGGAAAATCATAGAAACCGATCTCGGTCAGCTCTGAAGTTGAGGATATCCGGTATAGGTCATAATGATAAATAACAAGGCCTCCTCCCGTGTCGTACTGGTTCATAATAATATAGCTGGGAGAATTGACGTACCCGCCGTATCCGAGACCTCTGCACAGTCCGCGGGTGAAAACGGTTTTTCCTGATCCGACACTTCCGTAAAAAAGGATAATATCTCCTCTTTTTGCACTAGCGGCGAATTCGAACCCCGCTTTTTCTGTAGCTTTTTCAGAAGATGTTTCGAACTGCATATCGGAAGCTTTCATTACCATGACCCAAATTTAATCCAAAGCAGGTTGTTATGCAATAAAAAAGGGAGCGTATGGGCTCCCTTTATAATAAGTTTATCTTGATTACCTGTTGACAGGAGTGCCTTTGTTTATGTCTTTATTGATCAGAATATTTTCGATTTCTCCGATCTCGGATTTATTAACATGGCTTACTTTGACCCAGTCGACCGCACCGGCTCCGATAAGACCGCTGTCATATACTGCAAGTCCTATCTTTCCTCCGGAGTAATAAGTTGAATTGACAGTCTGAATATACTGATCATTAATGAACAGGTGATGATCCCCGGTATCATTGTTTACGATTATCTTAAGTGTATTCCATACATCAAGACCGGTATTGACCGCGGATGAATACTGATAACCGGTCGATACCGGCCATGCTCCGTTGTCATAAGTCCACATTCCAAAATATCCGTCGGTTCTTATAACGAATATTGAAGAGTTCTGCCACCATCCGTCACCTGCAGAAAGAGTTGTATCTCCGCCATTGAATACCAGACCGTAATAATAGCTTTCACCTGCTGTCTTTTTCATTCTTGCTTCATAAACATAATTTCCGGTCACTTCGAATGATGATATAGTTGAACTTTGAGTCAAAGTTCCTGAAGTAACTGTATAAAGTCCTGTATCGACAGCCCATGTACCTTCTAATGCAGTCCAGTTGTCAGCAACACCGTCTTCGAAATCCTCATCTTCTATCGCAGGAGTCGAAGCTGTAGCACTGATCGTAAAATAACCATCGCTTTCATCATATATATCCGAAGTCGTACTGGTCATTCTGATCTTATACTTAGTACTTGTAACTATATCGGTAGGGATAGTCCAGTTAAAGCTTGTGTAATTATTGACATTTACTGTACCGAGATTCCTGTAAAATAAATCATTTTCATAAAGATCAATTGTTATCTCAGCTGCGGAGAGAGTCTCGTACCATGTTATAGCGACTATTTCACTTGCCTGGAAGAAATTTCCGCCGTTCGGTGTAACTACCTGAAGTATTCTGTTCGCGTCCCAGACTCCGGTTGATGAAGGTGGTTGATACTGCGTTCCTTCCATCTTATCGCCGTTCACCAGGCCCATGAAGTACCAGTCACCGCCCCAGCCGAATTTAATTCCGTTGCCGGACGACATCCATGTTCCGGTTTCTCCATAACCGTTGGAACACGTTCCGTTCGCGTTAAAAGTAAGGCTGGTCGTCGATTTGTCCCAGTAGAAATTCCATACCCAGTCGCCGACTACATCTATAAGAGTATCTTCCGATATACAGATAAAAGCATCACTCTGATCCAAGGCTTCTCCGTTGATCTCTTTCGCTATCCTTATCAGGTAATCAGCTCCGGGTTCTACTGTTGTAGGTATCGCCCAGTCATAAGTTCCCAGCGCGCCGCTAACAGTGGCTATTTCCTGAACAATTCCATTAATATCCGCAAGACTCAATACGACATTGCCTGATATATTCGGGTCCCATGTGATAGTCTGAGTCGTTCCGCGCATCCATACATCTCCACCGTTCGGAGTGTAAAGTTCAGGTATGATCCTGATTCCGTTCCACGTACCTTCGTTTGATCCGGAAGCGTTTCGCATTGTACCTTCCATGTCGTTTCTGTCAACAATACCTAAATAATAGGTATTATAATCATCGAAATCGAATCTCAGGCCGTTGCCTGACATATTCCATGTACCGGTCAAAGTATCGGTTCCTTCAATATATTTCCAGGTAAGATCGGTGCTAAAATCCGCTCTGAAGGGTCCGGCTTTCCAGAAATAATTTATATCCCAGTCCCCTACAATGTTCTGTGTGTTATCATTGGTCGCAAGGCAGAAGAAAAAATCACTCGTGTCGTTCACTGCGGGATTATCTACACTTACGATCTGTATCGAATAGTCCGCACCGTCGGCATAAGAACCGTCGTCCGGTATCGTCCAGCCCTGAGTTCCGTCGCTGGCCTGTGGAGTTCCGAAGATATCATCAACCGGCACACCGTTCTTGAGCAGGAACACATTAACTCCGCCCGGTATGTTGTCGTACCATGTGATCTGCTTTGTAGATCCCTTCAGCCAGATCCCTCCGCCGTTCGGAGAAGTCACAATTATATAGTTCCCTGCAGGAGCTATAGTAAAGTTCCCGTCACTAAAATCGTATTTTGACGGATCTGTAGTACTTACGATCTTGATCTGATAATCTGTACCGACCTCAAGAGTCGTCGGAATATACCATTCCAGTGAATCATCGACAGCGATCGCCGGATCTATGACCGCTAAAGAATCCCCGTTCTTATAAAGATACATCGCGACATCTTCAGTCAGGTCGCTTTCGAACCGAAGCAGAACGCTGCTTCCCATCTGAAGTATCTCGCCACCGTTCGGTGAAACTATCTTACAGGAAGGTGTAGACGGAGGTGTCGTGGTTCCCCCGTCATCACTGCAGGACATAAAGATCAATCCTGAAATCACGACACTGATTAATAAAAATATAATTTTTCTGTACATAATTACCTCCGTTTAGTTTCTGTTTTTGTAAAGAAATACTACTTTTTTATGTAATTTGCTAAATGAATTCACTTTTGTCAAGAATAAAAAAGGGAGCAAAAAAGCTCCCTTCGTGCGTAAAACATAATTTTCTGTGCTTAATTGTCCTGGCTGAACATATAAACCAGTCCGATCGAAACATTGTTCAATGCATATTCGTCGAATCTGAGACCAAGAACTGACGTCTGGAATTCAAGTTTGAAATTCCCGTTCTGCAAAGCTGCACCTGTAGTCACGTTGACAGTTTCAAATGTCGGGCTTGAATAATCAGATTCCCAGTCATTATCGTCGGTTTCATCATCATCCCTGTCGTTTCCGCCCCATACGTTATCGAAAGTCTTGTTGAAACCTCCCCACAACTGAACCGAGTTGAATCCCCACCATGTTTTCGGATCGATCGCTTTGGTTATTTCAACTCCCATTCTGTAAGTTGGAAGAAGGGTCATTGTAGATTCATAAGCACCGCTAGACCATGTATTAATCTCGTTATTCCTGTCCTGTGAAATACTCTGATACCTGAATTCGAACTCATTATACACCTGTACGCCTGCAGCAGGTTTATAATGCACGCCCGAACCTATGGTAATATTGAACAGAGATCCGTCGAATTTATCCGCCTCGAATACATCAGGCGCCGTTTCAGTATCTTCCGATGAAGAGAACGAGAAATAGTTAAAATTCATATAAGGTGCGTAATCTACCTTATCTCCGGTAACATAATACCTGCCGTTGAGCCCGAAATTCATTATACCGTCACAGTTGACAATACCTTCTTCATACTGATCATCGCCGTCAACAGTATATTCAGAACTGAAACTCCAGAAATCAAGATCGATACTTGCATCAATAAAATGATTGTCATCCAGTATGTAAGTTCCACCCCAGGTTGTTTCGAATCCCCAGAAACTGTTGTTCCAATCGTAGTCCCAACCCAAAGTGTCGTCATTATAATCCAGGCTTTCGGAATTACCGTTGGAATACAGTTTAATTCCTAATCCGACGATCAGGTTGTCACTTATTCCTACAGCAAAATCAGAGTTGATCCTATTGGTAGATTCCCATGCAGCACCCCAGAAACCGTTCGGGTCCCAGTTGTTAGCGGGCCAGAAATCCAGACCGACATGATCAAAAACGTCACCGATGGTTACCATTGAGTTCTGTTCAGCTGAGATCTGCCATGCCATAGGCATAGGCAGGCTCAGAAAATTGTTAAGATTGAATCTAGCAAGACCCCAGGCGTTTGATCTGTCTGTTCCCAGCCATGCTCCTTCCTGACCTGTGAGAAGTCTCTGGGGAAAAACAGCATAGTTCGATGTTTCTATCAGAGAGAATATTCCTCCCATCGCATTGACTCTCAGGTTCGGTACTTCATTTGTAAGACCGTTCGTAAACTGAGCGTTGGCGAATCCGAAAACCGCCATAATACTCAGAATTGTAATAAGCTTTTTCATTTCGACTCCTTATTTTAGTTTATCTTCCGCATAAAATAAATGTCAATCAATCATAAATTAATACAATATGACCGTAAAGTCAACTGTATATTCACAAATTATTCACAAAAAAATATCAAATATCGCCTGAAAGTCTGCTGCTCCACAGCTCAACTGCTTTGTTTATTATATATGACGCTATCTGGGGTCCGATCTCGTTTAGGGTAAGTGTCTTAGCAGTATTTTCGCTTATATGAGCCTTTTTCGCATTGACGGTATGGGTTGAGATTATCTCATCGTCCTTTATATTTATCAGTTCCAGAGTTATGGAAGTCTGCAGGCTCTTCATTGTCTGAATGTTATATACATTCTCAAGTGAAACGAAATTGTAGTCTGATTTCCCTTTAAGCAGATATTCGTATTTGACCTCCCCGCTGTCGGCGTAAGTTTTGAGCTTCATACCTTTATCGAGAAGATATTTTTTTACGCTCGACTCCGCGAAATCGTCCCTTTTACCGTCTTTGTCAAAAACAGCTACGGCGAAAGACGGCAGATTCATTTCCGTAAGAAGCAGCTTCAGCGCCATTTCATCCCGAACCAGCTGATCGACAACATCGGTGATATTAGCTGTTATCTCAGTTCTCACAACTCCTTCAGCGGGATTATCTTTTTTCACAACTGTATAAGTTTTTATAAATCCGTTAGATTTTGAAATAATATTGTCGCTTATGGTCATATAATTCTTCATTACTGCTTTGGAGGACAGGAATACACCTACGGAATTCTCAAGCGCGTTCTTCTTTGCGGCCATAATAGCGTCATCATCCGTCGCTCCCTCTCCTATCCCTTTCACATTAATATAATCGGCAGAAAAGCTTAGAAGAGATAACAATAATATAAACAGTGTAAATATATTTTTCATCCTGAACTCCGAATTTGTTTAGGTCAAATTAAAAATAAAATTTTAAATTGTCAATAAAATAAAAAGCCCCGGAAAATCGGGGCTTAACTTTTTAAAACGGTCTTTCTATTTGAATCTATAACCTATCCTTATGCCGAAATGATTCGCGGAGTCACCATCAGTCTGTACTGAATTTATAAAAGCCGAAAAATCATACCTGTTATGGATATATCCTCCGCCGAAAGCGAAACTAAGTTCGGTCTCATCCTCTTCATAATCGTTCCATTCCATCGTAAAAACAGTAAATCCCATTTCGAAAGATCCGTAGAACTTGTTAGGAAATTTATACCTGCCGCCGAACATGATAGGAATTTCTGAAAAATTCCAGTCGCTGTCCTCACCGGAAATGTAAATGTAACCCAGCTTACCTGTAATATCCACGTTCTGATTATAAGGGTAATAAGCTTTTCCGGTTATACCCAGACCCAGACCTGCCACATCGGCGAAATCTCCCATCGGAAAAGCAAATTCCACAGCGCCGTCAAAACCTATATCTTTTTCAAGAGCGAACACTGCGGCAGCTGTTAAAAAGACAGCTAATAAAATGATCTTCTTCATTATAATTCTCCTTTGAAATGAATTTTCATTAACATGGGAATGGTAACAATTCAACAAGATAAAGTCAATATAAAACAGCTATAAATAAAAAAACCCCGGCAAGCCGGGGTTCACATCTGCTAAGTCGTAAGCGTTTACTTAATAAGGTCCAGAGTATATTCAGCGCCAACCATGAATAAATAAACCGGGTTTGCATCTTCAGTAGTCAGGTCCATATACATTCCGAGACCGCCACCGATAGCCAGTTCAGGCATTACATAGTAAGCTGCCATAGCTTGAACATTGAGTTCGTTGTAAGCATCGTTTCCTGCAGCATCTTCTTCAGGAAGCATTGTCATACCGAAATCAAGGTTAGCAGTCACATTAAGCTGCTCGCTGAAATCTTTACCGAAATCAACACCAATGTTGAAATAACCGTTCTCGTCAACTTTGTCGTTCATACCCATTTTGTATTTAAGATACGGTTTTATCATCATAGCGTCAGCATAGTGAGCGTAAGCGCCATAGAATCCAGCGTATGAAGGAAGCTCATCAGCATCTTCACCGTCTACTGAATACATTAGGCCCATGTTGTAGAAACCGTAAGCTACGATACCTTTCTCGAACAAGTCATACGGTGTAAGTCCGTGAATATAGATCTCTCTTGTGTCATAACCGAAAGAAATCTCTGCGTCCATGCCTTGTACAGGAACAGCTTCAGCTCCTGACAGATCGCTTGTATAGCTGCTGTACTCGAAAGGAAGCGCTACTTTAGCGAACAGGCTGTTGGGAAGATAAAGTTTACCCATCGGGTTAAGACCCAAAAGAAGAGTACTGCCTGACATTGCATCCGCAGCTTCACCGTCCACTGTTACTTTATCCATGAAATATCCGAGTTCGCCGTACAGATACAGCTTGAACATATCGTTTGGTTTAGCTTCGAACTGGTAGTTGATGTCCGGCACTGATAAACCCATAGTGTTAACCGGAAGATCTGCAACTTCAGTTATACCATATCCGAGTCCTAGAAGTCCTATAACTCTGTTTCTTGTGATGTCCATTGTAAACGCCATTGTCGCGATTATTACCATCGCTAATGCCATTATTTTTTTCATTTTCTCTCCCTTTTTAGTTAGTGTTCAGTTTTTTTATCAAGGCTGTGTATTTTTTGTTTTTTTCATTATTTGCGTCTTCTGTTCACATGTTATTCACAACTTTCGGTTTCAAAGGTATTTTAACACAATTTTACGCACTTGTCAATAGTTATTTTTATTTTTTTTATGCGTATTTATGCCTGACGATTAAAATTTATTAGTAAAACCGCTAAATCTCATTTTGGATATTTTACCTTACCAGCGAATTTCGCCAGATAGGTTCTCGGTATTATTTTTGTAATAAATCTCAAAATATTCATCTGAAATCCGTACACTGAAATATTTTTCTGCAGCTTCATATCCCTGATGGCCTTATCGACTATTTTTTTCGGGTCCTCAAGTTTAAGTCCTCCTACACTATCAGGATGAGTTTTAAAGAATTCCGTCTTAGCCGGGCCCGGACAGACAGTCGTTACAGATATGTCTTTTTCTTTTAGTTCTTCGTCAAGAGCGTAAGAAAAATTCAGTAGGAAACATTTGGTGGCCGCGTATACTCCCAGATAAGGAAGCGGGGCAAAAGCCGCGGAAGACGCTACGTTCAATATTTTCGAGCCCTCATCCATATATGGCAGTAGTTTTTTCGTAAGCATTACGGGAGCTTTTACGTTAACGTCGATCATTCTTGAATAATATTCATCTTCGCCGTCCTCAAAAGCCTCATTCCTGCCGAAACCCGCATTGTTGACCAGTACTTTTATGAACGGTATCTCACTGTCCGCTCTGTCCGTTATCAGTCTGATACCTTCAGGCGTTGACAGATCAGCTTTAATAATTATTCCTTTTACTCTCTCAAGCATAGAAGCTGTTTCGACAAGTTTATCATCCCTTCTGGCTACAAGCCATATTTCCTCGAGGTCAAGATTTCTTTCAAGCTCGCTGGCGAAGAGACGACCGAATCCTGATGATGCTCCGGTAATTATCGCGATCCTTTTTTTGTCGTTTGTCATACTTGTCCGGTTATTTTAATTCATATACTGTTTTGTAATATCTTCTGTTGTTCCGGGCACGAAACATCTGAAATCGTAAAGACTCAGACTGTTATTGACCGTGAAATTTATTTTGATCCAGTTCTTGATGAGCATTTCGTGAAGAAGCCTTTTGTCTGTCGCGTTAAGGAAGTTGTACAGTTCCTCGTTCAGCGATATATCTACAATTGAATTATTCGTATTGAATTTGTAGTTCTTAAGCCATCTGTCAAGCTGTACAGCTATGGTCTCTTTCGATTTTACTATGCCTTTTCCGGAACAGGTGGGACAGTCTTCATAAATTGTCTGTGTGAGAGAAGGTTTAAGCCTTTGTCTGGTCATCTCCACAAGCCCGAACTTACTTATCTTCTCAATGCTGATCTTAGCTTTATCGGCCTTAAGGTAGTTCTGAAATTCATTAAGCACTTTTTCCCTGTTCGCCGCATCAGCCATGTCAACGAAATCTATCACGATCAGACCTCCAAGGTCTCTCAGCCTGAGCTGCCTCGCGATCTCCTTTGCCGCTGTAAGATTGAGGTTGACGATATTCTCTTCCTGCGATTTATTTCTGATAAACCTTCTGCTGTTCACATCGATGGCCACCAGCGCTTCTGTATGATCGATAACTATAGAACCGCCCGTTTTGAGATAGACTTCGCGGGAAAGACTTATGTAGTAGTCTCTGCTGATATGATAGTATTTATCGAAAACTGGTTCTCCGCCTTCATGAAGTATGATGTTCTTTTCAAGCTCAGGCGCATTGTTCTTCACGTATTCCCTGATCTGATCGTAAAGCTCTTTTGAGTCTACTACCATTCTCGCCACATCTTCCGTGAATATATCTCTGACTATACTCGACGCAAGATCGTAATCCTTATAAAGAAGTTTAGGCTTATCGGTCTTTTTATAATCTTTTACTATCTTTTTCCATATATTGAAAGTTGAAATTATATCGTTGGTAAATGATGAAGACTCCTTATTCTCGGCGGCGGTTCTGACGATGACCCCGAAATCCTCGGGAATAAGGTTCTTGACGAGTTTGTTCAGTCTCCTTCTCTCTGCGTGATTCGTGATCTTTTTGGATATTTTAACTCCGTGATCGTTCGGAATAAGAACGATGTACCTGCCCGGTATAGTGACGTCGGTAGTTACCCTCGGACCCTTGGACCCGATAGGTTCCTTTATAGCCTGCACCATTACCTTGCTTCCTTTCTCGAACCTTCTGTCGTGCTTCTCCTGCTCGGCCGGTATTATATCCTCGTCCATCGATCTGAATATGTATTTACCGTCTAAGACCCTTTTAGGCAGAAGATCTCTCCTGAACTCATCCAGATGGGAAAATCCGTTCTGCTCCTCTCCCGTGTTTATGAAGACCGAATTCATTCCCGGAACAATATTGTCTATATATCCGGCGTAAATATTACCGATCTTCCTTTCGTTGTCCGGTCTTTCAAGGAACATTTCGACAAGCCTTCCCTCTTCTATGATAGCCACCCTTGTTTCGTTAGTCGAGACGTTTATGAATATTTCCTTAAGATTATCTTTCATCGTGTTTCCATTTATTTATAATATATTCCGCCGTGAATTTTTTATTCGACGGAAGGTCCTGAATCGAAACGTCTATCCCCCTTGCTATAAGCTCCTCCAGGCATTCGACATCTCCGCAATCCATAAAAATGTAATGAATGACTTCCCTTTTGCCTTCTATAAGATGGATCCCGCCCACATTGAGTTTATCATAGACAAACCCCGAGTCGAGAAGCCTGAGCGCATCCTTAAGGCTCCTGACGACTAGAATGTAAGGCCCTTTACCGATCGAGTCAAGATAAAATTTCACTCCGGAGACAGGAACGACCGCGCCTTTTATGCCGTCGGGGACTCCGAGCAGATACAGTTCCGACTCGGAGCTGTCCGAAGCTATTTCATCGTTCGCTATGATCATGTGCCTGGGATTGATGTATGAACCCCAGCCGACAGATACCTGTCCGTGGATCAGCCTGTCGTCGACCCTGATTATATCCATTCTATATCTTTCCCGCAATATATTCAACAAGTTTTTCAATTCCATGATAAACTTCGTAAAGGGATGCGTTCCCGTTCATATACGCCGCGGCTGTGACTATGTTATTTATCTCGTCCACGCAGATCTGATCCGAAGAAAGGGGCACGGGGATCACCCCGATAGATTCAAGGTCTGCTGCGGCTTTTTCGGCAAAACCGGGAGTTACTTTCAGGTCCTTCACATCGTCCTTAAGAGCCATAGCGACCATGACAGGCGATATACATATCGCTCCTATATATTTGTTCATCTCGTAGAAACTCTGTATGACCTCTTTAACCTGAGGAATTACCCTTCCCGAAACACCTTCCGAGGCATAAGTGAACAAATTCTTGGCCACTCCGAATCCGCCGGGTATTATAAGAACGTCATAAACATTCGGATCAAGTTGGGATATATCCCTGATATTCCCTCTGGCTATTCTTGCCGCCTCGACAAGAAGATTCCTTCTACCGTGCGAAGGTTCTTTCTTTAAATGATCTATCAGATCCGCCTGATCGGCATCGACTGAAAAACAATCGTAATCAATATTGAATTTAGATAACGCTATCAGCGTCGAGACCGATTCCTGTATCTCGGAACCGTCTGCATGTCCGCATCCTGCAAGCAGAACAGCTGCGTTTTTCATTCCAACCCCCGTTGTTTATTCGTCAAACAGTTCAAAGTCGGTAACACTTTTTATCAGCAGTACGGGCGGAAGGTCATAGTATTCCGCCAGACCTTTATCAATGAAATTCCGGTCGAACTGAAAAATCCTTTCGTCATCTTTTATCACGAACTGCCCCGGAAGTCCTATCATTATCATCCCGGCCTCCCCCGATACGTTTTTCAGGGTCTGGGTAAAAGGCTCGGTAGAATGAGGAAGGATAATCACCTCTCCGAACAGTCTGGCTTTTCTCAGCAGTTCCTCCATCTCACGCCTTGCGTTATCTTCGGTCTCATTCGGGCCTATTTTTCTGATGACCCTGAGCGCGATCTCTTTTCCGGTCCTCATTTTCAGCGCGGAGTTGATGATAAAAGCGATCAGCACCATAAGATTACCGTTCTTTTCACCGCGCCACCATATGTCTATCGGATCAAGATCGTTCTCCGAAAATCTTCCGCCGCATTTTAACAGCAGTATGTTCTTTTTCAGTGAAAGGATCCTGTTGAATATTTTAACGTTGTCCAGACCGGGATTATAGTCAAACAGGATCGTATTTGATGTCAATCCGCCAAGGTAACTTATCTGCAGAATACTTAACAGGGCAAGAGTAGGATCTTTGACTTCAACATCCTTGAACGGCAGGTCACTTTCCTCGTCCATCAGCATCGGTCCGGTTTCGTCCTCCGTATATCTCCTGAGAACGTTCATATTGACTAGACCTTTATAGCTTAAAAGTATGTCCGAAAGAAATTTTATGTTCGCCGCTCCATCCGGTTTTTCTGAAAAACCTATTGATGTAACGATCGGCCTCCAGTTCTTTGTTCCCTGAACGATCGTATGAAGCGACTTCAATCCTTTTGAGATGAAAAAGAACACAACGCCCCACCAGACACCTTCAAGCCTTCCGCCGGATTTGTATTTCAGGATCAGTCTGAATATGATGAACTGGATAAGAAGCACGATCACTCCCACCCACAAGCTGAAAAGAGTGATGATCACCATGGATATCGCGAATCCGTACAATGAAATTGACCAGTGCCCTTTTGAAGTGGGTCTGAAAGACGGGTTGCCGCTTATTCTCTCAAGGAACGCCGCTCCGTTAAGCATACCGTAAACTACGAGAAAACATATACCGACGATCATTGCCGCCATACTGATATCACCCATCCAGATAACGCTGAAACCTATAACGAAAGATAAAAGGATCGCGAATCTCGGTTCGTTCCCGCCGCGCTTAATGTCCTTTTCGAAGATATCCATGAACCTCGGCAGTACTTTATCCCGCGTCAGGCTTTGTAGTGTTCTCGGTGCCGTCATGAACACGCTTAAAGCCGACGAACCCGTGGCGAAAAGAATCCCTACCAGTATCGTGACGCTGAAAATATTGCTTGGAAAACCTTTCGCGGCGCTGAGAATATCCGGAAGAAGATACCCGGCCGCGTCGCCGTTCTTCGTATATCCCGTGATCAGAAGGTCCTTGTTCATAAGCGAAAAAACGAAAGTTGATGCAAGATATACGAGGAAAGTTATCGCGATGGCGTAAAAAGTGCCGCTAACAAGGGATTTTCTGGGGTCCTTAAGGTCTCCGCTCATACCGACACCGGCGTCAACCCCCGTCACAGCCGGAAAGAACTGCGCGAAAGCGGTGAAGAAAAGTCCCATGCTTATTTCCCTGTTGCCCAGTAGATTTATATTACCGACGCCTCTGAAAAGCTCCTTCCCTTCGAACTCGAACGAGAATACGGGACATAAAAAGATCGCCAGTACGCTGGCTCCAAGTACGAAAAGAATGACGGTCTGTACCTTTAAAGTGAAGTCGGCGCCGAACATCACTATCGTAAAGAATACGAGAAATATTACACTTGATAATATCTGTTTTTGAAAAAGCATATCCGCATTTCCGGTACCGGTCAGAAAAGGTATTTTCTGCATAAATGGATTAAGAACCGAGTAGAGAGGTTCTGCGAAACCGATCGAATAGAAACCGATCGAAGCGGCCTGAGCGAGAAAAAGCTGGATCCCGATCGAACCGCCCATCGCTTTGCCCAGAGACCTTTTGATGAGGGCGTACATTCCGCCGCCGCCTATAGTGTTCAGGTTGGTCGCGATATCCGAAATGGAGAACATGGTCGCAAAAGTCACCGTATGAGCGAGAACGACGATCATCAGCATTCTGACAAGTCCCATATCGGCGGTCAATACCGGCAGCAAAAGAAACAGAACTGTTCCGAGTATTGCTTCCGTTGAAGGAACAAATACTCCTTTGAATGTGCCGAATTTAACCGGACCTTTATTTAGTGTTTCTTTCAACCGGTCTCCAAAAAATATTACAGAATATGTAATATAACATTTTCATACGATGCCCGCAAGTGCACACTTTCGGGGGATCAGTATTTCTTTTTTCCTTTCCATTTTGAAGAAAGACGGTCTTTGATCTGTTTCTCAAGGCCTTCATCTGTCGGAAAATAGAACTGCTTTCCTTTCAAAGTTTCAGGAAGGTAATCCTCATCGACGAAATGTCCGTCAAAATCATGCGGATATCTGTATTCTTTTCCGTAGCCGAACTCTTTCATCATCTTTGTAGGCGCGTTCCTGAGGTGCAGAGGGACTTCGGCTGTGTCGCCTTCTTTTTCCACTGCCTCAGACGCTTTAGCCAAAGCCATATATGATGCGTTGGACTTCGGCTGCGAGGCGAGATAGGTCGTCGCCTGAGCGAGGATAATCCTGGCTTCAGGCATACCGATCACGTGCACCGCATCAAAGCATGCCTGCGCCATGACAAGCCCGTTCGGGGAGGCATTGCCGACGTCCTCGGATGCGAAGACGATGAGGCGGCGCGCGATGAACTCCGGCTTTTCCCCGGCATCGAGCATCCGCGCGAGATAATACACTGCGGCATCGGGGTCTGAGCCCCTGAGGCTCTTAATGAAAGCGCTGATTATATCGTAATGGTAGTCACCTGTCTTATCATATTTCTTCCTGCTGTCCGTGAGCGCTTTCTTCAGCTCGTCGTGACCGATCAGGATATCCTTATCCTTCCCGGACAGCTCTACTGCCAGCTCAAGCGTGTTGAGCATCTTCCTCGCGTCCCCTCCGCCGGACTCGATCAGCACTTTTTTTGCGTCGTCCGAGACCGTGACATCTGCACCGTTGAGAATCGGGTCGGATTTCAGCGCTTTTTCAAGTATGACACCGAGCGCTTCTTCGCTTAACAGGTTTAATTTTAGTACCTTACTTCTGGACAGGAGCGCTGAATTCACCTCGAATGAGGGGTTCTCTGTCGTCGCTCCTATGAGCCGGATCACACCCTTCTCGACCGAGTCGAGAAGGGCGTCCTGCTGACCCTTGTTGTACCTGTGGATCTCGTCTATGAACAGCACCGAACCGTGACCCTTACGGGCAGCCGACGCCGCTTTCGCTATGATCTCCCGGAGGTCTTTGACGCCTGAACTTACCGCACTTATCTGGTAGAATGCCGATCCTGTCTCGGCAGCAATTATCTTCGCGAGCGTCGTTTTACCGCTGCCCGGCGGTCCCCACAGTATTATCGAGTAGACCGTACGGTTCTTTATCATGCCGTCGATGATCTTGCCGTCACCTGTGAGGTGCTCCTGACCTACGACGTCCGAAATGTGTTTCGCCCTGATACGCTCGGCAAGAGGTACAAGCTCAAGAGGTATCTCTTTTTTGCTCTCACTATATTCGAATAATTCTTCCATCACCCGTCCGTAATCATCTTGGGAAAATAAGCTATTTACCCGGTTTTTTCAACAAAATAAAAAAGGGCTGACCGTTTATTTCAGGTCTGCCCTTCAGTTTTTTAAGAAATTTATTTCAATGGACCGTCCGGACCGAAACGCGGAAATTGCAAGGAGGGGCACGGTTCACGATAAGGAGCCTGCTTTGACGCAGGTGACTTGAGTGAACAAGCTCCGACGCCGCAATTACGCGTTTACATCATGTCCATTCCGCCCATACCACCCATGCCTCCCATTCCGCCCGGCATAGCAGGAGCAGCATCTTTCTTCTCTGGTTTTTCCGCTACTACAGCTTCAGTAGTCAGAAGAAGCGAAGCGATCGACGCGGCATTCTCAAGAGCAGTGTAGGTAACTTTGGTCGGATCTATTACGCCTGCTTCAACAAGGTTCTCGTAAACTTCGGATTTAGCGTTGAAGCCGTATGCAAATTCTTTGTTGGAAGCGACTTTGTTCAGAACAACGGCGCCTTCAATTCCGGCGTTCTCGACGATCTGTCTTAAAGGTGCCTCCAGCGCTCTCTTGAGGATGTTTACACCGATCTTCTCTTCGCCGACAACTTTCACTTTGTCAAGAACCGGGATCGCTCTTATCAGAGCTACGCCGCCGCCGGGAACTATTCCGTCCTC
>QKDR01000117.1 GCA_003252515.1 Candidatus Delongbacteria bacterium | reverse complement strand
CGGAACAAAGTCCGGCTTTGATTTAAAGATATCTGTAGCGGATCATTTCTTTGCACTGTCAGCAGTAATGTAATAAAAATATTTATTACCGCTCAGAACATCAGTATCCTGATAACTGTTAGTACCGGACGACCCGATCTGAGTAAATCCGCTGTATGGTTCAATTGACCTGTAAATATAATAAACAGTCGCTCCGCTTACTGCGTCCCACCCCAGATTTACTTCATTAGCAGTAGCCGTTACCACAGCCGTGTTCTCAGGTGCGTTCAGAACATCCGCCACTGTGAAAGTTACAGGGATAACTATGATCGGTTCATCTCCGTCGTTTGATGTCACAGTGATTTCAGCTGTATATACGCCGTAATCAAGTTCCGAAGCATCGCAGGTCGCGCTTATATCTACGCTGTCCATGCCGGGTACATTGCCAGATGTGCTGTCAAGGCTCAGCCATTCCGGTGTCGCGCTGAACTGAACGGCGAGATTATTCTTCAGGTACGCAGCATTATAGACTACCTGAGTACCGTCAAGTCCGTCGCCGCTTTCGATCCCCACTGTAGATGTCAATACGCTTGATGCACCTACTTCCTGATACTGATAGACTATCTTACCGCTTTCGTAAAGAAGTATCTGCGCCGTATTGTAGCTCGTCGTATTGTAATGCGGAACGTTTATGTAGGATACGATAAAGCGCGTATTTGCTGTATCGTGATAGTAATAGATGTTGTTTCCCGAAGCGGGGTTTAGATCGTCCCAGATAAGTGCGATCACTCCGTTCGGTGCAGTCGAGGTCGGTATCGACACATTAGTATAGGGAAGGTCGGTACCGTTGAACATTACCGCTCCGTTCGACCCTATTACAAGTGATGTGTAGTCAACTCCGTACAGATTGAACGTCATGCCCATGCTTATCGATGACGTCTCGCCGTCGTCGGCAAGGTTCACGACTGTTCCGGATCCGGTTATGTCAACCCAGCTGTAAACGGGGCCGCCGGTCTCGTCGCTGTCGATCCACTTGTAGCCGTAGCTGTCAGGTCCGCCCGAGCCTTTTATATCTTTGCCGCTCGTGTAGTTTATTGACATGCTGTAGTTCAATGTTCCCTGTCCCTGATTCTCTATGTCGAAATGTTTTATCGAAGTATTGCCCGGCAAAGAGCTTGCTGCGAGGCTCGCTAAAGGAAGATTTATCTCCGGTACGATTCCGGTCCCGCTTACGGCTATCGACGCTGTCGGGACGCCTGTATCGGTCGATGTTATCGTCACGTCGCCGCTGTAGGTCTGACCGTCCGTTGGAGCGAAAGTCAGGTCGAAAGTCTTGCTGCTCTGAGGTGCGACCGAGTAACTGATCGTGTTCTTTAGGTCTTTTGTTATCCCTTTCGACGCGACGGCAACGCTGTAGCCTGTCGGGGTCGTGATCTCGCCCATCAGATATTCAGAGCTGTGGGTGTTCGTTATCTGGAACTGCTGAACGCCCGTCGAGCCGGCATCAACATTACCGTAACTCAACGACGTCTCGGTTATCGCAAATGTTCCGCCGGTCGATCCGGTACAGAGAATATCTTCGAAATAAGGTTTCTTGAACTGTGCGGTTATTACAAGCTTTCCGGTATCTCCTACAGTATATTCAGAGACCGGAACGACAGCAACTCCTGAAGAATTTGCTCTGACAGCTCCGTGAAGTACTCCGTTCTGATCACCCATGGCAACATAAGCATAAGGCGTTGTCGTTACAGTATATGATGTTACACCGGGGGCGATAACACCGTCATGTGTAGCTGTCATAGTGGACGGAATTCCGAAATATATCATCACTGAAGGATCTCCCATCAGATGGTATGACGACCAGTACCAGTCTACTTTTGTACCGCCATATGCTTCAACAGCCATCAGCCCCACATGTTTAGTCGCTGCTTGGGAAGAATATCCCAATGCCATAACTCCGTCGTACATTCCGGGATCATCTACACTCAAAGCCGGAGACGGCTGACTGTTAACGTCAAGTCCGACTCCCATTGCAAGGTCCTCGTTCCAATAAGTCGACATGGAAGCTCCAATATATCCGATCGCTCCTCCGTCCGCCTGTTTAAGAAGATTCTCACCGAAACAGTAATCAGCTCCGCCGTATGTACTTGCATAATCTGAGTTGTTCGTGAACGAATTTGTTAAGCAGCAGTTCCCTACGATCAGTGGATACATTCCGGCATTGTTAAAATTTGCCACGTCGTTGGTTTTTCCGATCGTATTGGCTCCATACAATTCCGGATCCTGAAATCCTGTATTGCAACCGTGCGCGGTATAATTGTAGAAATTACATCCGTTGGAGATAGTAGTAACGATCTCAGCTTCATCAGTGGTTGTGCCTGAATCGGGATAATAATGCGTGGTTGCATTGGGCATTCCGTTCGCGGAAGTGAAATAATATGTCCATCCGTAGTATATCTGCGGGTTCCCGAAATCCTCACCGTAGCTGGTATCATATCCTGCGGTACCCATCGGAGCTGTCAAATATGTAAAATCCTGTCCGGGATTAAGATTCGTATCGAACTGCTCTTTCTCATACCATATAGTTTTATCGACCTGAGCTGTCAGGTCCGCAGCTGTTCTTACCGTCATCCTTCCGACATACATTGAAGGTATTCTATTGGAACTTCCGGTTGTTCCTATAACTCCGTAAATAAGATCGGAACCGCATACATTACCGCCTGATCCCAATGCAGGATCAAGTTCAGCCTGCACGGTATACGATCCGTCAGCATCTCCGACAAGCAATACGAATGACGGTTTAGGGGTCAGATTATTCCACTGCTGTTCCACCCATACGTCATTTGTGCTGATCGAAGCTGTGGATGCAACATAGTTCACAAGTACGTTAAAACCTTTCTGCGTTTTCCAGTCAATAAGCCTCTGGAGATCTGAATTGCCGGATAAAGCATTGCTTGCCACGATCAGATATGTTACCGGCCAGTTCATCAGGTCAGCTTTCACTGTTGAAGGTTTGTAATTGATCAGCTGCTGTAAAGCTGATTCAAAATAAGGCGAATAACTTTCAGCTTTGATCTCTTCCGATCTCGGATCAGCATTGACGTAATTCACGCGAACTTTCAGATTGTTATACACTTCTATAGTTCCTTCAGTCGGATTGTATTTAAAAGGTCTGACCTTTAATACTCCTACGCCGACCCCCCTCATTGTACCGCTTTTAGATACACTGACAACTTCTTCACCTGCGAACTTACTTACTTTATACGCATTGTCGTTGTAAATAAATTTGATGTCTTCAGGTTTTGTCATCTTTGAATAGCTCGGTTGAGCAGGCACAACAGAATGTTCGATGCCTATATCAGCAAGATTGAATATTTCAGAATCATAACTTATGACTTCTGCTTCAGGTGAAGATCCGAAAGGCATAGCTATGAGTTCATGGAATTCCGGCAGCGCAGGTGATCCCGCAGTCTGTGAAACATACCCCTTTTCAATGCTTAGTGAACTGAACATGCCTTTCTCTGTTACGACATCGGCGTAGTTTATTTCGCCAATATCAAAGTTTATTTCGAGATAACTTTCAGTTTCTCCGGTGATCTTGTATCCGGTAACTTTCGAGTTGTCCAGAACCGCTTTGTCTGCCGCTGACAATAACATAATTACAGTCAGTACGGCTATCATGATTTTCCTCATTATGCCTCCATATATTATTTATTAGCTCCTTATTTCAATGCTTTCTTAAGCACTGTGCGGGGTTAGTCTTAAAACACTCTCCAAAAAATAATACTGATTTCCCTGTTTGTCAATAATAAAATAATATTTTTCTTGCAAAGTACGCCGTTTATATCTATATTTAATGAGATTAAATTTCATTAAGGAGTGTCGTTGCAGCTCTCTGATCTTAATACCGGAAGAAGCGCCATTATCAAGAAAATTCGCGGAATTGGTTCTTTCAGGCACCGTATTCAGGAAATGGGGTTCGTTGAGGGTAAGAAAGTCGAAGTTATCAAGAACGCTCCTCTGCAGGATCCTGTCGAATACCGCATAATGGGCTATAATGTTTCGCTGAGAAAGCAGGAAGCCGAACTGATCGAAGTATCTGAAGGGAAACACAGGCACAACGATAAATGCGGATCTTCCGGTCTGCCAGTCATCGAATCAGAATTCAGGAACAGACCCGAAAACGGTAAATGCAGAAAGATCAAAGTAGCCCTTGTTGGCAATCCAAACAGCGGAAAAACAACTCTTTTCAACTATATTTCGGGACTTAGAGAAAGAGTCGGAAATTATAGCGGCGTAACGGTGGGTGAAAAGACAGCGGAAGTTGTTTCAGGCGAATATCTGATCTCGATAACCGATCTGCCGGGCACATATTCGCTTACTTCCTACAGTGACGACGAAAAGGTCGTTCACGATTTCATTCTAGATGACATACCCGACATCGTTGTGAACGTGGTGGACGCCTCAAACCTTGAGAGAAATCTTTATCTTACTACGCAGCTGATAGATATGGACCTTAAAGTTATCGTTGCGCTTAACATGTTCGACGAACTTGAAAATTCAGGAACTGAGTTCGATCATGCTACTCTCGGGAAAATGATCGGTATACCTTTCGTCCCTACTGTGGCGGCCAAAAATATCGGGATCGAATCTTTGATCTCCAAGATCATTTCGTGTTATAATGATACAGAACCCGGCATCAGGCACATTCATATTAATTACGGACATCCTATCGAGGATTCTATAACAAATATCAGGAACATTCTTTCGAAAGATACCAATATCAGCTTCCTTTCAAAAATTTCTCCCAGATACACAGCTATAAAACTCCTTGAGAACGATCCTGATTTCATATCCAGAGTCAAGAAAGCTTCATCCAATTTCGAAGAGATTATGGAGGCAGTAAAGAAGGAGTATGAAGTTATAGCGAGTCATTACGAAGATCCTCCGGAGAATATAATTACAGACGCTAAATACGGTTTCATTTCCGGTGCTCTGCTTGAAACTCTGAAGATAAATTCAGCAACACCCGCATCTAAAAGGTCTAAGAGAATTGACGAATTCGCTACTCATAGAATATGGGGCATACCGATATTTCTTGCACTAATGTGGCTTATGTTCAAGTCGACCTTCACTTTGGGAGAATACCCGATGAGGCTGATCGAATATATGGTCTCGTTTTCGGCGTCATTTTTAACTGATCATTTTCCCGACGGTTTATTTAAAGATATGGTCATTGACGGGATAATCGGAGGAGTCGGAGGAGTTCTCGTTTTCCTGCCTAACATTCTGATCCTTTTCTTCTTCATATCTTTTTTCGAGGACACCGGCTACATGGCAAGAGTGGTCTTCATAGTCGACAAAGTAATGCATAAGATAGGACTGCACGGAAGATCTTTCATACCCATGCTGATCGGATTCGGATGTTCAGTTCCTGCGATAATGGCGACAAGGACAATCAACAGCAGAAAGAACAGGCTCGTTACAATGATGATCATTCCGTTCATGTCCTGCGGAGCGAAACTTCCTGTATACATTCTTATAATCGGAGCGTTCTTTCCCGGCAATCCTGCCCTTATGCTGTTCGTAGTTTACGCTGTCGGTGTGGCAGTCGCTATGCTGTCAGCGCTTATACTGAAGAAAACGATGTTCAGGACAGAGGACGCCCCGTTCGTTATGGAGCTCCCGCCTTACAGAATACCTACGCTCAAATCAACAGTTTTCCATATGTGGGACAAAGCTTATCAGTACCTGAAGAAAATGGGCGGGATAATTCTTGCTGCATCTATTGTTGTATGGGCGCTCAGTCATTTTCCCAGAGTTGAGGACGGCATTAACATCTCAGAGGCGGCCGTTCTCGAAAATTCATATATCGGCAGGATCGGGAAAGCAGCCGGGCCGGTATTCGAACCTTTGGGGTTCGAGTGGAAAAGCAACGTCGCCATAGTTACGGGATTCGCAGCCAAAGAGATCGTTGTCAGCACGCTTGCGATCCTCCATTCGGACGAAAAAGGTGATGATCTTCAGGAAAAACTCATGAACTCCAAGTCTTTCGACCTAAACGGATCACACAATTTGAAAGCTTTCTCATTCCTTATATTCGTACTGTTATATCTACCATGCATTGCTACAGTTTCGGCCATAAAGAACGAGACCGGCAAATGGCGCTGGGCTTTGTTCTCCGCACTCTTCACTACTTCCGCGGCATGGATCGTCTCATTCCTGATATTCAATATAGGCAAACTTTTATGATTCAGTACATCGTTGTCATAATAATCGTAATTATTTCGGCAGTATATATTATTCTGCGACTGAAGAATACAAGAAAGAACTGTGACAGTTCAAAATGCGGATCGTGCGGTTATTATGAAAATTGCTCGAAAGAAATAAAAAAAGACCGTCCGTGAACGGTCTTTTTTATCGTATTAATGGAATAGATTATTCCTGTTCTATAGCGTCGGAAGGACAAACGGCAGCGCACGCTCCGCAGTCGATGCAGGCACCTGCGTCGATTATATAGATGTCGCCTTCAGATATACAGTTTACCGGGCATTCGGGCTTGCAGGCTCCGCATGCAACGCATTTGTCAGTGATCTTATGAGGCATTTCAGCTCCTTTTTATTGATTTTAACTGGTTTTCCACCACAATTTTGAAGTTAAATAATTTCAATTCT
>QKDR01000050.1 GCA_003252515.1 Candidatus Delongbacteria bacterium | reverse complement strand
ATATTGTTTTTTGTTATTCTTATCAGTCTTTTCAGTGCTTTAAGATTATCCGGTTGTTTCACAAGTAAGGCTTCAAGAAGTTCGGAAGCTTTCGCAGAATTTCCTTCGTCGTAATATATTGCCGCCAGCCTCTCTATTGTTTTAGCGTCTTCGGGATTGTTTGCCAGGTTATTTTCCAGTTTTACTTTTAAGGCCTGCTGGTCAAGGAATTTTGATATAAGATAAGTCTGCAGATTGTTTATTTCTTCGTCTTCCGGATTACTTTCAAGATATTCCTCAAAATTGTCTATCGCGGTTGTTGCAAGTTCCTCGATCTCAGGATTATTGGGATCTTCGGCCTTCAGGTTCTCAGCATACTGATAATTGTATTTTCCTATCTTTTTAAGCAGAGATTTATCCTCAGGATCAAGTTCGTACATTTTTTCTGCTGTCTCAATAGCTTTCTCAATATCACCGTTAGTAACGTATATATAATCAAGTAATACTAAAACCTGAGCATGATCCGGTCTTATTTCCGCGAATCTTTCGTAATCTGCAAGAGCTGAATCTTTAAGACCGAGTTCTTCATATCCGTTCCCTCTCCAGAACAGAAGTATATCTTTTGAATGTTCAAAATCAGGGTCAATATCAAAGATCTGGTTTATGTATTCGACCATATCCCTGAATTTCTTCTGTTGTTTCTTCGTTTGTGCGAAACTGGAGAATTTGTTTATGTCCATCTTCTGGCTATCTGTCAAAGGGATTTTCTCGGCTTTCACTTCCGCTTTCTCCGCTGCTTTCTCATCCGCTGCTTTAACTACGGTATCTTCTTTTACTGTCTGGTTCGCCGGTCCGCAGCTTATAAGTGAAAATACTGCAAGAGAGGCGAATAACAGAAACGTGATCTTTTTCATTTTAAACCTCCTTTTATACTTAATCATTATATCTTTCTTTTTTCAGTTTCCATCTGTCCGAGGATATAAAGTTCAGCTGTAATCTGATTGAGTTGTTCTCAAGTCCGTTGTCGTCAATATTGCCTGATCTTGTATATCCCAATTTAAGTTCAATATTGGTTTTTTCATTGTTGAAAGGAAAGTTCAGGCCGAGTGTTCCCGTAATATCATAAACCGGTTCAGAGAATGCTTCATACGGTCTTTTTTCAAAAGACAAGTACCCGGAATACACCATTCTTTTATAGTACGGGTCGTATCTTTTATACCTGGGGTCGAAGCTTATACCGAAGACGTTTCTAGAATAATCCGTAAGAGTAAGGATATCGTCATCGATACCTGTTTTAATTCCGTCGAACTGTTTGAGATAAAAATCATAAGAAAAAACGAATTTCTGAAATTTATAACTTACACCTAGTCCGAATTCCGCAGGCCATTCGGCATCTGTTATCTCTTCTTCCTCTTCCGAGATATTATCTATAACAGTACCGTAAGAAGTTGTGCTGTTAAATCCTGATATTTTATTAACGTATGAAGTAATGGGAAATGAGAATGTAGCACCAAGACCGATCCCGGAAGGTGATTTGTAAAGAATGCCTCCTCCTATAGTAAAATGGAAAATTTGTGTCGTCTCTGTGCTTTCAAAATACTTTTCCCAGTCAACGACATCGCTTCCTTCAATGTAACTGGTGTACTTATATCTTCTGGTAACTTCATAGTTACCGAATTTGAATGACGGGCTTATGCTGAGTAAAACGTCTTTAAAACCTTTTCCGTAGATAAAAGAACCGTTAGAGACGCTGCCTTTTTTTGTTTCCAGAGTTCTTAGTGTTGTCTCCTCAAAACTTTCCGGCACGGTTTCTTCGGAAGTTGTAACATTAGTAATATCAGCTATTGCAACAGGATAGTAAGCGATACCGAACACATTTCTGTTCCCGAAAGGTATTGCGAAATTCATGTCCTCGAAAATGAATCTGTCAAACGACGAGCTGCCGTCTGTGTCTTTGAGCTCATGGGAATAGTAAGAGGCGGATACAGAGAAGCATGTGTTTGACAAACTGCTCCATGCAGCATAGTTATGATTTTTAAGTACAAGAGAATCAGTGTATGCTATTCCGGTAGAATTACTGAGGGATGTGTCAAAATCTCCGAGCGACAGAGCAGAAAACCCGGAAGTATCACCGAAAAGCGGTATGTAAACGGCTATTATTGAGATCAGAATTTTTTTTATCATTCGGGCTGTTTCCATGTTTATCATTCATTATCGGTTTTAATGTAGCTGATGTTCATAACGGGCTTTTCAAATACGCTGTATCCGAACGGATCTCCCCAGTCTTTTGAAGTGATCAGAAATCCAAAATTCGATTCAGGATCGTTTATCCATTTTTGTAAAGGAGAGTCCATAAGAAGATAATTTTCATCCCCTCCGAGATTTATCTTAAAGGTCCAGACGTTCGAAGAGTCGTATGAAACAGTTCCTACGGGAGAATACCATAAACTGTCAGTAAGGAAATACACACATATCTCGAGGTCTGAACTGACGGAGCTTGATATACTTCCGTAAACAGGATCGGTCCCATCAAGAGCTGTGAGGCTTATTCTGCCGGTCATTACTACGGCGTCTGAAGGTATGCTGTCGAGCGGTATCCTGCACAAGAATGATTCGCCTGATATCCCTCCGAGTTTGAATTTATTCTCAGTCAGGTCAAAACAGGAGGGTCTTTTATACGCGATCGTGATATCCTCTGATGCGAACGTTTCATTGGTAGCATAAAGAGTCGAATCGCTTCCGTCGGTAGCAATAAGAGAGTCAGGAAAAGTATAATAGGCAGTCACTTTTGGTTTTTGAGAATCATAATCCCATCCGGAAGAATAGAATTTTACGATCCTGGAGATATCACTGCCGTCAAGACACCTGAGATAAAAACCCGCGTATCCTGTGCTGTCAGCTGTAGTCCATTCGGTAATATTTTCTTTTGTCAGGTCTATTCGTAAAATATAACTGGTGCCTGATGTGTCGAGTTTGATTGTTGTAGTGCTCAAAGGGATTAATCCGGATACAGGATAATCAATGCTGTCTGCTGACCATTCAGACTGGATTTTTAGAACTTCGATCAGTTTCCCTTCAAAATATTGAGAAATATTAAGAGTGTCTGGATATTGATAAAGTTTGTATGTAATGTAAGAAGAATCAAGCCCGTAAACTGAAGGCAGAACGAATCTGAATGCAGCTTCAGCCCATGCAGTCGTGTCGCCAGATGATACATCCCTGCCAAGATAGAGGTAACCGTCGCTGATCCTGTCTTTAGCCAACACCAGAGTGTCGGTATTAGATGCCGCTGAGAGAGTGTCGGCGAAGAAATCGGGGTTTTGAGGGTCGAATATACCTGACTCGTCGTATTTTTGAGAACAAGAAATAATGATAAGCAAACAAATGAAAGAAATTGTGATTCTGAGTTTTATTCCGGTCATTGCAGATTCCCGTTTAATTTTTTAGAGTTCCAGGAGTTCCAGATTCTCCGGAATAAACTTTTCCGGCAGCTTTTTGTTCATTTTCCGGATACCCGAAAAGCGCAGTTAATATAATTTATTTTAAGGTATATAGTCAAATAAATTTTTATATCGTTTTTTATTAAATTTATAATTGCTAATAATGGATTAATATTTTAGATTTTGACGGTTTGATGGGACGATAGAGAAAAGTTGACGGAATGAGAATTATGAATGCAATGATTAAAAAAGAAGAAAAATACGACTGGATAATAAAACTGGTTCTCATGCTCGTATTTCTGTGGTTATTTCTTCTTAGTATAAAACTTCTTGGCGAAGTGTTCAAGCATTATTTTTCAGATAATACAACAGATCTTATTAGAAACGCCACTGGAGACCCGATAGTATCATTCTTCATAGGACTTCTTACAACTGCTGTAATTCAGTCTTCAAGTTCGACGACATCTATTATAGTTGCTTTCGTAGGTGCCGGAACGATTTCATTTGCGAACGCTATACCGATGGTTATGGGTGCGAATATAGGTACTTCTGTTACGGGGATTCTTGTTTCTTTCGGACAGATTAAAAACAAACTGGAATTTCACAAATCGTTCGCAGCTGCGGTAGTTCATGATAATTTTAACTGGTTTTGCGTTCTTCTCTTTCTGCCCCTTGAGATCATGACGGGATTTCTTGGAAAAACTGCCAGTTTTTTAACTGACCTGTTCATCGGCGGAAAAGGAGTTAAATTCAGTTCTCCGCTAGATCTTGTAGTTAAATCATCGGCTAAAGCTATCGAGAATTTCGTGGCGAGACTATTCGGTAATCCCATAACGGAACATATAGCTCCCGGCAAGACAAGTTATTATCCTGAATATGATGGTATGCTGCTTACAGTAATGATTATTCTGTCATTAGTGCTTCTGTTCATTTCTCTCAATTATATGTCTTCAATAATGAAAAAGATTCTGATCGGAAAGTTCGAAAGGATCATCCATAAATTCGTATTCAATAATATGCTGACTTCATTTCTGTTCGGTCTTATATTTACTGTTTCCGTTCAGTCTTCTTCAGTTACTATTTCTCTTATTGTCCCGCTCGTCGGTGCCGGGATACTTACGCTTGAACAGATATTCCCGTATGCTGTCGGTGCCAATATCGGAACAACTATTACAGGAATTCTTGCTGCAATGGTAACTGGCAATCCAAGTGGTATTACAATCGCACTCGTACATACTCTTTTCAATTTCTTCGGAGCGGTCGTTTTCATACCGCTGAAAGTTTTACCTATTACAACAGCTAAGTGGTTCGCATCAAAAGTAAGAGAGAACAGATTATGGGCGATCGGATTTCTGGTTGCTATGTTCTTTATTCTACCGGCGCTATTTATTTTCTTATAGAAAATTGATTAAAGTTTTATTATACTATTAATAAACCGATGGAGTATCTTATGTTAAAACAATTCTTTAAAATGCTTTCGAATCAGGATCTTCTTACGCAGGCACTTAACGACACTCATGAAATGGCGGAAATTTCTTTCCGGCTATATTGTCTGGCAATAAAACTTACTTTCGAAGATCCGGATCAGGAAGTAACGGCCGAAGATATAGAAAAAGTACGTAAAAAAGATTTTCTTCTTAATCATTTTGAGAAATCGATCAGAAAGAAAGTTTTCGAGCATATAGCCATAAATGATAAGGAAGAGCAGCAGCTTTCAACGGCGTTTATTCTTACAACAATCGTGAACAACTTCGAAAGGATCGGAGATTACAGCAAGAATATCTCTGAAATAGCTGAGATTAAAAGAATGCTAAAAGATGAAAGCTGGAACTCGAAACTTTCAGATTATTCAGACAAGATCAAAGAAATATTTCAGGATACGCTCAATGCTTTTAAGAGCGCAGATTATGATCTAGCCAAAAAAGTAATAGATGTGCACTATAAACTTAAAAGTGATATAAACGATGACCTTGTCGTTATCGCTACTAAAGAACCGCCTCTTGAAGTGAACTATGCGGCTTATGCGCTTTATTTAAGATATTCAAAGAGGGTGAGTTCGCACCTGATGAACATTGCCACTTCTATTACCAATCCTATAGATAAGATCGGATATTACGTCGGCGATGAGGGGGACGACCTTGACGATGAATGATCCCGGAGCGAGTTTAAATGATCACTTACGGTAAATTCTCATCACTTAAAAAGATCACAAAATATTTCCATCTGGCAAAAGAGCTTAAGAAGCTTAGAGATGATCTCGCTGAAGGCTTTGAAACAGACTTACTCGTACTCAGGAAATTTTACGAATACCTTACTTCTTCCGGCGAGATTGATTTTATTAAAGATATCGAGAATATTCTGAGTGAGAGTGACGACCGGAAAAAGTTCGAAAGGATCCATTTTTTATTTCACTCTATCAAAGAACATTTCGGATATCCTGAGCCTGAAAACAGGTTTGTTATGACAACTCAGGACAAAGAAGAGGGGTGTTTTGCAAGAAGTGAGCTTATACTGATCCTTGAGAATCTCCGCTCGGCTTTTAATGTCGGATCAATAATACGATCGTGTGAGTGTTTTGGTGTTAAAAAAGTATATCTTTCAGGTATTACACCTGATGTTGAAAATCAGAAAGTAATCAAGACTGCTAAAGATGCTGAAAAATATGTTGATATAGAATACTGTCCTGATATAGCAGGAACGATCAGTCTCCTAAAAAAACAGAATTATGTTGTAACAGGTGCGGAAACAGGTACAGGTACGATAGACTTACGGGATTATATTATGCCTTCAAGAACAGTATTGATATTCGGGAACGAAGAGATAGGAATTACTTCTGATACTCTAACTCTTTGTGATTATATAGTATCAATTAGTATGTCGGGTAAAAAAAATTCAATGAACGTTGCAGGTGCAGCGTCAGTATTTATGTATGAATATTCCAAAAATCATCGTTTGAGTGAACCGGGATCTTCTTGATCCTTTTCCCAGTTCTTTATTATTTCATCATATTTTAATGTTTTAGTAAACGCATCTATCAGGCATATCAGATACCCGATGATAAGAAATATCCAGATAGAATTGTAATCAATATCCCCGACGTCATATTTTACAAAAGGAAGATACTCAAGGCTGTAAGCGAGAATGAAAAGTATTACTACAGAGAAAACGATCTGGGTTGTATCAGATAAAATATAAATGAATTTACCTTTTTTAAGATACTTTGAGAACTCGCGTTTTTCTATATTCTCGGTAGTAAATGAAAAATAAATACTGTC
>QKDR01000081.1 GCA_003252515.1 Candidatus Delongbacteria bacterium | reverse complement strand
TATCAATTCATAAAATATATTTTATCATTATCAACACATTACACATTTAGATAATATCTGAGTCATTGAGGTTTTCGGGCAGAAAGAATTCTAAAGTTTATACTTGCGTATAAGACTGTTTGGAATTACAATTTCATTAGTACATACAATTATCTGTTTCGGAGAGTCTAATGAACATCAGAAAAATGTTTTTTATCACAATAGTAATACTGATATTTTTACTCAGCTGCACCAAAAAGGAACAAACTTACAAACAATATGACCTGAACGGGATCAGGATCACGGAAAATTCGACAACTCCGGCTGATTCTACGTTCAGAATCGAACTCAAGGAAGTCGGATTTATAGACATGGAGAACGAGACTGACACCACCAGATTTATAAGCAGGATCGGCAGTATGGATATGGACGCTAAAGGCAGCTTATACATAATGGACGGGGAAAAAAGCATTATCCATAAATATGATAAAGACTGTAATTTCGTCAGATCATTCGGAAGAAAAGGTAAAGGACCTGGAGAATTCTGGCTGCCGGGATTCATTAATGTCAGAAAAGATACTATATTTATTTCCAATTGGACAAGTCTGGATATTATAAAATATGATACCGACGGTAATTATCTCTCTTATAAGAAAGGTACTGAATTCAATAATTTTCCCTCCTATCCCAAAAAATCAGGAGAAAACTACATCCAGAGTTCCAGTTCCAGCAATTACAGTAACGACAAAGGTATGATAGTAGTGTATGACGTAAGCATATATGATAAGAATTTCAACTTTGTAAAAGATTTGTTCAGGGATGAATATCATACCGATTGGAGAAAAGAGAACGATCCTTCGGAAAACGGATACATAACGGCAGCGAGCGATTCAGTCATATTCGTTTACAAAAATTCGAAAGATAAATATCTGATAGAACTCTATAACAGTGGAGGGATCAAAAAAGGAGAGATCAGGAAAAACTATAAGAGAACTAAAGCCGTACCTGAACAGCAGGCTGAGTATGACGAGATGAATAAAAAGTACGGGACCAATTACAAAATACTTTATGCTAATTCTATCACGGACATGAAAACGGGCAAATACGGCAGGCTCTGGGTAAATTCCAGTAATAACAGGAGTCTTACCGATAATATTTTCGATGTTTTTGAAAACGGGATTTTTATTAATTCTGTTCATATAGAACTTGAAGAAGGGTACGTATCAATTCTCCTCAGAGATAAAATAATCGCTGTCAACAAGGACAACAACAACATTAAAGTATACGATTATTAGGACTGTTAATGTTCGCAACGATAAGACTGAACTACGAGTTCTATAAAAAGAAATATTTCCGCGGCAAAGACCTGTACTGTCCGTTCTGTTCGGGATTCTATAAGGCGAATAAATATAAACTGTCAAAAGAAATGTCGACCGTATGCCCCATTTGCGGATCAACCCTTGAAGAAAGAACTGTTCTTCTGTTCCTGCAGGCGAAGACCGGACTGCTTTCGGGCGAACTCAGAGTACTGGTCGTTACCGAGCCGGGGAAGACAGCCGGATATTTCTCGAATTATCCCAATGCAGAAGTAAAAACATACACAGAAACAGGCGATTTTACTATACGGGACAATACGCTTAAGGATAAGTACCCTTCTGATAATTTCGATATTATAATCTGCAATTACATACTAGAAAAACTTCCCGATTACATTCCGGTCATCAAAGAACTTAAAAGGATACTGAAGCCGGAGGGACTGATAATGCTTCAGGCTAATATCAATACCGAAAAGGAAAAAACGGAAGAATTCTCTGTCACCAGCTATAAGGACAGGTTCATGATGTACGGGATCGCGGGAAATCACAGGCGGTTCGGTAAGGATTACGCCGATCAGATCAGATCGAAAGGTCTCAACGTAACACGCATGAAATTCTCGGGAGGTTTCGAGATACTGCCGGAAATGTCGTTCGATAAAGAGGAAATATTCTATCTTGCCCATAAGACGGACAAACCTGCGCTGAGCGACAATATGGATGAACTCGAAGAGAATATGCAAATTCAGAAACATAACGACAGAGGAAGCGCGGTATCATCGTTCATCTATACGACGTTCTTTATAGTTCCCGAGCATATCAGAAAGCATTTCTTCTCCCTGCTGGGCAATATATCGGAGCGGGATGAGAACAAAGGCACTCTTATTTATATGATCTACATTCTTCTTTCAGGTCAGTTCTTCTACTGGCTGGGAATGTATTTGTATGTTATATCCGGCAGTATCTCTCATGAAATGTGGCTGGCGGGTCTTGTTTTCCTTTTCCTCTTCGGATTCGGAGGTGCCATGATAATGGGCGGATACGTTTTTTTGAATTACAGAGCCGGATATCTTAAGAAATTCATTGTAGGATTGGTACTGCTCGTTTCGATACTTTATCCGTTCCTAGGAGGGTTTTTCTAAAGAAAAAGGCGGGAATTCCCGCCTTTAACATTTACCGTAATATCTCTAACTGCACTTTGAATAGCCGCAGGTCGGACATGTCATACAGCCTTCCTGCATAGACATGCTGCCGTTGCATTTAGGGCAGACCACTCCGCGCCTTGTGGCAGTCTTAGGCTCGTCTTTTTTTACTTCAGCTTTAGCCTCGTTCTTAACGTTGTCCACGTAATATTTCTTGAGTATTTTACCGATAGCGTCCGGAGTAGAAAGTATCTGTTCGCCGTTGTGCCAGACCGCGTTCGGGCTGCCGATGCCGATCAGCTGCTTGACGATTACATTGATGTCTATGTCGGACCTGAGGGCAAGCGACACCATGCGGCTGATCGCCTCGCTCTGCGCCGCAGCGTTCCCGCCGGCCTTGCCGATGGACGCGAACAGCTCGAACGGCTTACCGTCGATCGTATTCACGGTAACGTACATAACACCCTCGCCGGTGTTTACCTTGTATGTCTTACCTTCCATTACGTCCGGCCTTACTTTCGGCTTGTGAGTTTCTTCAGCCTGCTCCGCTTTTCTGTCCTCGTTCGTCTTAGTCCCTGTATTGAGCACCTGGTACGGGCGGCATCCGTCGCGGTAAACGGTAATTCCCTTGCACGCCGAATCGTAAGCCTGAATGTAGGCGTTCTTTATATCTTCCTGTGTGGCTGAATTGTCGAAATTTATAGTCTTGGATATCGAGCTGTCGACATACTCCTGGAAAGCCGACTGCATCGCCACGTGGTAGTACGGGTCGATCTCCTGTGCGGTCACGAAAATCCTTCTTATGTCTTCAGGGATCTCTTCGATCGAAGAAAGCTGGCCCGTCTGAGATATTTTCTCCATCAGTTCTTCGGTGTAAAGGCCTCTTTCCTTAAGAGTTTCCTCGAGCACGGGGTTCACGTAAAGAAGTTTCTTGTCGTCCATTACCTGCTTTACGAAAACGAGAGCGAAATTAGGCTCGATACCGCCTGAAGTCTCGGCTAGCATCCCGATCGTGCCTGTAGGAGCTACTGTCGTGACGTTCGAGTTCCTCATCGGGAAATTATATATGGATTTGTCAATATTCGGGAATGATCCTCTTTTCTCAGCCAGCTTTTTCGACGCTTCCTGAGCTTTAGAGTGGATAAAAGCCATCAGTTTCTTGCCGAAAGTAACACCCTCGTCGCTGTCGTACGGAAGTTCCATTTTATACAGAAGGTCCGCGAAACCCATTACACCGAGCCCGATATTCCTGTTCGATCTTGCTACCTCATGTATCTTTTTGATCGGATATTTGCCTACTTCGATAACGTTGTCAAGGAACAGAACTGAATCCGAAACGACCTGATTGAGTCTGTCCCAGTCGACTGAATTATTATCTTTTACGTAAAAATTGCTGACGTTGATCGAGCCGAGGTTACAGCTTCCGTAAGGGAGTAGAGGCTGCTCGCCGCAGGGATTTGTCGCCGCTATCTTTCCCACGCCCGGAAGTGTGTTCTTCGCGTTGACTTTGTCAATGAATACAAGTCCGGGTTCTCCGGTTTCCCACGCGTTCTTAACGATTGAATCCATTACCATTTTCGCGCTGGCCGCGCCGACCGGTTTTTCTTTATGATAAAGAATATAGTCCGTTCCGGCTTTGTACGCTTTCATGAACTCGTCGGTTATGGCTACCGAGATGTTGAAGTTGGTGAACTTGGATGTGTCTTTCTTGCACTCGATGAAGTTCATGATCTCCGGGTGGTCGACTCTCATGATGCCCATGTTCGCACCTCTTCTGACACCACCCTGCTTGATGGTCTCGGTAGCGGCGTTGAAAACCGACATGAAGGAGATCGGTCCGCTGGCGGTGCCGGCGGTGGACTGCACGTTGGACCCGGAGGGCCTTAGGTTGGAGAAATCGAAACCGGTACCTCCGCCCGACTTGTGGATCAGCGCCGCGTCCTTGACGGCGTTGAAGATGCCTTCCATCGAGTCCTCGACGGGAAGGACAAAACAGGCGCTCAGGTTCGGGAGCTCGCGACCCGCGTTCATCAGCGTCGGCGAATTCGGCATGAAGTCCTTGTCGGACATCAGCGCATAGAACCTGTCCTCGATATCCATCACTTCCTCGTCGGTGATGTCCGGGTTCGCCGTCCTGCTTCCTGCGGCTATCGCCTTCGCGACCCTCATAAAAAGGTCTCTCGGGGTTTCTTTAGGCTTTTTTGTATCAAGATCCCTGATCAGATATCTTTTCTCAAGAATGACAAGCGCGTTCTCTGAAAACTCGATCCCGGGGAATCTGTCGTCGGGGTTCTCGTATTTTTCCGCGTTTTTAGCTACTTTTTTTGTTTTTTCGGTCATAGGATTCTCTCCAGCGGGGTTTCTTTTTCGTATGTATTTTTTCTGTGTTTTAAAACAGTTCCTCCAATATAACTATTCGCGATAAAACTTGTCAAGCGGTTTTTTAATAAAAACACAATATATAGTGGTGTCAGCGATTTTTATACACTACATAATGTGGTGTTATGGTATTATTTACAGTAAAAACCACATACAGGATTTCAAAATGACACCTTATAAATTTCTAATTATTGGGAAAATATAGAATATAAAAAGTTTATAAACCGGGACAGGGGATTTTTCCTTGTAAGTTAGCGCAGGCTGATCCAGTACCGTTGAGTGACCCTGTGTTCCTCTGCTGTCTCATTCTCGAATATTCCCCCGTAAGCGGAGATGATACCTGCAGATATCACATTTCTTTTATCGCAGGTGAGAAGAACTCTGTTTATTCCCCGGTCTCTGTACATATCAAGCGCTTTCTCGAGCATAAAAGACGCATACCCTTTTACTCTCTCTGAAGGCCTTACTCCGTAAGCGATATGCCCTCTGTAATTAAAAAAATAACTGTTCAATTCCCATCTGCAGTGAAGCATCCCAAGTATCCTGTCCGGTCCACCCACCAGAAAATACATGGTCGAAGGAACGTCCAGTTTTCCCGATCCCCGCCGGGTCTTATTCTCCGTCCAGTTCTTCAGTAGCGATCCGTAGTCCCGGCCCGCCGACGCATAAGGAACTACAGGTTCACCCGATCTCTTCCATTCATCAATATAATCATTATATACTTCTTCATGGGTCGGTAAAGGTTCGGTCAGGTATATTCCGGATCTTTCTTCATTCATTATTGTAATGTACTCATGCGATTCCGGTTTTTCCACTAATTAATATTTGGAATATGCCGTTCTAATTGTTATCTTTAGTCTTTTCTATTTTTGACATGGAGACCTTATGAAGCACGAAAAGATTTTGATTCTGGATTTTGGAAGCCAGTACAATCAGCTTATCGCCAGAAGGATAAGGGAGAACAGCGTCTACTGCGAACTGAGACCTTTCTACACGCCGATAGAAGAAATTAAAAAAATCGACCCTAAAGGGATCATCTTTTCGGGCGGGCCGAACTCGGTCTACGCTTTAAATTCACCCGACGTATCTGATGAAATATTCAAACTCGGAGTACCAATTCTCGGCATCTGCTACGGAATGCAGCTTATCACCAAAAAGCTCGGGGGAAAGGTCGAAAGGAGTTCGGAACAGGAATTCGGGTTCGCTGAAGTAAAACTCACGACTGACGATAAAATATTCGACGGTGTAGCGAAAAAGAAAAAGGACTGGAATGTCTGGATGAGCCACGGTGACAAGGTAGTAAAAATACCAAAAGGTTTTGAGAGCATAGGATACTCAGATAATACACCCGCGGCGGTCATCAGGAACAAAAAAACGGACATTTACGGCGTACAGTTCCATCCCGAGGTCAACCACACCGACAACGGCGGAAAATTTCTGGACAATTTCGTCAAAAAGATCTGCGGCTGTAAAGGCGACTGGACTGCTTCGAACTTCATAGAAGAAAGTGTCGAGCAAATAAAAAAGACTGTCGGGAATAAAAAGGTCGTACTCGGCTTTTCCGGTGGAGTTGATTCGTCCGTTGCGGCTCTTTTACTGCATAAAGCGATTGGCAGGAACCTCATTAATGTTTTCGTGGACAACGGGCTTTTGAGGCTGAACGAGAGAGAAAAAGTAATAAAGACCTTCAAGGAAAAACTCGGACTTAATCTCACAGTCGCGGACGCTTCAGACCAGTTCCTGAATGAACTTAAAGGCATAAAAGAACCCGAAAGAAAGAGAAAGATAATCGGTAAAGAATTCATCGAAGTATTCCAGGCGGAGATCGACAAGATAAAGAAAAAAGAAGGATCGTCGGTCGAATATCTTGCGCAGGGTACGATATACCCGGACGTTATAGAATCCGTCAGCGCTAAAGGCGGACCTTCGGCAACAATAAAATCACATCACAACGTGGGAGGATTGCCCAAAGAGATGAAGCTGAAGGTGATCGAGCCGTTAAGAGATCTTTTCAAGGACGAAGTGAGGCGTGTCGGTCACGAACTCGGCCTTCATGACAAGATCATAAAAAGACATCCCTTCCCGGGACCTGGCCTGGGCGTCAGGGTGATCGGCAATATAACAAAGAAGAAGCTCGATATCTTAAGACAGGCCGACGACATCTATATCAGCGAGATCGAAAAGGAAGGCATTTACAACGATATCGGTCAGGCTTTCGCGGTATTTCTGCCTGTCAAGACCGTCGGAGTTATGGGCGACGAGAGGACTTACGACAACGTTATAGCTTTGAGAGCTGTGAGAACGATCGACTTCATGACCGCAGACTGCTATCCTTTCACTCACGAATTCCTTTCCAGGGTCTCGACGAGGATCATAAACGAGGTCAGGGGAGTCAACAGGGTGGTTTACGACATCAGCACCAAACCTCCGTCAACGATCGAATGGGAATAAATTTTATTCTAATTTTTTTATTGATTTATCGGGTTTAAGACTTTATTATATGTTTAAGTAAAAATTAGCGGGAATTATGGCGGACACAAAGAAAATACTTGTAGTTGACGACGAAGCGATCATGCGTGATCTGCTTACTGATTTTTTCGAGATGATGGATTACGGCATCATGAGCGCGAAAGACGGCTCCGTAGCATGGGAAATACTGTCCGAAAGCGCTCCCGACGAGTACAGCCTTATCATCACGGATATCAACATGCCCAAGATGGGCGGTATCGAACTTTTCAAGAAAGTTAAGTCCAAATTTCCCGACATGCCTATAATTCTAATGACAGGATACGGCATCGAAAAGGTCAAACAGGATGTGGAAAAAGCCGACGGGTTCCTCGCAAAGCCGTTCGAACTGGACGACCTTAATCAGCTTGTTGAAAAGATCTTATCCTGACGGGTAAACCGCAATAAATGAAATTCCTCTTTTTAAAGATCAGATTTTTTATATACACAGTTTCACACTTTTTCATTCTGCCCTATATTTACTATAAAAAAGCTTCAATGAGCTATAACGGGTTTAAGGATTATATATCAAAATATCCCGTAAAATGGGGGTCGAAGATACTCAAATGGTCCAAAGTCAATGTTGAAACTATAGGACTCGGGAACATCCCGGAAGAACCAGTCGTGATCGTTTCCAACCATCAGGCAAATTTCGACATACCTCTTCTTTTCGCCAAAATGACGAACCGTCCCTCCTTCATCGCCAAGATCGAGCTCTCTAAGATCCCTTTTTTCGCCTCCTGGATGAGAATGATCGGCTGCCTCTTCATCGACAGATCAAATCCCAGAAAAGGTCTTGAATCCTTCAAAAAAGCTGCCGAAATAATCAAAAAAGGCCAGAGCGTCATTATCTTTCCCGAAGGAACCAGAAGACCAACCATAATACCATTCAAGAAAGGCAGCTTCAAACTTCCCCAGATGGCCGGAGTACCCGTCCTTCCAGTCACCATCGTCGGCACCGAAAAGATAACCGACAACTATAAAGCCGGAAAGACCAGCAGAGTCATACTCATCATCAACGAACCCGTCAATATCGCCTCGCTCGATAAAGAGAAGCAAAACACCATCCACGACGATATCAGAGAACTCATTTCAAAAAATTTCGACAGATATACAGAAACGGATACACAGTAGAAAAAACGACACTAGTGACGTATTCCGTTTAAAATAAAATACGCCATTAGTGGCATATTTTCAGACGTTAGCAGAAAAGAATTCTGGAAAGTAAGTTTGCTGCCATGCAAATAATTAACACCGGAAAGAACATTTATTCCTATTGCAGAAATGTCACTCCCGACTTTGAAGAGAAAGTAAGCCGGATAGAACTGGGTGTTTTTCTTCTAGATCCGAACGATATCGAAAAACATACGAAGATAATCGAAATGAGCGCAACAGCCGATCTGAATTACCTTGATCTTAGCATTTTCTCCTGATCTCCGTGAGTGTTTACGCAATAAAAAGGGCAGTCTGATGACCGCCCTTTATTGATATTATAATGATCCTCGTTATTTTACCGGAAAGATGTTTATTCTCCCTCCCCTGTTCTCGTAATCGAACTCCTTACCGTAGACTTTCTCCTCAAGCTGGTCACCTATGGAATTAATATAGTCATCTATAGAAGTTGTGATCCACACCTGATATTCTTCGTAAGTCACCTTCTTAACTTCCTTCGCGTTCGAGGAAACTACATCCATAAGTATCTGCTTGTACTCTCTTCCCTGAGGCAGATCCGAGAACATAAGAATATACTGCTTACCTTTATCGAGCTGTTCTTTCCAGTATCCCTTCACCTGGTTCATGATGAGAGGCATAAGTTTTTTAATAGCCTGATCGATGTTCGCGTCATAGGCTGTGTTATTCCCCCATATCTCGTCCGAATAACCGTTCTGAACGCCCAGAAGCTTCGCCGTCGAAGCGGTGAATATCTTAGCCGTCGCTTTTGCCTTCTTCTTCCCGTTGCCCAGGTCCTCCAGAATTATCGCCACCGTAACGTAAATATCCGCCTTCAACTTCTTCGCAAGTATCTCGGCCATGTCGGCATCCTCTCCCAGAGCGATCTGCTTCATGCTCATATCGTCCTCTATCATCGCGTTCAGCTGGTCAAGGTCGTATACGTCGTAGCGGTTTACTGTAAAATACTGGTTGATATTGTTGATAGCCTGTTCCGTATATCTCTGATCGTACTGCACACCCTTAGGCGCATAAAATACCACGAGCGACGGATTGCCCAGCTGGGAAAGCAGTATACCCAGTGCTTCCAGATCGTTCATCACGATATCTTTCGTTACGGCTGCCTTAATCTTAACTACCCAGATTCCGTCAGATTCTTTGAACTGGTCAACGACTTCGTAAGCCTTAACGAACCCCTCGCTTTTCGAAAGGATCTGGTCTTTTACGGTCATATAGTTCTGAACTTCCTGCTCAGACACAAGATAAGTTCCGATCGCTGTCGATATCGCGTTCCTCTGAGCGTCGGCAATAGCCGCGTCCCTGTCCTTTCCCATTCCCTGCACTTCCACTTCCGTAATGTTGTGATCGTGCGAGTACTGGCTTATCTGATTCCCGGTTGTAAGTTTTGGCTGTTCCGAGGCAGATGCGTCTGCTAATGTACGTTCTTCATCCTTATCCGCGCCGCTATCCATAGGTGAAACATATTTTACTGTCACGCACGACGATATAAGAAGCATAAAAGTAATTAAGATCGATAATTTCAGTTTCATAATACCTCCCGTTTATTTCTTCAGGCAATATGCCAAATTATTTCGGGATTTTCAACAAAATAAAAAAAGGCGGTTCTGAGACCGCCCTTAAGAAAATAGTTACTTGACCGGGAAGATATCTATTCGGTCTCCCCTGTTGGTATAATCAAAATCCGCTCCCTGATAAATCTGTTCCTGAATAGCGTCGCCGATCTTATCCAGATAATCGTCAATAGATGAATTCAGCCATACTTTGTATTCTTCCGTTGAAACTTTTTTAACCTCTTTAGCCTCGGACTGAAGAACTCCGAGAATAGCGGATTTCACTTTCCTTCCCGCAGGCAGCTTGCTGAACAGGATAACATACTGCTTACCTTTGTCCAGCTGCTCCTTCCAGTATCCCTTGACCTGATTCATGATGAGAGGCATAAGCTTTTTACAGGCCTGATCGATATTGGCGTCGTAAGCTGTGACATTGCCGTATATTTCGTCCGAATATCCGTTCTGTACGCCAAGAAGCTTTGCCGTTGAAGCATTGAATATCTTCGCGGTAGCTTTTGCTTTCTTCTTGCCGTTGCCCAGATCTTCAAGTATCAGAGCGACTGTAACGTAAATGTCGGATTTTAATTTCTTGGCCAGTATCTGAGCCATGTCAACGTCCTCACCGATGGAGATCTGCTTCATACTCATATCGTCCTCGATCATAGCGTTCAGCTGATCCAGATCGTACACGTCGTACCTGTTCGTCGTAAAATACTGATTGATCATGTTGATCGCCTGCTCGGTAAACCTCTGGTCGTACGGTTCTCCTTTCGGCGCGTAGAAAACGACTATGGACGGATTGTCAAGCTGCGACATCAGGATACCGAGAGCCTCAAGGTCGTTCAGCACCATATCTTTTGTAACCGCCGCTTTGATAGTAACCGTCCAGGCTCCGTCCGGATCCTTTGATTTGTCTTTCAGCTCGAACGACTTTACGAACCCTTCGCTCTTTGAAAGTATCTGGTCTTTAACGGTCATATAATTCTGCATTTCCTGCTCGGAAACAAGGTAAGTTCCTATGGCTGTCGCGATCGCGTTCCTTTTAGCGTCGGCTATAGCGTTCTGCATGTTGGACCCTATACCCTGAACTTCAACTTCAGTAATATTATGGTCCTGCATATACTGACTTGCCTGGGGAAATACAAACGATATACCTGCAAGTATTACACAAAGTAAAATAGCTCTGATTTTCATATCAACTCCGCAATTTATTTTAATTACAGTCTTACACCTAGGCCGATCTTAACGCCGAATCCGCCCGGTACAAGATACTCGTTCTTTTCCACATCATCTATAGGGAAGTTCGGGAAGATGTTCTCACTGTCCGCAGTAGTGAATACTTTTTCGCCGTCTTCGTTCATCAGTGCTCCGGCAGCAGTATATGACAGCTGAAGATCGAAGAACCATACCTTGTCTATCATATAGTTTATTCCTGCCATCCCTTTAAAACTTCTCGAATAAAGTTTATAAGTCTCATCGTATGAATCACTTGTTTTATCCAAACTCAACGATTCGTGAAGATATGCTCCTCCGAAATAAACTCCGAAATCGTCAAAGAAAAATTTTTTAATAAGTCCGTACTCGAAAAAGAAAGTTGTATGAGAATACTCGTATGCCCCAAGTGCCGGAAGAATTGATGGATCATCATCCGTAAATCTGGTGATCTTTCCTATCTGAGTAATAGGATAATCCGATCCGATATAAAAACATGTCTGAGGAAAGTCCACGAACTGACCCAGATCGTATTCAAGCCTCATACTGATCAGACCTGCACCCGGTATATCGTCAAGATTATCCGGTGCATCGGGGTAATTCTCCCAGCTCTTCATCGTGTTGAATCCGCCGCCGAACACTATATTCAGACCGATCTTTTTCTTTTCGGGTGTCTCCTGAGCGAACAGCGCAAGACCTGTCACCAGGCACAACAATATTATTTTTTTCATATTAACTCTCCGTAATTTTTTACAGGGTATAGCCCAGTCCTACTTTCAGAACAAATCCGCTTGGGGTCAGCCATCCTTCACCTTCCATTGTTCCGCCCTGATACACTTCTTCACCGTCCTCGTCCATCAGTTCTCCGTAAAATCTGAATCCGGCCCCGGCGTCAAAGAAAAGGTTTTTGCTTAAAATGTAGTTTATACCGCCCTTTATTTTTCCTCCAACCGAATAATAATTCCAGTCAGTATCTGAAGGATCAGTGTATGTCAGCATCATGTAACCTACATCACCGCCGATATACCATCCGAATTTTCTTGTAAAGAATTTTTTTGTAATCCCGAATTCAAGAACTGCCGTAGAAGTCTTAAATTCGGACACATCAATCCCGTCATTAATGTCACCAAGCTGAGCTGCAAGAAAGTCAGCTGAAACATTAAGGTACAACTCCGGAACATTAATGAATTTAGCTACGTCATATTCAAGATTAATACCGAAAGACGGGCAGATATTCTCTTCCTGAAGCTCCGTATCACCAGCTGAGTAATCAGTGTCCCCCCAGTACTTAAAGCTGCATACACCGCCGCCCAGCATTATGTTGAGACCAACAAGCGGATATTCGTATACCTGATCGTATTCATTGAAAAGTTCATCTTCTTTCTCGTTCTTAGGATTCGTTACGATTAAAAGCTGCGACACTGATTCCTGATCTTTGATCTTTCTTACCTTCATGAACCCGGTCTCTATGAACTTCTCTTTCCCCTTAGCGTCTTTCTGGAAAAAACCTACCCTGTACGCATCGTCCATTTTCACACCGACGTTCTTACCGAAATTGAAGGATATTTCATCTTTTTTAGGTTCTGCTTTGGTAACCAGAGCTTTGATCGTGAACGCATCTATCTTTCTTACTTCTTTTTCCAGGAAAAGCAGCATCGCGTTAGTAGAGGATTTTACCGCCTCGGTTCTCTTGTCTTTCTTTTTTCCGCCGAGCCCGATATCGAACAGGCTGCCCAAAGCGTTCGATCCGGTAGCCCTGACAGTCGTCTCCAGTTTAGGCTGCCAGTCCGGAGCGTCCGCAGTACCCTTGTTCTCAGCCGAATAAACTTCCAGTATCACGCTCAGAGTACAGGTAAAATCGTCGCTGTCCTTCTTTTTAGTGACAACGAAGGTCTCGAGGGTCGGGAAGAAAATGAACGCGCCGTTCAGTATCTTGTCAACATTTTCGCCGGTCACGAAGTTCGTACCGTAATACTCGTTCTTGATGTCCCACTGTTTTGCCGCCCTTTCCTCGATCTTGGTCGCCGTGTATTCCTTAACGATCGCGAAAAGCTGCGCGGGATCTGTAACTCCGGCCGGTATCGGGTTATAGTCGAACCTTCCCATTCCGGTGAATTTATCAAATATCATCTTGTAGACCATATCCACATCCTGCTGGGTAGCCATCGCCGCACCCGGCTGTATAACATCAAGTTTAAATACTGAGATCGACTTCCTGTCGTATTCCTCCATTGCGGCATTAAGAGTAAAGAACATCACCGCCATACACATTATCATAATTTTTTTCATACCCTCGCTCTCCCCTTATTTAATTTCATTGAATTTCAATCCTAAAATAACTAAAAAATCACGCGTTGGCAAGATTAATAATTTATTCTCATATTGAATATCCTCAAATCAAAATCTTCACTCTCATCATATTTGCTGCAGGATCTCATTCCGTAATAAGAATTTTCATTGAAACTCTTCATTGCGCCCGCATAGATCGACCCGGGGCCGTACCTTATGCTCAATTTCTCATTGAACGAATACTGAAAATCCTGATAAAGACCTGAATAGTATATCCTGACCGTATCGCACATGCCAGGTTCAAGCTGTTTGCCGAAAGTATTCGAATACCGGTTATTCCTCCTTTTCTGAAGGTAATAATTCTGCAGATTAGAGAATTCCTCGAATCTCCTTCTTGATCTGATATCGATCCTGAAATTTCTTGACTGACCGCTCCTGTTCTTCAATATTATATATTTCACATAATCCCCTCCGAAATATCTCGGGATCATTTCCTCATATTTCTCATTAATACCGATATTCACGCTGGTCACGTCCTTACTCTGAATTCTGTCGAACAGCGAATATGAATTTGAATGTTTTACTTTCTTATATATCATTTCGTCATTGAACAGAAGCAGAGTGTCGCCGGAAAGACCGGCGAATATATCCCTGCCGGCTTCGTCCTCCGCGTCTTCCAGATCGTATCCGCCGAAATAGTTCTTTGGCCTTACTCCACAAAGTTTCATCAGCAGTCTGGACATATCGGTCGAAGCCACCTGATCATCAGATTCCCCGGCGTCGCTCCCGAAACCGTAAAAAACCGTCATTGTTTTACTTAATGGCCTGTCGGTTTTTGTGGAGATCAGAAGTATTCGCAGATCGATCCTTGATCTTTCCCTGAGTCTGTCGCTAACGGATGATATCAGATCGTCCGTTCGTTTTTTATAAAATTCATCGCCTGCTCCGCCTGTCATGTCGACATAATATAAGATATTTTCTGAGATATCATTATAAATGCCCGAATATACTGCTTCAGCTATTCTTTCTTTAGTGGAATAATATCCTGATGAACTGAAATATTTTTCGAAACTTGCATTTGTCAGAGAATCATTAAAAAAACCTCTGGTTCTGTACCCGGCGGTCTTAAATTCGTTTATCATTGAACTGTTCCTCAAGTCTTCTGATATTCTGACCTTAAGCTCACTGAAAGGTCCCGGGCCGTCATACAGTTTATAAGGAGGAAGGCATTCAAAAAAACTCCTCAGCGATAAATTCCTTTCAGTTGACAGGTTGAACGTAGACCTGTAAACCTTCGATCTTGCCATCAGCCCCGCAATGAACGGACAGTTCAGAGTATCCTCCGGAGATTCGCAGTTAAGATCGGATATATCGAATATCAATACCCGTTTTTTCTTCAGATCTTTATCGCTGACATTGATATCCTCACTTACGTTCCCGTCAAAAAAACTAAGTCCGGGAGGGGAATATTCGGCAGAAGTTCTCTCTTCCAGTATCACATACAGAACCGAGAGCATAAGTATAAATACAAGTACGACAAAATATCTCATCAGGTTCTCACTCTAAAATTGAAAGATCAATCCTGCAGAATGGATAGGAGAAACATCTTCGTCAAGGTCGAATTCAATAGGGATCCTTCCCTTCATAGAGTAGCAGAATCCTATATTATTTGAGAAAATGTATTCAATGTTGAACCTGCCCGTAAAATGATTAAGCCTGAAACCTTTTGAAATTCCATAATAGTCTTTTACATCATCATTTACCGAGAAACCAAGATCACCTGTGAAGATCCATGTCCTCGCTCTTTTAGTAAATCTGTAGGTAATACCGCCGGTAAAATCAGCTTTTTCTTTAAACGAATCACCCGATTCGCTTATGGCCGTTTCGAAAATGAACCCGATCTTTCTGTTAAAATAGTGTGAGAAACTTACCGCAGGAGCTTTATATTCTGAAGGCAACAGGCTGTACGAACTTACTATCCTGTTGAATTTATGATCTCTGAATAACGACTCGTCAACAGCATCCCTCTCATCAAAAAGATCGAACTCATCACAAAAAAGTAAAGCCGATAAGATCAGCAGCAGCAGCGACACCGTCAGTCTCAAATAAATCTCCTATGAATGAAGTTTATTTACCATATCCAATTTTTCCCACGCATAACCGTCCCTGCCGAAATGTCCGTAGGAGGCTGTTTTCTTAAACACGGGTTTTCTGAGATCAAGCTTCTTAATAATTCCCGCAGGTGTGAGATCGAAATGCTTCCTGATGAGTTTGACGATCTCTTCACCGGATATCTTGCCTGTCCTGAATGTTTCGGCCATTATCGAAACAGGCTCCGCTACGCCGATCGCATAAGCAAGCTGTATCTCGAGCTTCTGCGCAAATCCGGCAGCCACAAAGTTCTTTGCTATATATCTTGCCATATACGCCGCGGATCTGTCCACTTTAGTCGAGTCTTTTCCGCTGAAAGCTCCCCCGCCGTGCCTTGCGTAACCGCCGTAAGTATCCACAATGATCTTTCTTCCTGTCAACCCTGTATCACCCATCGGTCCGCCCGTAACGAACCTTCCGGTCGGATTGATATGTGTAGTATATTTTCCTTTGATCAGCTTCTTCGGTAAAATAGGTTCGATGACTTTCCCGATTATCCCTTTTTCGATTATGGCGTGTTCCTTTTTAAGCTGTGCTTTATTTGGTTTGTCTCCTCCGAAAAGAGGATCGTGCTGGGTTGAAACAACAACGGTATCAATCGCTTCAGGGATCCAGTTCTTATACCTGATAGTCACCTGAGCCTTCCCGTCAGGCCTCAGGAATTCAAGACCTCCCGACTTTCTGACCTCGGCAAGCTTATGGGTAAGCTGATGCGCGAGAATTATCGGCAGCGGCATAAAGTCAGGTGTTTCGTCGCACGCAAAACCGAACATCATACCCTGATCTCCCGCTCCGAGCCTGTCGACTCCCATCGCGATATCTCCGCTCTGCTGGTCAATAGTCGAAATGACTCCGCATGTGTTGTAGTCGAATCCTTTATACGAATGGTCGTAGCCTATCTCTTTCACCGTATTCCTTACGATCGAAGGTATATCGACATAAGTGTCAGTCGTCATTTCTCCGCCGACTACAACAAGACCCGTGGTCACGAAAGTCTCAATCGCGACCCTGCTCATAGGATCGTCTTTCAGCGCCGCGTCCAGAATACTGTCGGATATCTGATCCGCGATCTTATCAGGATGGCCTTCCGTTACCGATTCGCTTGAAAATAAAAAATCACCGTGTTTCATCTCATTATTCCTATAATTAATTTAATTTTTATTACCTTATGAAGAACCTTACACCCAGCCTGGACATTATGCCGCTCATGTCATACTCGGTCGTTATATCGTTATCGTCGTCGAAGCTGGGTTTCGAGTAGTGATAAGCGATCTCTCCGAAAACTTCGGATCTCTGTCCGAGATTATACATGACACCCCCGCCCAATCTCCAGTTGAAATCAAAGGCCAGCGTGCTTTCGTCTTTCGTTTCAACTTCCGATCCGTCATTTGAATCATACGTTTTCATTGACGCATAAAGCATTTCCGCGCCCAGTCCGCCTGTAGCGAACCATTTAAGTTTGTCACCAAGAGGGAATTTTGCGGTGATGGCCACCATTACCGGAAAATCATATATCGTAATTTCTCCGAGGTCCCTGTACTGTGTTCCGACAACAGTATTATCGTACTGGGTCACTTCGCCGATGTAATCTTTATCGGTAAACTCTTTCTTGAACCAGTCGAGACTGACGCCGACATCAAGGTTAGTATCAATATGAAAACCGTATTCGAGACCCAGATCGAATCCTCCGTCGCACGCCTGAGGGAAGAACATACCGGCTTTTATAGCACCCATATTTCTCTGGCTGTACAACCCGAATGCCACCACTATCATCAGTATCGTAATAAATTTATTCATTTCCGCTCCCTTAAGTTTTATTTCAGAAAACAAATATAATACTTTTAACTTGGGAATTCAAACTATTTTCACTGTATAAACCGCCGGACCGTTTAAAAGTTCGACTGAGCCGACACAAAAACAATATTTTTAAGCGCGGAAGGCTTCTTCACTGTTACTTTAGCTGACGTAACAGAATCATAACCTTTAATAATATCAAGTACTTTATCCGAAAGCGTTTCTATGAGATGGAACCTGTTCTCCTTGGCTGTTCTGATCACAGATCTTACCATTTCCGAATAATCCGGCGCAAAACGCAGATCGTCGGTACTTACAGCCCGGGCGGCATCATATTCGAATTCGATGTCGATTATTATTTTCTGGTGGTTGGTCCTTTCATGGTCCTGCGTACCTACTACAGCCTGTACTTCTATTCCTTCGATCCCGATCTTCATTTTTTATCCGTATTATTTTATATTCTCGCCTCCGTCGACGAATATCGTCTGTCCTGTAACGAAAGAATTATTGAGCAGGAACATCACTGCGGAAGAAACATTGTCCGGGCCGCCTTTCCTGCCGAGAAGGTTTCTGGATTCAAGTCTTTTTACATACTCTTCGTCATCGTTCTCGTCCGGCAGTATCAGTCCGGGGCATATACCGTTGCATCTAATTCCCGGAGCGAACTCCACAGCAGCCATCGCTGTCAGTTCTTTCAGAGCTGTTCTCGATATTATATATGCCGCATAAACGTTCTGGTATTTTGCGGTTTTCGTATCCAGGATGTTGATGATATTCCCCTCATCGCAGAATTTAGTGAACTCCTTTATAAGAAAGAACGGAGCTTTGAAATTTACGTTCATCATTTCATCGAAGATCTGAACAGACGTGTCACTGATATCAGCCCGTTTGAACACGGAAGCCGAGTTTATCAGGACTGACAGATACGGATAATTATCAAAAACCGCCCTGATCAGCTCGGGGATGAAATTCATGTCCCTCAGATCCCCTTTATACAGCGAGCATTCCCTTCCAAGCGATTTCACTCTGCTTCTGGTTAAGATCGCGTCTCTCTCAGAACTGTTGTAATGAAGCGCTATATCATAACCCTCTTCCGCTAATTTAATCGCCGTGAAAGCTCCGATCCTTTTAGCGCCGCCAGTTATCAGGACTGCTTTTTTCATGCCCGTTCTTTCCATATTTTATTTGCCTATCAGACTTAAGAACTCGGCTCTTGTAGCCCCGTCTTCTCTAAAGCTGCCGAGCATGCAGGACGTGGTCATGACGGAATTCTGTTTTTCAACTCCCCTCATCATCATGCAGAGGTGCTGCGCCTCTATCACAACACCCACACCTTCGGCAGAAGTATATTTCATAAGGGTCTCGGCTATCTGCCTGACCAGATTTTCCTGGATCTGAAGGCGGCGTGAAAACACATCTACTATACGGGCGACCTTTGAAAGACCTATCACCTTTCCGGCAGGTATATAGGCGACATGGCATTTCCCGAAAAACGGAAGCAGATGATGCTCGCACAGAGAATATAACTCGATGTTCTTGACAATGACCATGTCGTCGTTATCAGTCGAAAAGACCGCTCCGTTCACGACCGAATCTATATCCTCTTCATATCCTTTTGTAAGAAAACTGAACGCTTTTGCCGCTCTCTGAGGTGTCTTTGCAAGCCCTTCTCTGGTCGCATCCTCTCCGAGGTCCCGTATAATATCCGCCATAAGGCCGGCCAGCTTTGAAGCTCTATCGTCATTCATTTACACTTCTCCGGGTTTTTGGATAATGTAAATAGAAGGCCGGCATTTTACAAATCATATTTTTCTTCAAATAAATTAATTATTTGTGTTGTATTACGACACAATGATGCTTAAATTTACAGGATTAATACCCGGGAGTTTTAATGAACAGGACCCTCATCGTATCGCAGTTCGTAAAACACATTCAGAACCTGATAAATCTGAAAACCGTTGCGGACGATAACTTTTCCAACAACCGTGTTATTGTAAATTCCGTATTGAACAAACCCGGACTCGCTCTGACCGGGTATTTTAAGGACTTCAACTGGGACAACCTTCAGCTTCTGTCCGCTACGGAGATCAGCTTTATTAACGACCAGTATGCCGCGAACAAAACCAGAGATATAAAGAAACTATGCGAATTTAATATTCCCGCTTTTATTATTCAGGGTAGAAAAAAGATAGACCCGAGATTCGTTCAGGAATGTATTTCCAGGAAAATCCCGGTATACAGAACTCCTAAATCGTTTCAGAAAGTATACGGTGAGATAATCGAATACCTTGAGGATTTCTTTGCGCCTTATACGCAGATACACGGGTCTTTGGTCGACGTCTACGGTACCGGGCTTCTTATCATGGGAAGAAGCAGCATCGGCAAAAGCGAGATCGCGCTTGATCTTGTAGAAAGGGGTCACCGTCTTGTCGCCGACGATGTGGTTACAATTCAGAAAAAGGACGAGAATGTACTTGTGGGAAAAAGCGGAGGAGGTTATACTCCGTTCATGGAGATCAGAGGCCTCGGTATACTGAACGTCAAGGAGATATTCGGTACCCGAGCGATAAGGATGCAGAAGAGGGTCGAACTTGTTATTCAGCTTGAAGACTGGAAGAAAGAAGTAGAATATGAAAGACTGGGCCTTGACGATGACAGCATTAAGATACTCGGGGTCGAACTGCCTAGGATAAAGCTTCCGATCTTCCCCGGAAAGAATATAACTGTTATAGCGGAAACTATCGCTCTGAACCACCACCTTAAGGTCTACGGATATAACGCAGCTTCCGAATTCAACAAACTTCTTCTGAAAAAAATGAAAAAAAGGGACAGGCTGACGAAATATCTCGACAAGGATTATGAATAACAACAAACTTCTTATAGTCACTCACGGCACTATGGGCAAAGCGGTGATAGATGTGGCAAGAAAGATCATAGGTGAGAACAATGAAGGAAATATATTTTTCATTTCCAACGATAATATCTCTACCGCAGAGATCGCAGAAAGGATAAAGGAGATCACCGACAACTTTCCCGAATCATATTTTCTTATAATTACCGATTTTCCGGGCGGAAGCTGTTTCATCGCTTCCAAAAAGATATCATCTTCCAGCACCAGAATATCATCACTTTCCGGCCTGAATATCTCAATGGTACTGTCCTTTCTCACAAAAAAAGACCTTTTCCCGGGCAGAAAACTTGCGGAAATAGTAAAGACCGACGGGAACAGGGCTATTGTATCCTGATACTTCAAATTATGAAAAAAAAGATCTTATTAATACTGATTTACATTTTCACAATGTGCATTTCCGCTCAGGAGCATGTTGTTAAAGACAGTGTCGGGAACAGAGTCATATCCTATCCTTTCAGCAGCGGCGAATATCTTCATTTCGTAGTGAGTTACGGGATAATGCTGGCCGGGTATGCGACAATAGAAGTTCATGAGGATAAGGATTTCCGCGGAGAAGACACATTCAAGTTCATCACGACTGCCAAATCGAGAAAAGCTTTCGACTGGGTGTTCAAGGTAAGGGACAGAACCGAATCGTATTTTGACAAGATAAAAGCTCACTCTGTCAGGTTCGAAAAACATTTGAGAGAAGGAAGTTATGAGGTAGATATTGAGATCGACTACGATCAGGACAGTCTGAAAGCTCATTACTATAACGACAGAAAAGGTAAGAAACCTAAAAGAGCGACAATAAACATCCCCGAGAATGTAATGGACCCTCTGTCGGCTCTTTTTTTCGTAAGAACACAGGACCTTCAAGTTGGAAAGGAGATATTGATCCCCGCCACGGACAATAAAAAAGTATACAATATAAAAGTCATCGTTCACAGACTGGAAACCGTCGAAGTTAAAGCCGGTACGTTCAAATGCTGGGTCGTAGAACCTGTTATGGCTGACGGCGGTGTTTTTAAAAAAGACGGAAAGGTCATGGTATGGCTTACTGCCGACAAAAAAAAGATGCCCGTAAAAATGGAGACGAAAGTTTATATCGGCTCGATCGTCGCCGAACTTGACTGGTATTTGTCAAAATAGAACAGGGACTGGACAGTGTTCTTCAGACCGAACAAATATATTTCATTTATAACTTCAGTAATTTTACTTCCGCTATCGGGCATCTATTATATTATAATCAGAATCAGGCATTTATTATACGACAGCGGTATATTATCTTCATACAAGCCTGATATACTCACTATATCCGTAGGAAATATTATAACGGGCGGCGCCGGCAAAACTCCTTTTGTTATCAGGATAGCGCAGGTTCTTGCCGAACGCGGTATGAACCCGTTCGTTGTTACGCGCGGCTACGGACGGAGAACGTCGGGAAGGATAATCGTAAACGATGAGATGAACGCTGAAACGACAGGAGATGAAGCGCTTACTATTTTCCGGAAATCAGGAGTGCCTGTGATCTGTGATCCTGACAGAGTGTCGGCCGTCAGTGATCTGGGCGAAAAGTACGGCGCGGCCGTTCTTGACGATGCGTTCCAGCACAGAAGGATCAGAAAAGACCTTGATATCGTACTTATCGATCATAACAGATTTCTCGGCAATGGGCTCGTTTTGCCTTCCGGGATACTGAGAGACTGTATTTCCCGCCTTAAAAGATGCGACATGATAATCCTGACAAAAATACCTGATCTGAATTCCGAGTCAGTTTCAGAGAAAATAAATTACCTTAAGAAATTCGGAAAGCCCGTGTTCCTTTCCCAGCTGAAATATACATGTTTAAATAACGGAAATATAACGACCGGTACGGAAAACATAAGATCACAAAAGATTTCTGTTTTCTGCGGGATCGCGGATCCGGAACCTTTTCTGAAATTTTTTGACGGTTTGAACATTGTCTCAAAAAATATTTACGGTGATCATTATGCTTACGGTCCGGGATTCAACAGCACACTTGCTTCCATGAAGGCTCATTCGGACGTTATAGTTACTACATTTAAAGATTTCGTAAAACTCAGTGAAGAACAGATCAGGGAAAATAATGTCTTCTATCTGGACTTCGAACCTGTTCTTTATAATGACAAATTTGAGAATACAGATATTTTCGATATAGTATCAGGATGGATCTCTGCAGAAAAATGACCTTTACATAAAAGAAATGACCGAAAAATGCACCGGCTGCGGAAACTGCAGGATAATATGCCCGGTTTTCGATCAGAACAGCACTGAGATATACTCTGCGAGGGGAAGAATTAACCTGATCAGAGGTCTGGCGGAGAAAGATCTCGCTCCAAGTTCAGCCCTCAAACATAAAATATTCATGTGTCTGGACTGCAGGCAGTGCGTCAAATACTGCCCGGCAGATGTTGACTATGTAAATATTATGTCGTCAGTAAAACAGAAACTGAGATCGCGCAGCAGATTCTTCAGCATTAATGATCATATTGTCCGCGGGATGTTCACGGCAACAGATCCGGTGCTGTATTTCTCTATCGTGAGATCATTGAGGAAGTTTCTCATAAAAACATCCGGATTTAAATTCCTGAAAAAGATCAGTCATTTTGTACTTAATATGCTGAAGATACCGGTGAATTTGCCTTTACCCGAAAGATATTTCTTCAAATTCAACCGCAGACATAAAGTAAAGAATTTCCTAGGAAAGAGAGCTGCAGTATTTCTGGGATGCGGCGGCAAATATGTCTATCCGGAAACTGCCGACAGGTTTATAAAGATACTGAGGTCTTCAGGTATCGAGGCTGTCATCCCCAAGGAACAGGTATGCTGCGGGAACCCGCTCATTTATTCGGGACTGTCTAAAGATATTGATCAGAACAATACAGTAAACATTACTTCTTTTAATTCTTTGCTTGAAATATCAAGTATTGTAAGTTTATGCGCAGGTGCTTCAGGAACTTTGAAGACCCTGAACGAAAATAACAGAGAGAACGGTTTCAGATTCCCGGTGCGGGATTTCGCTGAATTCATGACAGTGAACATATCCGGTATGGAACCTGAATTTAAAGACGGCATTATATTTCATTCCTGTCCGAAATGCGGGAACAAAGGCCTGTATACTGATTTTATATCTGAATTGTACCGGAACAGTGAATATATTCCTTCTTTTACCGGAGATTACTGCGGAAGTACCGAGCTGATGAACAGGTCTGTCATGGAGGTCAGGAAAACAGTAACAGACTCTTTCTGCACTAACAACAGACTGTCGGATTATAAATACATAGCATGCACATCATTTGAATGTATGGAATATCTTAACGATCATTTCGCCGCGAACGGCATGGATATCAGAGCTATACATTTTATTGACGCCGTCAGTATATGATATTACTATTTGGCGAAGAAGGAAATGAAAACACCCGCCGCTATCGCAGACCCTATAACACCTGCAACGTTCGGAGCCATAGCATGGCTTAAAAGATAATTCGATTTATCATATTTCAGAGCGAAATGGTGTACTACCCTGGCCGAATCAGGTACCGCGGACACTCCGGCGGCTCCGATAAGCGGATTGATCTTTTCTTTAAGGAACAGGTTCATTATCTTCGCGAATATGATCCCTGAAGCCGTAGCTATACAGAATGAAGCAAGCCCGAGACCGAAAATAAGAAGCGATTCTTTCGTAACGAAAGTAGATGCCTGAGTACTGGCACCAACCGAAAAAGAAAGGACGATCGTCGCTGTATCAAGCACGGCTGTGCCTGCTGTTCTGGAAAGTCTGTCCGTGACACCGCTTTCCTTTATCAGGTTACCGAGCATAAGCATTCCGATAAGTGTGATCGATCCGGGAGCTATAAGAGCTGATACTATGAATGTAACTATCGGGAAAAGAATTTTCTCTCTTTTTGATACTTTTCTCGGAGTTTTCATTTTAATAAGTTTCTCTTCTTTCGTAGTGAGTAACTTCATAAAAGGCGGCTGGATCACCGGTACAAGGGCCATATACGAA
>QKDR01000124.1 GCA_003252515.1 Candidatus Delongbacteria bacterium | reverse complement strand
ATTCTAAAATCTATCAGGCTCATCCTCTGAAGCTTTGTCATTATACCTCTCAGGTCATCGATCTTGAAAATATGTTTTATCTTGTCGTAGTTCGCACCTTCATCGAATTTTCCCGCGATGAACAGAAAAATGAATTTCTCATTCAGGGAAAGGTTTGCGAAACGGGCCTGATATATATCTACTATCTTGGAGTGATAGCTTATCGTCTCCGGAAATTCAAATTCGTATTTTTCATCCTTCAGATTAAAATATTTATGACTTATGAGGAATTCCAGATAACTTTTGATAAGAAACATATTTCCGTTGCTTTCTTTAATAACATAAGGTATTATTTTATCGTCGATATTTTCCGGAGCCGTACGGAGAAGAAAAGAAATGTATTTTCTGATCTCATTTACTTTCAGGTTTTCAATATAATATCTTCTCGGAGGAATAAGATAGTAGATATCTTCATACGATTTCAATCTGCATGTCTCGTTTTCAACAAGATCAATATCTATGGACAATATTATAAAAAGCGGAGATGTGACCGCCAGATTGAACACGAAGTTCATTAGATCCTTACCCGGTTCCTCAAGGTTCGTGATATCGTCGATCAGAACAAGGATCGATTGTTTTGAAGAAATATTATCAAATATCTCCTTAATGACCGTTCTGATTTTAAAGATAAGGTCCTTGTCCTGATAAAAAGCCCCTTCGGAATTTATAAGAGCGCTTGCTCTGACAAAAATATCTTTGCTGGTGTCATTCTTATCAAGAAAACCTATAAGTCCGAAAATAAGTTTTCTGAAAAAAATATTCACCGTGTTCTCTTCTTTTTCGACTGTAAGGTATAATGAAGGGATCCTGTTGAGCTGCGATTTTATATTGAACGAATCAAGAAGCTGCGTCTTTCCGTTCCCGTTCTCGGAGATAACGGAAATAAGCATTCCGGTTCTTTTCTCTGTTCTGAGACAGAAATTCAGATATTCATCCTGCAGCTCTGTGAGAATATTATTTTTGTCATAATAATCATTGTTGAAGATCGTTTCAATTCTTTCTTCTTCTTCTCTGATATTCATTTCAAGAGCGGTTTCAAGATACAGGATAAGCTGTTGGGCTGAATGGATCCGGTCCTCTTTCCTTGCCGCACAGAGATCCTTTATCAGGTTCTTTACAAAATTTTCCGAAATCGATACGAACGCTTTTTCCTCTCTAAAAGATTCTTCAAGCTTTTTCTGAACGATCTCCTTGACCGATTTGCATTCGTCAAAAGGAAGTTTATTTGAAAATATATAATAAATGACCATACCGAGAGAATACAGATCTACCCTGTAGTCAATGTCCTTTTTCAGAAGAACTTCCGGAGCGATATAAACCAGAGTACCTCTGACCTTTCCTGAAAAATCCTCGACCAGATTAGCAAGACCGAAGTCCATTATCTTTGCCCTGATGCTGTTCCTGTCCTTTATCAGGAAAATATTATCTGTTTTAATATCGAAATGAATAATATGCCTGTTGTGAATGTAATTAAGTCCTCTAGCTATCTGAAGAAGTATCTCCAGTTTTTCTTTATAAGAAAGGTTCGGATATGCCGTTGTCAGGTTTTCCCCCTCAACGAACTCCATAGTGAAAAAATATGTATCAGTGTCTTTATAAACATCAAGATCGTAAACTTTTATGATATTCGGATGTTTGAGAGCGCTCACGATCTTGAATTCATTTTTGAATCTGTCAATGGCTTTGTTCGAGAAGAATTTCTCTTTGATCAGTTTAAGAGCTACCGTTCGATTTTCGACGAAATCCTTAACGAGATACACATTCCCCATACCGCCCTCACCAAGAAGACGAATGATCTCGTATCTGTCATTTATTTTTGTTCCCGGCTGCATCTGAATCCGTTATAGTTTATCTGAAATCGGGTACATCTCAATTATTTCTTCTCTGGTTTTTCCGAGTATTCCGTATTTCTTACCGACATTTTTAAATGCGTCCAGCGCTTTTTCCAGATGATGTTTTTCATGCGCGGCCGATATTTGCGTTCTTATTCTTGCCTTACCTTTAGGTACAACAGGATAGAAAAAGCCGATCGCGTAAACGCCTTCATCATAAAGAGTTTTCGAGAAGTCCTGGGATAATTTAGCGTTAAATAACATGACCGGAACTATCGGACTCTGTGTATTTGTAAGAATAAATCCCGCGTCAGTAAGTCCCTGCTTCCAGAATTTCGTATTGTTTTCCAGCTTATCCCTTCGTTCGCTTGATCCCATGATCATGTTCATGACCTTGAGTACACCGCCTACCACGACCGGTGATATTGAGTTCGAGAACAGATAAGGTCTGGATCTTTGCCTTAGTATCTCGATTATCTCCTGTCTGCCTGAAATGCATCCTCCCGAAGCTCCTCCCAGAGCCTTACCGAAAGTAGTGCTGATAATATCCACTTCTCCCATTACGTTATGAAGTTCGTGAGTACCTCTTCCCGTTTTACCCATAAAACCTGTAGCATGCGAATCATCCACCATTACAAGAGCTTTATACATTCTGGCAAGTTCGCAAATTTTATCAATTTGCGCGACCGTACCGTCCATAGAAAATACACCGTCAGTGACTATCAGCTTGATTTTGCTGTTCTTTTCTTCTTCAAGCTTAAGCTGCAGATCGTCCATATCGTTATTGGCATATCTGTATTTTCTTGCCTTACACAATCTGGTACCGTCGATTATTGAAGCGTGGTTCAGCGAGTCTGTGAAAATAGCGCAGTTTTCATCCAGAAGAGCTTCGAAAATACCCAGATTCGCATCAAATGCCGATGAATAAAGAATAGTATCGTCCATTCCAAGGAACAGTGACATTTTATTCTCCAGGTCGATATGAATATCCTGTGTTCCGCAAATAAAACGGACTGACGACATGCCGTAACCTCTGGTGTCAAGCATTTCTTTTGCCGCCGCCAGTACTTCCGGATGATCAGACATTCCGAGGTAGTTGTTCGAACAGATATTTATAATACCGTCAGTTCTTACACCTTTTGGACATTCCACCTGAACGCTTGCATATTGTGGTGAAAGAAGTTTTCTTTCCTGCTTATACAGACTCCCGCTTTTTATCTGGTCGATCTGATCCAGATAATATTTTTTCATGTCTTTATCGAATGCCAATTAATGCCTCTGATTAAATAATTACTTTAAGTAATTTAATATATTTTTCCTTAAAACACAAACCGCAGAACGATTATTTTCGATCTGCGGTCAGTTTCTATTTTGTGTATGGTCATTACTGACCGTACTGAGCTATGATCTCCTGCTTCGTCTTGCCGAGGATGTCGAATTTCTTGCCTACTTTTATGAAGGCTTCCAGAGCTTTCTCAAGATGATGTATCTCGTGACCTGCCGATATTTGGGTTCTGATCCTTGCCTGTCCCTGTGGAACGACAGGGAAGAAGAAACCTATCGCATAGATACCTTCTTCATAAAGAGCTTTCGAGAAGTCCTGAGACAGCTTTGCGTTGAACAACATTACCGGAACTATCGGAGTGTCTCCGTCCTTAAGCACAAATCCGGCCTCTGTAAGACCTTTTCTCCAGAATTCGGTGTTCTTTTCCAGTTTGTCCCTTCTCTCAGTGCTTTTAGAAAGAATATCAAGAACCGTATTAACTCCTGATACAACAACGGGTGCTATAGTGTTTGAAAACAGATATGGTCTTGCTTTCTGACGGCACATCTCGACAAGCTCTTTTCTGCCTGAAACACATCCGCCCGATGCTCCGCCTAGAGCTTTTCCGAACGTAGTTGTTATAATATCGATCTTACCCATTACTCCGCATTTTTCGTGCGTACCCCTTCCGGTCTTTCCTATAAAGCCTGAAGAGTGGGATTCGTCAACAAAAAGCATGGCATCGTATTTTTCACAAAGAGCGACCATTTCATCCAGTTTAGCCGTGTCGCCGTCCATTGAGAATACACCATCGGTGATAACGACCTTCAGTCTTTTATCGGAATGAAGCTGAAGTTTTTCTTCGAGATGGCCCATATCGGAATGCTTGAATGTGTCGTGCATGGCCGGAGCCAGCCTGATACCGTCGATTATCGAAGCGTGGACAAGTCTGTCCGATATCATTACATCATCCTTGGTCAGAATAGCCTCGAACACACCTGCGTTGGCGTCCATGCAGGACGGGAACAGAATTGTGTCCTCTGTGCCTAAAAACTCTGTTACTTTCTTTTCGAGTTCCTTGTGAATGTCCTGTGTTCCGCAAATGAAACGGACTGACGACATTCCGTAACCCCTTGTATCAAGTCCGGCATGAGCAGCTTTGATCACATCCGGATGGCTTGAAAGACCGAGATAATTGTTCGCGCACATGTTGATAACTTTCTTCAGGCTTGATCCTGTCGGAAATTCAACCTCAATGTCTGCAGCCTGAGATGAATGTATATATCTCTCCTGCTTGAAAATACCTTTGTCCTTAATTTCATTCAGAGTATCGCTATAGATACCGCGTACTTTATCGCTGTAAGCCATTACCGACCTCCTAGTTCAAGAATTCATTTACGAGTTTAACTATCTTGGTGACGCTGTCAAAGGCTTCGGGAGTAGCTTTGTCGTCAGGAATGGATATCTTGTATTTGTTCTCGAGAAATCTTTTTAAAGATACCATTGAGAATGAGTCTACAATACCGCCCGAAATAAGCGGGGTGTCATAGGTCAGCACTTCATCTTCGTCTTCGAGATATTCATTGATAACGTACTTCAGAACGATGTCTTTCATTTCTTCCATTTTGATTCTCCTGTTGTTTTATTTTTTATTTTCAGCTTAAATATTTTTATTCATCGTCAAGAGTGGATGTATCGCCGATATCCTGACCCCATTCCTGAGCTCTGAGCATCCTTCTCATTATCTTTCCGCTTCTGGTCTTCGGGAGTTTTTCGAGGTATTCGATCTCCTGAGGCATGGCTAAAGGAGACAGTTTTTTTCTGATGAAGTTCATTATCTCAAGCTCGAGATCTTCACCCGCTTCGTAACCGGGTTTTAGCGTAACGAACGCTTTAACGACCTCCATGTTTACTTCGTCCGGTTTCGAAACAACTGCTGATTCGGCTACAGCAGGATGCTCAAGCAGCGCCGATTCAACTTCGAACGGGCTCACCAGGTGTCCTGCGGTGTTGATGACATCGTCATCTCTTCCCACGAACCAGTAATATCCGTCAGCGTCGATTGTCGACTTGTCGCCCGGCAGATACCAGCCGTTCGCGAATTTTTTCTTATAGGTTTCCTCATTATTCCAGTAAGTTCTCATCATTGACGGCCATCCCGGCTTGAATCCTATCAGTCCGGGTTTATTCGGCTCGGTGATCGGTTCGAAAGTTTTTTCGTCAAGAACTGCTCCTGTGATTCCCGGGAACGGTTTTCCCATTGAACCCGGTTTGACTTTCATACCCGGATAATTACAGATCATCATCGACCCTGTCTCCGTCTGCCAGTAAGTGTCGAAAAATTCAAGTCCGTACACTCTTTTCGACCAGATTACAGCTTCAGCATTGAGAGGTTCGCCCACACTTGCCAGATGCCTTAAGGAACTGAGGTCATACTGTTTCACTGTTTCCTCGCCGGCCTTCATAAGCGATCTGATCGCCGTCGGTGCGGAATACCACATCGTCACTTTGTTCTTTTGAATGAACTTGTACCAGTTCTCTGCAGAGAATCCTGCGTCCAGAACACACTGGGTCGCACCGTTGGACCAGGCTCCGATGATCCCGTACGATGTCCCTGTTACCCATCCCGGATCGGCGGTACACCAGTATACATCGTTATCCTGAATGTCAAGTACCCATTTAGCAGTAAGGTACTGTGATATTATCGAATAATGAACGTGCTTCACACCTTTCGGAAGACCTGTTGTCCCCGACGTGTAATGCAGCACTGAAGGAGATTCCGCTTTGGTCGGATATATTTCGAATTTGTCGATCTTTTCGGCTTTCTCAAGATCGAACGCTTTCTCTTTTTCCTTGAGAGGCTTGATTCCGTCATGATCTACTATGATTATATGCTCGAGGAACGGTATTCTTTCAAGAAGCTTTCTTACCTTTCCGACATGCTTTCTCTGAGTAATGATCGCTTTCGTCTGAGCGTTCTCAAGTCTCACAAAAAGAGATTCGTCGCCGAACGCCGAGAAGAGCGGCTGAGCTATGGCGCCTATCTTAAGTATCCCTAAAAATCCAAGATACAGTTCAGGGACTTTGTCCATGAAAAGACAAACCCTGTCTTCATTTTTAATTCCCAGATTTCTGAGATAATGTCCAATTGTATTTGTAGCTTTTCTGATATCGTCGAACGTGTATCTTTTTTCTTCTCCCGAATGTCCCTCCCAGATAAGAGCGGTTTTCTGAGCTTTTCCCATTTCGCATATCCTGTCTGTACAGTGCCAGCCGATATTAAGGACATCTCCGTCTTTGTAGCCGAGTTCCTCTTCCGCAATCTTCCAGTTGAAGTTCTTAATTCTTTCGTCATACGAACCTATGTTTGACATAAATCACTCTCCCTTATATTATTATTTTAATTTGCTGCTTACAGACAATATCGTTGTTAATCGCCCCCGTACATCCCTTGTATCAGGGAGAATTAATTTATAGTTTTATTGTCGTTAAATCAAATATTTTTTTAACTAAAAGTGAGAAGTCAAATCATTGAAATAATTTTGCAGAATTGCATTGCAATCGTTTTTTTTAATGAATATATTGTTCACGTTAAAGAGGGAAGTGATTCTGCTTTTCTGTATGGATCACTCATGGAAAAAACGATAAATAACATAGTGTAATTAACCTGGGAGAGACCGTGGAAGATCAAAAAGACTACCGGATAAGTTTCTTTAAACCCACAACTCCATTCTCAAGAACGAACAGGAACCTGGTGATAGTTCTTGTTCTGATCTGGGCGATCGGAGTATTCGGGTTTCAGATACTTCTGAGGATCATGGAAAAACCTACACCGGAAAAGACCCTGACAGTTTTTGAAAATGTCTGGGGCGGCATTCAGTCCGGCAGCGCTTCACAGGACGAAAAGATCGAGTTCGCCAACTCGCTTCTTATGGTTCTGGGAAAAACTACTTTAACAGCCAAACCTGATAAAAGAGCGGTTCTGGACAATGCTCTAAGCTGGATTGTATACGATCTGATGTCAGGGGACTCGCTAAGGAGTTCATTCATTACCGAGATGTCTGACTTCGAGAAGCAGAAAGCGGAACTTTCAGATCTGCAGGACCCTGATTATATCAAGGCAAAAACCAGCATAATAAACAGGGTGGCGCCAATGCTCGGACTTGAAGCTTATGAGCTGAAAGCAAAGCTGCTTCCTCACGAGCTGAAATCAGACGGCCTTGTCGAATTTAAAGCTGAAAACCAGAAAAAACTGCCCGGCATAATGAGCCTTTATCTGACACATAACCGGTCCGCTTTAACTGACACAATATTTCTAGGATTCCCGTTCCATTATTTTTATACTGCTGTTTTCCTGCTGATCATGTTCGTTTCTCTTTGCTGGGTTTACAGTTTCAAAATTGATAAACTTCACCAGAAAATGGGAAACTATGATAAAAAACCGGTTGCTAATAATTAAAACTAAAGGGAAATTATGAAAAAAATAATCTTAATAGGGCTTTTCTTTTACACTTTCCTTTTGAATGCAGCCAATGCAGTACAACTGGAAGGCGGTTTTAAGGTAGGACCCGCGATAATCCTTATATCTACTCTAGTACTCTTCGTTGTTGTAGGTCTGATGAACAGAGCAAAAGACACAACTGATTATTATGCTGCGGGAAGATCTATATCCCGTGTGGGTTCCGGTATGGCTATAGCATCGAACTGGATGAGCGCCGCCTCGTTTCTGGGAATGGCCGCTCTTATGTACGGTTCAGGTTATCACGGACTCGCATATGTTGTAGGATGGACAGGCGGCTATGTTCTGCTACTTATACTCATGGCGGGTCAGATCAGAAAATACGGAAAATATACCGCTCCTGATTTTATCGGGGACAGATACTATTCTTCCGGACTGAGAGCGGCATCCGCTGTCGTCGCGATCCTGATCTCGATTTCATATTGTGTCGGTCAGTTCGGCGGTATCGGACTGATGTTCAAATGGGTTCTCGGACTTGATTATTACTGGTCTGTAATAATAGGCAGTACTGTTGTACTTGCATATACTATGATATCAGGTATGCTCGGTGTTACCAAAAATATGCAGATCCAGTATGTAATAATCATAGTTTCGTTCCTGATACCTCTTTTCATGCTGACTTTCAAGTTCGATTATTTCTGGCTTCTTCCGCAGATCGGTTACGGAGCCGCTGTAAGTGATATCGTAACAGGAATACCCGCTCCGGCAGCGGCCGACCTAGTGAACGCGTTCGGGCATGACTTTGCGATCCTGCCGAGTCCGGAATACGCGATGCCGTGGGATGCCTCCACCGGACAGACTTTCTTCCAGTGGATGGCTATAGTTTTCTCTCTGATGCTCGGAACCGCAGGACTTCCACATGTTATCCAGAGATTCTATGTCGTGCCGAGAGCAAGGGACGCAAGATGGTCAGTAGTATGGGGACTTTTCTTCATCTGTATTCTTTACTGGAGCGCTCCTGTCTTTTCGGCATTCGGAAAGATACTTTCTTCCAATCCCGAGATCGGTCAGCTCGCCCAGGATGCTATAGTAGTGTATACAGCCCAACTTGGAGGTCTGCATCCTCTTATAGTCGGGTTCCTTGCTGCAGGTGCGGTATCGGCGGCATTTTCGACAGTATCAGGTTTACTTGTAGCCGGTGCTTCGGCATTCTCACACGACCTTTATTTCAAAGTACTTAATCCTGACGCGACTCCTAAGAAACAAATGGCCATGGCAAGGATCGCTACGATCTTCATGGCTGTTCTTGTTATGGGTCTTGCAATGCTTAATCTTGCTCTTATCGCACAGCTCGTCGCTCTGGCTTTCTCGCTGGCGGCGGTCACGATATTCCCGCTGTTCCTTCTCGGTATATGGTGGAGCGGCTCGAATAAAAAAGGCGCTATTGCCGGTTTAACAGCCGGACTTATCGTCACGGTGATCTCACTGACTTATTTTATCGCGGGAAAATACGGCTGGACGCTGCCTGCTCAGGAATTTGTTAATTTCTGGCTGGGAGCATGGTATTTCGCATGGATCGGAGCACCTCTCGCCATTGTAACCAACATCGTAGTTTCTCTTATGACCGAAGAGACACCTTACGAGATAAGGAAATTCCTTGTGGAGAAAGTACATACATAAACGTTTACTATAGTTTATAATTTTCGTATATTAAAAGCTCAGGCAGGTCCTGAGCTTTTTTTAACATAATGCGGAAAACGAATGGCAATATCTCAAGGAGCAAGGAAAATATTTATCATAATGCTGATAATATCGGCATCAGGAGTGATTATCGCCTGGAAATACTACAGTTATATAAACAGCATCGAAGACCCGAGAGTTCTTCATATAAAAAAAATGCATCTCGACTATGATAATGCTGTCAGAAAAGACGATCCTTCCTCCGCACTGCGGATCCTTGATACAATGTTTAATGAGTACGGGAAGATAGGGCATTACAGAAATTCTTTTGAAAGAGGTGTACTTTTAACGGATATGGCAGCAGTGAATTTAAATATCGCTCTGTACCGGACTGTTGATGAAGATGAGAAAATTAAATATCTTGTTATTTCAGACAGCCTTCTGAGATCTGCTTTATATTACTATAACAACTGGAAAAAAAATTATTCGTCGCTGAATTACAATGATCTCAAAGAGAAAGTGACTTCTGATTTTAATGATATCAACTCCGATAATAAAGACAAGATTGTCGATAAGAGGATTTCAGACATATTTCTCGCTTTGAAAGAGCTTGATAAGAGATATTCGGTGATCTATACTGATCTCGGAATTGTAATGAGGCATACACTTCATCAGGACTCTGCGTCAGTATATTATAAAAAAGCTCTTGAACTCTGGGAAGACAACCACGTTGCAAAAAGCAATCTGAACGTTCTAATGGGAGAAAAACCTTTAAAGCGTGGAGTAATCGAAAAACTTTTTCCGCCGGAGAGAGAGAAATAATTTCTTATCAGAATCAGATCGTGCCGTCAAGGAAATCACTGCTTATTTTTGCCTGAAAACTCGATATCTGGGCGATCACGTTCCTCAAATTCATTCTTTCAATATCCGTCAGCTGATCAAGTTCAAGCTCATTGTTGGACCTTTTAAGCTCAGAATGAGAGATGATCTGATTATAAAAACGGAGATGCCAGAGGTGATTGAAAACGTAAACGATCTCATGATACTCGCGGTCTTTCAGCACGCCTTTTTCCAGAAGCTGTCTTAATCTTTTGACCGTATTTGATTCGGTAATATTATGTTTTAAAGCATAAAGTCTTCCGAAATTGACTATCGGGATCAGATTATCTTTGATATTGAAAGTCTTTGCGCCGTCCCTGCTTTCCGATTTGATCCTTCCCAGAATATCGAGAGGTTCCTTATAGGTGAGGCAGTTCCTTGCGAATTGAATGAAGAAAGAAGGACAGTCTTCCGTTTTTGTTCTAATAAATTCCTGAAGTTCCTCCAGAAGCGCGCATTCACCGTAATCGCAGCGGACATCGAAGAAAATATTTATCTCCATTATCGAATCCGGTGTCGCGTTCTCTATCCAGCCGGAGAAATTCTCCTTCCATTCGGACAGCGGTAGACACCATTTCGGGTTAACCGCCATTACTCCGCCCGGACAAAAAGGATATCCGGCTTTGTTCAGCTTTGAACACACTTTGTCCGCAAGCCGTATGAAATATTTTTTCGCTCTGGAATTATCTGCGGAATCCTCAAAGATCAGAGCATTGTCCTGATCGGAGAACATCGTCATCTCCTGACGGGCTGTGCTTCCCAGCGAAAGGAACGCGAACTTAGCCGGAGGATGGCCGGCTTCTTCGACCGATATTTTAATGAAAAGCCTTATCGCCGCTGTGTACATTTTGCTGATAGTTTCCCGCAGAGTATCTGATCGGGTTCCCTGAGCGGTCATTTCCCTGATCAGGTCGGGCATCCTGTTAAGAGTTCTGATAACATGTCCTACATTACCGCTGTTCTCGATCTCATATAGCATACCAGTCGGCAGTCCCGCGTACATCATTGCTATGTTCGAATAGCCTGCCACACCTGTCACTTTTCCTTCGGCATCTGTTACTTTAAGTTCATTTACACCAGTAGAGTTAAGTATCTCAAGGACTTCGAAAACAGGAGTGTCGTATTTCGCGCTCTGTGCAAGTGATAAAATACCGTTTTCCGGTAAACTTCTCATGATCTCGCCGATCTTTTTTGTTACAAATATGCTTCCGGGATAATACTGGGTACCGCCGTATGATGCAGCGATATCGTTCTCCTTTCTCCTCAAGATCTTCCTGACGGATACAACATGCCCTTTCTTTTTAAGGAAAAAGATCCTGGATGTAGTAATAACGACATCCAGTACTTCTCCCGTTTTCGTGAGGATCTGAGCTTCGAATTCTCCGGACATGGTCTGACCTTCCAGCATTTTCTTAAGATGGTTCAAAGCATATTCGTTGATCTTTGAATCCTGAAGAAGAAGCTGCCATACTTTCATCTCGGATATTTCCTTTTCGCTGTATCCGAGCATTTTCTGAAGTGTATAGTTCGAATAGATATTCTCGCCTTCAACTTCAAGGATATGACCTTCATTTGAAGCTTCAACAAGTGCTTTATACCTGTCTTTAGCCTCGATCATACCTGTCTCAGCCTTCAAAAGATCGTTATTTATCCTCCTGCTCTGTAAGATCACATATGTCAGTATCAGAATCAGAAGACCTGAAATTATTGAGAAAATGATCAGAATATTCCTTGTAAGAGCGGCGATCTCTTCTTCGACGTCATTAATATAAACGCCCGTGCCGATTATCCAGCCCCATTCAGGAATGCCTTTTACGAAAGAAAGTTTGGGAACAACGCGGGTTTCATCGTCCTTCCACTGCCAGAGATATTCCGTATAGCCTTCATTTGAAGCTTTCACGATCTCGACGAATTCCACGAAAAGTTTTTTTCCGCTTCTGTTCATCACATCTTTATAGTCGGAAAGATCCTGACCCTGAAGGTCAGATCTGTAAGGATGCATTACCATCCTCGGATGCATGTCGGTTATCCAGAAATAGTCCTTGTTCTCGTCACCGTATCTCATCGCCTCTATCTCTCCGGCGGCTTTATTTTGAGCTTCCTCCCTTGTAAGCAGTCCCTGTTTTTCCTGAGATATATTGAATTCTATCACGCTGATAGCGGCCGCAGTAAGCTCTTTGATCATTTCTTTTTTTCTTTCAAGCATATTGCTTCTGAAAACAGGCAGAATGACCGTGAATACCGATGTGACGAAGAGCACGATCGCAAGAATTGTGGGAAGCACTATCCTGAGCTGAAATCCCGTCGTGAGCTTCTTGTTGTCTTTTTTCCGCTTTGTATAGAATTTACCTTTGAAATAATCGGACAGTTCAGTTTCGCTCAATATTGATTCCGTTTCCGGCCGTTCGTCGTTCTCATGATACTGTTCTGTAAAAGTGCCGTTCTCAAAATCCTCTCGACGGGGGAGATATCCGTTATAATCATCTTTTAAATGGCTCTCGAAAACTGCTTTTATCTGTTCCTTTGTATATTTACCCTCGAAAGCAATATAAGCATCGTCCAAGGCTTCTACGCAATGTCTGAACTTACGGTGGTCGTAAGGATCGTATCCCGAGAATTTTTCGGAACGGAGAAAATCTTCGAACCCGTCGAAATCAAAGAACCCGTCTATCCATTTATGGATGTCTTCAGCTCTGATCCCAGCCAGTTTTTCAGTTCTGTCAGCGTGTTCCGAAGTTTTCATAACTGTAAATTAATCCTTATTCAGATGAATTGCAAATTTAATAAAAAGTGAAATTATGAATGAACTTACTTATTCAGTTCCGATATTATCATCAGCGACTCCTTTTCCATCTTTGAGAAAGCGAACCATTTTTTTCCGAGATCCTTTAATGATGCACCGAATGAAAAGACTGCTTTATCATTAATTATAATAAACCTGTCATGCGAACGGTTAAACTCTCTTATCTCAATTTGAAAGAACTGCGTCCTGAATTTTTCTGCATCAAGTCTGAGTTGATCTGAAATAGACTTAGTCAGGATCAATACTTTTACGTTTTTCTTGATTTTTGTCAAATGAACCAACACTGTATCGTCAATATAATTATCTATTATAACAATAGACTTCTGAACAGATCTGAAACGAATTTATATGCATCGAATACCTGACCATCAAAGAAAATTCCATGATCTATAATGCATTGTCAAAAGCAATAATACAGCCCTATTATTGAAGATATGTTATATTAAAAAGTAACCCGCTATCTACCAAGATAATATTTTGCGGTCTCGTTGTCCTTCTGCAGGATCATAACGCCTTCGAATATTTTAAGCGCTTCCTCTTTTTCGCCTTTGAGGAATTTGCTTTCAGCCAGGATGTTAAGGAATTCAACGTAAGTGGGGAATACCGCAAGCACTTTTTCCGCCTGCTTTATAGCGAGATCGTACTTCTTCTGTCTGAGAAGGGCGATACCGTACCAGTAATTGGCATAATAGTTATAATAATCTATCTTGAACACTTTTGCGGACTGAACTTCGACCTGGGGCCAGTCCATCTTGGCGACATTTATAAGGTTAACTGTGTTCATTACTTCCACGGAGTAAGGATAAACGAGCAGTGCGGCTTCAAGATTCTTCTGAGCGTTTGCGAAATTTCCTGACAGATAGTAGAGCCATCCCAGTCTGTAATTGACGGTATAACCTCCGGGGTAATCCTTATAGACCCCGTTCAGAGCCGAGATCGCTTTATCGTACTTCTGAGCGCCTTCGTATTTAATGGAGCCGTTATAGGCTTCCTCTATTTCTTTCTGAGTCATTTCCGCGAATGCCCATGTAAGTGCCAGAACGACAGTCAGGATAAGAATTTTTCTCATTGTCATCTCCAGTTATAATTTGCTATGATCGAATTTGTCATAATAGTATAATCGTCAAAATCCGAAAAGGAAAACGTGTAGCCGAGTATCCATTCGCCGAACAACTCCCTGAAAATGACCCCGGCGAGAATATTCTGCTTAAGCTCCGAATCATTCGTGTTGAGATACCTGCCCTCTCCGGTATTGACCAAAAACATGTCGCCCGTCGTCCAGCTTCCGAAAACATCGTACTTTTCGTTCCTGTAGCCGGCAGTCGCTCCGTATAAATATCTTGGACCGCCTTCCAGTATGGCAGGCGACAGGGTCGTTATGAGCGAGTCCCTGTCGGAATTCATCATATCTTCAGCGTATTCGGACCCGAAATCGTTCACGATATGAACAATGCCGCCGGCATAAATCCCGTACACGTTCACCGTGCCGTCGAAAGTGTACTGAAGAGACGAGAATGAATTGCTGTACGTTCTGTATTTAGACGCGCGGGGAAGAGGATTCTCGACAAACTCATAAAAATCATACGTAACACCCGAATAATTTACAAAAGTATTACTTCTGAATATCCCGTACCCGAACCGCGATCCCGCCGAGACCGCGTACGATCCCTGCACATAATCATTCACCAGCGCGCTTCCCTTGAGCCCTCCGTAAACCGTGAAATACTGATTTAGTGTATAGTTGTACTGACCGAAGGCCTCATACTGGCCTATATCGTCATAGAATTTAAACCCGAGATCATCGTTCATCGCGGGATCGACGCTTGTTTCCTGAAGAACGAAATTAGTATTGAACCTGTGTTTCCCCTTTCCAAAATTATAATTGAGGTTCATGTTGAAACCGCCCAGTAGAAGGTCGTTACCGCCGTACGAATATGTTGAAAATATCACATCCAGATATTTTTTATCGTCGTTGAGCTTAGGCAGCGCGGCATTATAACCGTTCCTGAACTCGTCTGAATTAAATCCGTCACCCAAAGCTTTTTTATACCAGTCGGCCGTCGCCTGATAATATCCGGTCTGTGAAAGTCCCCATCCGGCATAAGAATATATCATCCTTTTTCTGTAGTACGATATATAGTTCCTTAACAGCTTTGACGCGAACGCCGTTTTTCCCAGCAGAGCGTCGGAATACACGGCCCTGTCCTGATTAAGTTCCGAATTTTCAGTCTTCAGAAGTTTGTAGGCGTATTCGTTGGCCGTTCTGATCCCGCCTGAATTAATGCTGGCGTTGTATATCCCGGTCATCGCCCCGATGCTGCCGGGTTCCGTTTGTTCAGCCTCATAATAATATTCAAGCGCTTTAAAAAGATCGCCCTTAAAATACTGTTCGTCGCCTTTTATAAGCAGGTCTTCTGTCTTTGTCAGAGCGAATATCGCGCATGACATCAGTAATACTGAAATTATAATTTTTTTCATTGAAGTCTGTCTATCCTGATCTTGTTGCCGTTTAAATCCAGTTCGATCTTTCCAATCCCCTTTCTACCGTCGAGAAAGAGTTTGGTTTCAGCGATCTTTATTTCTCCGGCCGATATCCGACCCTCGACAATATCCTTTCCGGATCTTCTGTAATACGCGCTGACCCTGTTCATCTTATGGTTGAATGATTTTACAAGAAGCGGCATATTCGAGGCTTTCAGAATGTTATCCGGCACGAATTCTTCCCACCCGATATCCTCGTCATCCGTCAGCGGGATGGAAGGAAGCGCCAGAAAGAAATATCTGCAGGAACTGTTGTTTCCGCCTTCATATTTATAATAAACGAATCTGTCCTTATCGGTACCGAAATACAGCCTGTTATCTTCCGCGTCGCAAAAATAATAAGTCCCCGAAGTGTCCATTTTTACGCTCAGAACAAGTTTTTCCGTATTTGTTTCATTGACAAAAATATTATATTTATATTCTTCATCGAGAACGAACTGGAATTTCCTTGAAAGCGACTTTGAGGTTGCCAGCGGGATGACGGTATCGCTCTTTTCAAGATACTTCACCGCAGTATCCCCGCCGTTGATCTTGAATGAATTGAAAGTGAATTCCACCCCCGGCGACCCGATCAGATGACTGAGCTGAACCTGAACATGGAGGTGAGGTTCCGGAGAATATCCCGAATTGCCGCATTCCGCTATAAGCTGACCTTTCGTGACCTGATCGTTCTTTTTAACTTTCACGGATCCTTTTTTAAGGTGGGACAGTTCGATATAATATCCTGAATAGACATAGATTATTATATAATTTCCCCAGTTGCTGGCTTTGTCGACCTCACCGATATCGTTGTCTTCCAGATCGTCGAACACTTCTACGACGGTACCGTCGGCGGGAGACAGAACCGGCTTTCCGAAACAGAAATAATCTTCTTTTCCCGAGCCGTCATCCGCATGGGTCCTGTCATTTTCCGAAATAACAAAATCGTACGCGTATTTCCAGAACCCTTTGTGTGTCCATTCACCGTCGAATCCCTGATAGACCGTCCACTTTCCCGAGAACGGCAGGTTGATCGACGGAGTCACCCAGTCGAACCTGTTCGCATAGTTAAGATGGTCAACTAGAGCCATCTCGGGCTGTTCAAGACCGGTTGAGTTCATCATTACATATTTAACGCTTCCGAGCACATAGATGTACAGCAGAACCGTCAGATTGAACGGAAGGGTGAATACCGGTATGCCGAACGAGACCCAGAATACAGACGCCGCGTCAATGATGAAGACCGAGCCGAGTACGGCCGTCAGGGTCAGAAGGTAAGTACGCTTCGACGGGATCAGGAACATGCCGCCGAGTGCGGCGCCGACAAGAATGAAATTGAACGAAGATATCTCGGCGAAGGCGAGCGGTATGCTTCCCTTTAAAAGAGACAGAAAAAATATTCCCGCGTAATATGAAACGACGGCGGAAAAGAACGTTATTCTGGAATACAGCAGTATCGCCAGCAGGAGTATCAGACCCACGATATCGTAAGGCATGAAGATCAGTATTCCTGCGGCGCGCAGAAGCCCCTGAATATAGCCGGGCAGAAATTCGAGATTGAAATATTCCTGTTTGTAGAACGAATCCACGATCAGGCTGCTGTATTTACCGGACGCGAGGTAGATTATGGTCGCCGATATCGTGAAAGGAATATTTAGTACCGGCAGTTTGAAATAAAGGTACAGGGCCGAACTTATGGTATAAGTCAGAAGAACCGTCAGGATACTCATTCCGACAGTCAGCAGTACGGACAGATAAGTGATCTTGAAAATAAAACCGACCGCAAACCCTGTCAGCAGTGCGTTGTAGGTCAGCAGCTTGTTTACCGGATCGTCTTTTTTTATTCCTATGAACCTGGAAAAAAGGAGCGCGGTGACCAGCCCGAGAATTCCCGAGACCGCTATATTCCTGTTGAACATGGTGGCGCACAAAAGAATTAAGCCCAAAACCTGATTTCTGATAAAGAAAAGGTTTGAGTAGGCATGAAGAAGCTCTTTTATAAAATCCTTCCATGCGGACGTTTTATTTTCTTCCATTCTCCGCCGCTGTTATAAATTGAATTTTCTAAGTTTTTCCGGTACGAACTCGGGGCCGGTAACGTCTTCTAGTTTCTCTGGCCTCCTGATCCGTTCGAGTGTTCCGTCCTCCATTATCATGGCTACCGCTGGACGGTATCTTATGAACTGCATCCACTGGGTCACATTGTACGCACCCATAGGGGACAGGATGATCCTTGTTCCTTTAGGCAGAGGAGGCAGGAACGCGCTTTCAACGACGACGTCTATGTTCATGCAGAGAGGACCGTAGAGAACGCTGTTCTCGTATGCGCCGTGAAGCTCGCGGTCGATCTCGACCTTGTAATTATACCATGTCGAGGTGTAGAGCAGGTTCACGCCTGCGTCGATTATGTATGACTTCGTACCGTCGGGGAGACGCTTGACCGCGTCGACCGTGGAGATCAGCCATCCGGCCTCGTCCACTACGGCGCGCCCGGTCTCGAGATACACGTCCGGGTATTCATCGGGCGCGAGCTCGTCTAAGAGCGTGTCCGCCACGGCGTCGATGAAGTTCTCGACGGGCTGAACGGCGACTTCCGGCGGAAGATATGTTCCTTTAAGTTTGTTGTTGGAAGGAAATCCTCCTCCGAAATCCAGGTACGATATTGTAATATTGAACTCTTTTTCTATCTTCCGCATCAGCTGTACCACCTTTTTCACTGCCTCCTTGTATGCGTTCGGGTCCATCATGAACGTCCCGATGTGGCAGTGTATCCCCTCAAGGTACAGATGCTCGCTGTGGGAGATCCTCTTCACAGCGTTGAAAGCACCGTTGTTCTCTATCGGGAAGCCGAATCGTGACCACTGCGGATATACTCCGGTGTCCATGTTTACCCTGATGCCGACGGGAACTTTCTTCCCGATCTGTTTAGCGGCTTCCTCCGCCTTGATGATCTCGTCGAAATTGTCGAGGTTGACCATCGCGCCGTCCTTAAAAGAAGTGACGAGTGACTCCAGCGGCTTGTACGGCCCGTTGTAGATGATCCTGTTCCCCGGCACTCCAAGGCTTCTCGCTTTTTCGTATTCGAAATCGGACACGACCTCGGCGGTCTCGCCTTCCTGATGCAGTATCGAGCAGACCGCGCCCAGATAGTTCGTCTTGTAGGACCAGCTCATCTTCGCTTTCGGGTACTTGCTTGAAAAATATGAATAAATTTTTCTGTATCTCTCCCTGATCACCCTTTCGCTCAGCACGAACACCGGCGACCCGAATTCTTCGGTCAGCTTTCCCACGGGAACGCCCTCGATGTCCTCCCTGTGGCCTTTGTTGTACGTCACGCCGAATTTGTTCATCACTCCGGCCGACTGCTTTTTAATATACGGTTTAATGTATTCTTTTTTCATTTTTTCACCTCTTTTGATTCGCCGAAAGTGCTTACCTGCTCGAAATCGGAAATATCTTTGACCAGCTCGTTGACGTACCTGATCATCAGCTTGCCGCTGTTATAATCCGAGTGAGTGTCGTACTTCTGACCGGTGAGCATCCTGACCATTCGTTCCGGAAGATTTATCCCGCATCCCGCAGGGAAATACACCCATGCAGGGAATCTCGGATTGATCTCGAGGACGTAAATGTCCTGCGTCTTGTCCTCCACGAGGACCTCGAACTCGAACCCGCCCCTCCATGAAAGACCTTTAACAACATCTTTCGCCGCCGAGACCAGTTTGTCGTTCCTGATGCTGACCGCGTTCCAGACCTTACCGAGCTTCGTTATCGTCATCTTGCGTATCGCGAATACGCCCATATCACCGCCTTTACCGTCACCGCATCCTATAACGTCGTACTCATCGCCCTCAATGAACTTCTGAACGATGATCGGATATCCCCAGGCGGCGGCTATCTTTACGAAATATCCTTCTGCCTCTCCAATGGAATTAGCCTTGAACGCTTCGTAGAAAGGGCCTTTTATCATACACGGAAATCCGAGCTTTTCGGTCGCTTTATGCAGGTCGCCGAGCGATGTGCAGCTTATATATTCCGGCGCTTTGACCCCGATCTTTTCCGAAAGCTCTTTCAGCCTCAATTTGTCCCTTAATCTGAACATCTCTTTGGTCGGTATCAGCATCTTTATTCCCATTTCCGCAAGCACCGGTTCGATATCCATATATATCGGAAGCTCGGCGTCCAGAGCCGAGATGATCACGTCGAGGTTCTCTTTTTCGTGAATATCCCTGATCCTTTCTATGAAAGCTTCCTTGCTGCCCGAAGGATAAGGCATGATATAACTTTTGTCTATTATATGATCCAGATAAATACCCGGTTCGAGAGCATCGTACGCCAGACCGATCGTCCTGACTTCAAGTCCGCTTTCCCTGAGCGCTCTGCATATCCCGAATCCGGGACCCGGATTATCAACGGTGTTTATCCCGCTTACGGCAACTGTCAGTTTCATATCAGCCGCCTAGACCAGAAAATATTTTTTAAGGTTTTCGATAAAATCCTGAATATCCACCGTAACTTCATCGTCGGAAGCATCGAACTCATCCATTATAGCCGACTTGATCTCATCCTCGTTCTTATCGGCCTTCAAAAGTTCAAGTATTTTCAGTCCGGTCGCGTTCGCCGTGTATGAATGACCCGTCACAGGATCGAAAATGAACCCGCTTTCACTGACCGCAAGTACCGTAAGTTTATCAATGTCCATAACACCTCCAATATAGGATTTTCCCTATGTAAACGGATCATGAGTAAAATTATTTCATCCGCAGAAGTATAATATAATAAGGAATATGAGATTTATCAATATAAATAGAATTTCTGATTCCATCACCTCCTCAACCTCGACAGCATTTCAACAGCATCAACATCCATCCTAGAGAACCCGAACCACTTCTTCCCCAGGTCTTTTAGTGACGCTCCGAAATGATATATCACTTTTTCATCTATGATAATGAATCTGTCGTGCGAGCTCTTGAATTCTTTCAGCTCTACAGGATCATACTGCTCATTGAATTTCTGAACATCAAGCTTCATCCTGTCCGATATGGATTTGGAATAAATAACCCCACTGACGCCTTTCTTCCTTTTCGACAACAAGATCAGAACCGAATCATCTATATAATTGTCTATTACTTTTATCGACTTTTTCGCGCTCCTGAATATATCCGAAACAAACTTATACGCATCATACACCTGACCGTCATAGAATATTCCATTTTTCTGCTTAACTTCGCCGCTTTCCATAGCATCAAGAATTTTATCGACCTTCTTATCAGTCTCAGACTGTTTCAATTCGATTACATCTATCCTTTGAAATAATCGGACATTAGTCTGAATGAACTTTCTCATTTCCACGAATGCATCAATTATTATGATACTGATCCTGATAGCTATATCACTTTTTAGAACAGAGGCTAACATAGAAACACCATGCTCGGTAAAAACCGAAGGTTTTGCGCTTGAATGCTTCATACTGTTGAACCGGTCGCATTTTGCGACCAGTTCGTGTTTTTCGGCTTCATTTAATTTAAAACAATACTTTTTGGGAAATCGCTCCGCATTCCTTTTAACTGCTTCATTAATCCTTTTTGTTTCCACACCATACAGCTCCGCCAGATCCCTGTCAAGCATTACCTGAAATCCCCGTATCGAATAGATCCTGTCCCTGATCAAATTCTCATCAAACTCTATAATCTCCTTCTTTACCATAATACCTCTCTCAAATTGCGCATTTTCCGTAATATAAAACAAAGGGTAGGTCATATCGTGAGCTACCCTCAGTAAATATTTAATTTTTTCCCTTCTGATCAGTTATTTCATTAGTCGCAGTTGTCGCAAAAATTGCGATAACTGAATCTTTCACCTATTAACTTTCTTTTCGAAGAAATTCGGAAATTCCGAATTTCTGTACCATTCTATAATCTGATAAATTTCTTGTACTGAACGCCGCCACTGTTCCTGAGCCTTATAAAATATGTGCCTTTAACCAGACTGTTCAACTCGAACGATGACCGCTTTTTATTCAGATTTATTTCCCTTATCAGCTGACCGTTGGAATTAAATATTGAAATGTCCGATTCACGACTGTCTGACATCTTAAACGATATCTTACCCAAACTCGGATTCGGATAAACCGAAAAATATTCATCTGAATTGCCTGACGCATAGTCTATTCCTGTTTCGACAGAATACTCCCATAACTCTTTTGTATAACCATCTTTACACTGACCTGTAACGACATATCCTTTTGTTCCGTCAGAAAAACCTACAGCTTCGAATCTGCCTGTACTTACAAAATTATCTAGCTGAAGCCATGAATTGGATGCCGGGTCAAATTCCCAGAAGTCATTATGGAAAACATACGGAAAATCTCCGCTTAATCCTGTCCCGACATAACCTTCTCCGTTAATAGAAAATCCTACAGCGCCGTATCTTGCTTCACCGCCCAAATATGATTTCTGCTCCCAGGAATTACCTGAAGGATCGTATTCCCAAAGGTCTTTATTGTTGTTATCATTTATATCCCTACCCATACCCACCATAGCCTTTAGTGCCGACCGAAAATCCAGTTGCAGAGCCTCTTGCAGTCCCCGGAAAGTCCGCTTTCTGATTCCAAACATTATTAAGCGCGTCATATTCCCACAGATCCTTGTAGTAAGTCCCCGCCGGAGTACTGTACCCCGTACAAACGTATCCTTTATCACCAATATTGAAACCGACCGCGCTCCGCCTTGCCGGACCTCCGAAATTCGCTTTCTGAGTCCATGAATCAGTCTCAGGATCATACTCCCAAAAATCTCTCTTATATGTAGAACCGGTATAACCCGTACCGACATAACCCTTTGATCCGACAGAAAAACCGATTGCGTCCCATCTTGCCGCGGCAGGGAAATCAGCCTTGCGAGTCCATACATCACTCACAATATCATATTCCCATAGATCATTCCGGAGCGAATCACTGTCAAAACCGGAACAAACATATAACTTTTCCCCGATAACAAAACCTGCACTTCCTCTTCTTGCAGAACCCGGAAAATCTAATAGAGAAGCCCACTGGGCAGATAATGAAAAAGCAAAAAGTATGATTATATATAACTGTATTCTACGAATCATTTTATTTAACTCTTAACTTTCGTTTCATTTACATTTTTCCAAGGTAATTCCCTCAGTATAATTCCACCTAATTCATACTTTCCGATTTTTTTTGATTCATAATAATATTCTAATCCAAAAAGCTTGGGTTTGGGCATAGGTTCAACATTCTTCAATTTTATATAATAATACATCTCCACTATGAATAAACCTGCTATCGCATAAATTACATTCTCAAGGTTTGCTTCTTTGAATTTATCATCCCGATCATGCTTAATATTGTTATATGCTCTCCACCATTCCGGAGCTACAGGTTTTCCTTTGCTGTCATCTTTTTCCCAACTGGCAAATGGAATAATCTCATCAATTTCATAATTAGACAGATTCACTTCAGCTTCATGCATCAAACAAAATTCATGCTCGTATAATTTTTTCTTAAGCTTAGAAATATTATACTTATCACAATTCGAACCAGTTGACTTGCATAACAACTTCAGCATAGTTTCGATTTCGGCACAGGTACTAATCAACAGACGTGTATATTCAATCGAATACGTTTGATAATTATCATTACTTAAATCAACATATCTTAAAGTCTTTATAAAATCTTCTTCAATTGAAAGAAAGTATCGCCAGTATTTTAAATCAGCTTCGCTCATATATGATACCTATTTATTCATCTCATCATACAACTCTCTTAAGAAATGTACTCCCTGTCTGCCATAGGCATTACATATTTCATCTGCTTTAGGCTTTAATTCTGGAATTTCATACATTCTTTCTACGAGAATTTTAATATATCCTTTATCGTAAGAAGGAACAGGCATATTTAGCATATCTGTTAAGATATCACTTATAAAATGAATCTGATCTGCCGATTTAAATTTTGTTAAAGTTTTAAAAAAGTTTTGAATGTGATAACTTTCAACAAATTTTATATTCCATTTCATAATTTCAGCGAATTCTTCATCAATTCTATCAATCAATTTTGATATTTCTATTAAATTCCCTGGAAATTCTTTGTATTTATCACCCATATTGCCTTTTATTTTCTCATTATTTCTGTAAATGTATTTCCATAACCTAATAAGTTCTTCCTTTTTTTCTTCATCATATTTCATACCTATATAATCAGAAAAACTTAACATTCGATCTATATATTTTTCATTTTGTGTATTAAACAACTTATAAATCAAACTTCTGTTTCCATCTTCGTTCATTTCAGCTTCTAAACTATCGCCATAATATAAATATGTAATTGCTATATGTTCAATTAACTTCCTTTCAACTAATTTACTGAATTTTTCATATTCAATCGCATGGATGTAATGCTCTCTCATTTTATTCACAATATCAGAATACAATTTTGAACTTGAAATATAACCTGAAATAAATGGCTTCCATTCAGAATCAGAAGATTGGATTTCTTCTATTTTAGCATTCACGTAATCTTTGTCTAAATAATTGATCTGTGGCAAATAGTATCCAAGTAAAATTTTCCCGTCAACACCTTTATTATACAGTTTTTCAAATTTGTTTTTTCCCCAATCTCCCTCTTTTCCGTAAGCATTAGCATACTTCAAAGAAAAATCAACATAAAGCATAATAAGTTTACCCAGTATTGTATTTAGAGTATAAGTTATAAAATCCTCAATCTCATAATCTTTTTCTTCATACGGATATACTAATACCTTCTCTATTATTGATTCAACAAGTTCTTGATTATCCTTACTGATCTCTAAATTCTTTAATTCTATTCCTCTTTCTATTATATCAATAACTCGTGCTACAATATCTCTTTGAGTCGTATCTTTGTAATTATAATTCTCATCCCCTTTTTCGTCCCATTCTATATTTTCAAGATAATCTCTAAAAAAATCCATTATCTTTACATAATCGATTTCCTTTTTGTCATGAACCGCTAATTCAATACCATTCAGAACATTCTTTAGATAAACTAAATCTACTACCAAAAATTTATTAAGATTATCTAT
>QKDR01000062.1 GCA_003252515.1 Candidatus Delongbacteria bacterium | reverse complement strand
ATTTTCCGCTTTTCAGAAAATATTCAACCGATTCTGTCTTAAACTCTTTTGTGTACTTCTTTCGTTTCACGGACATGAGACCTCCTTTTTAGCATAAATTTAAGTTGGTCTTAGCATTTTGTCCAGAAAATCGGGTACACTCCAATTCTTAAGTATATTATTTCGTTTTTGTAATATCTTTCTCCATTTCAATATAAAAATAATTGCCTTCAGCTTTATCTATAGATAATGGGTAGTCTAAAGGTGAATAAACAGAATATCCTTCTTTTTCATAATTCAAATAATATGAATAATCTTTCATACAGTAAATTTCAAAATAAAAAGTTCCGGTACTATCCGTTTTAGGTGATAAATCCATATATAATGAATTCTGCATAATTTGGTGGTAAGAAATAGAAAATAAAACACTGTCCAAAGGTGTTGAATCAGCTTTGTCTACTACTATACCCTTCAATATTGTCTCACCTTCTTTACCTCCATCTAAAGTATTTACATCACAGTTTGATAATACGATAAAAGTAATAATTACAATGCCTATCTTAAATATATGTTCTTTATTCATACCTACTCCTTATTTGATTGCAAAAAAGACATGTCAATCATTTATTTTTTATATATACTCTAGTACAAACTGGATTCGGATTCGACTCAATATTTTTTATAGGATCAATTTTATATCCTGGTAATAATCTTATTGAATTAGTTGCAGCGATTTCACCTTCACTCCATTCTGATTCATCTTCCAAAACGATATCATCGGGTAATAATTCATTTAACAACCAGTCCTTCATCTCATTAGAAATGGCACAATGTTCCTGATTTATATTTTCATTATTCTCCGGATAATAAAGTGAGTCAAATGGCGTTCTGCGTGATTCATATATTTTTTCAATATTAGCTTTAATATTGTAATAAGGATCTTCTGAATCAATAGCCAAAGAACTTATAGTTGGTATAAAACAATGATCCTCATGAGTTGCAATCAGTTTTCCGCTATCATCATTATCTTCAAAATCTTTTTGAGTATACCTTTTTCCACCTGGTATATAATCCAAATGCATTGGTGATTTTCTTGAAACTTGAGAAGCTTTACCTCCAAGAAGTAATGCCTGACCACCGACATTTATTCTACCATCGAAAATCATAATACGATTATCTGGGTCAGTCGCATAAACATCTCCTCTTATCAAAGTGCATCCCCATATAGATGGGTCATTATCGTGATAATAAATTATATTATCACCAGCCCCATAATTCAAACCTGAAGCAGTAGCTGAGCCATTACTTATTGCTATTTTTCTTAATTGTTCAGGATAATTACCCATTCCTAACAATTCAGAATTTAACGCGTTTTTTAATGGTGTAGGTGTATCTGTAAGAATTGTACCAAATTGAGAATAAAAAGCCGACATATCCGATATTATATGCCATTTTAGCATTTGCATCGCAGCAGGATCACATAAATAACCATATAATTCTTCAGCTTCACTACTTGCACTTGCAAAGAAATTTAACCAATATTGAATACCTAAAGGTATATTGGCCCCTTTTTGAGGGCTGTCAAACGAAATATATAGCCTTGTCTTATGATCATATCCTGAATATTCCATATAATCTAATGCATATCTTGATACTAATCCACCCATACTTGCACCTATAATAATAAGCTCATTATCCGTAATTTTATTTTCATTAATGTATGAAATTACTCGATTAAGAAAAAAAGCGTTTTTTTGAATATAATCTCGCGCATTTTTAAAATTTACAATTACTATATCATACCCTCTTTCTTTTAAAGCAACATCTAGATTTTCACTTCTGAGTGCATGGTATAATTCATCGGCATTCATATTGTTGAATAAGTCGAAACCTTCAACAAATATAATTGGATTTTTTATTTGATTATCGCTTAATTCAGAATGGTAAATATATATTTTACCTTGTGCATATGTATTATTATAAGAGATATTGCTCGTTAAACTAATTGTCTTGTCAGGATCTGGAATTGTTAAAGATACAACGTTGATTTTCGAATAAGAATAATAATATTGCCCATTAACTTTATACCTTGTTTTTATATTCTTTTCACCAATTGTAGAATAAGAAACTGTTATGTCTTTACGATAGCTGCTACTACTCGAATAATTAATATTCCTGTATCCTACACCATCCCCAAGATCAACGGATATTTCAGTTAAATATTCTCCCTGTAAGTACACAAGAAAATTATTAGCTGTAAAAGTGAAAGTAATATTATTTCCTCTGAATATATTTGATTTCAATGGTGAAGATGTAAAATCTCTATATGTGATTTCTGTCCCTTCTCCAAAGAAACTTGGAAAATGTATCGTAATTGAAAAAATAGAAAAAGATATTTGTACATTATATTCAGAAACATCTTTTTGTGGATCGTTAATTAAAAAAGAGCTGTCTATTTTTTTTAAGAAACTTGTATATGGTTTTAAAGAATCTGTAAATGTGTTATTTATTACTTCCGATTTCTCAAGCTGATACAGTATTTGTTTATATTTCTTCAGATCAATTACTTTTGAAGTATCCGCTCCAGAATAATCGGAGAAATTTACCATTTGTAGTATATTTTCAGTAGAATAATATTTGCAGCTAATTGTATCTTTGTCATATCCCTCAAAATAATCTGGATTGTAAAGAGGATACAAATACTCAATCCCTTCAATTTCAATCTCGTTATCTATAAAAGTTTCTGACTGACAATGTGCAATCGAAGCTATCGCAAACAATATCATTATCAATAAAAATATTTTCTTCATACTCATCCTCTCACTTGACTAACATCATTTTTTTCATCTTACTAAAATTTTTCGTTTCGAATTTATAAAAATAAACTCCAGAAACATATTTATCAGCATTGAAAACTATGTTATGCTTTCCTTTCATATATTCTTTTCCAGCAAGTTCCGCGATTTCACTTCCAAGCACGTTATAGATCTTTAATGAGACGTACTGATCTGTAGGTAATGAAAAGAAAATTGTAGTTGATGGGTTGAATGGGTTCGGATAATTCTGCTTCAATTCGTAATCAAAAGGAAGATTCAAAGGTTCTGTTACAAGTGATTTTGATTTTCCTGTATTGGGATTTAGGTATTGTATTCCTGATTTCACTTCGTTATTACCTAATTTGCACTCTCCAATTGCAGTTTGACTGATTGAGCTTCTAAAAGTCAATGCAAAACTTGTTGAATATAGAATTATCATTAGGAATACATACAATGATTTCTTCATGATTATATCCCCCCTTTATTCAGTTATTGCATTCAGTCTGTCTTTTAGCTCTTTGTTCTCTTTTTCCAGCCTTATCATATGAAGAGTTAATTCCTCAATCTTCTCAACAAGCTTTAACTGCATCTGGCTAATGCTCATGCCGTTTTCAACAACTTCTTTTTCTGAAGGCATACCTGGTAAATGTCCGTTATTGTTTATGAATTTTTCAGTTTCAGATAAAGAAAGAAGATTGTAGTCATTTTTAAAAACATAGTCAGGGAAAACATCAAGTTTTACTTCAACTTCAGTAGCGTAGATTTTACCAGTTACTCGTAGATTATTTGGGCATGTTGATGCACCAATATAAACATCCCCTCCTGCTTTATCAGATTTCAAAACCAAATCTCTACCTTCGCGTGCATAAATAACGAAGTCATTAAAACTTCCTACGGTTTCCTCATTACCTCCGTACCAAGCTGCACTACGGTTATACATCATTGTGCCTACAGCATTTCCGTATCTATCTGTAAATGACATCAGATCAAACCTTTCATCCGATATGTTTCCGAATTTGAATAAAGGTGTATTAATTTTTGAATTCACATTCAGTGTTCCGGATATATTTATGTCTTTTCTTCCTGTTATATTCCCGTTTACTTCGAAATCTCCGTTTTCATAAAAAACAGTCTGCCTTGTCCAGTCGCTGTATTTCGCATTCTTCATGAATAAATCTTGCCTTCCATCATCCGGTGTTTGTAACACCCAATTATTTGTGCCTCCAGTATAAAAGCCCCAATCATCACCATAAACTGATGGGATATCCGGTTCAGAATCAATAACATCTATTACAATTCTACCGTCGGGTGCTACAGCAAAACTGACATCTTCACTTGGTGCAAAAGCGTTTAGATCAACCAGACCGGAATACATACTGTAACTTGATGCACTGACATATTGTTTTTCTGATTCCTCTTTGTCTATTTCTAATGTTACCCAAAGCGGTTCACTGAATAATTCAGGTCTCAATCTCTGTTTGTTACCCAATAATACGTTAAGAATTCCGTCGTATATATAAACATTTTGGTTCTCAAACCATACAGGATCGTGAGAGTTTTCAGAATTGTAAAGTCTGAAAGTAATAAGATACTTGCCGTCGGCAATCGGATTACCTAAGCTGTCTTTTATCAGACTTTGGTAACTTAGTGCCCTCTTGGCCTCTTTTGTAATACTTGGATCTTCTTGAGAAAATACACTTATGATGGCAATCAGAATAGATAATAATACTGCACGTTTCATTTTTCACTCCCCTATAGACATATTTTACTTAGCCCACTAAAAAGCAATAATATATTGCCTTTTTATTCTCTACTGCTCTGCAAAAACTTTATTACGCTCAATTTACTCTTTTATCTTGATATTTGTCAAGAAAATTCTTTAAATTATTTTGGTGATTGGATTTCGAAAAAAGTTGGGGCTTAATTTGCTGTAATCGAGTTAAGTTGCTACAGATCATAACATTGGAAAAATGACCTGACCGTGTTATATTATCTTGTTAGCTTTTACCATGACCGTTGCACCATGCACAACTTTGGAAAAATGGCTCACTGCGGCATCTACGCCTCTGAATTACCATGATCTCCCCCTCTGTACTTAACCTCCGTTAGTATGTCCTTCCGCATCGCACATCCTATTAAATAATTCCTTGAAAACACTCCTTTATATTCATATAATACAATTGTGAGCCAAAACAAGGAGAGCGTTATGTACGAAAAGATCTACACCGAAAGGATAAAACAGTTCATCGACAGGATATCGAAGCTGAAATACGCCTCGCCAATTCAGATGGACGCCGAATATATTTACGATAAGATCGAGCCTATCCCATATAAGGACGCCGTGAAAGCTAAATTCAAACCAATTAAGGTCGGAGCGAAATGGGGAAAGTTATGGGGATGCGCATGGTTCAGGTTCAAAGGCGAGATACCGGAAGAATTCGAAGGGCTTGAGACGGGAGCGCTGATCGACCTCGACGGAGAAGGCTGCGTTTTCGTGAACGGATCGCCTGACCAGGGTCTGACGAACAAAACCGACTGGTATATAAATTCGGGTAAATACTATTACAGGCTGTCGAGAAAAGCGAAGGCAGGCGAGAAGTTCTCGACCCTCGTCGAGGCCGGCGCCAACGGGCTGTTCGGGAAAAGCAAAGACGAGTTCCGGCTCCTCAAAGCCGAACTGGTCACGTTCGACCCCAAGATCGAAAAGCTAGAGTTCGACATGACCGTCCTGTTCGATCTCATGAAAAGGCTACCCGAGAACAGTCCGCGTAAGAAGAAGCTTCTTAAAGGCCTTAACGAATGCGTTAATGCCTACGGCGCCGGTGAAGGAACGGACAGGGCGCTGAAGATCACTCGTGAGCTGCTTTCAAAGAAAGCCAACCAGAGCGCCATGACCGTTTACTCGGTCGGGCACGCCCACATCGACCTCGCCTGGCTGTGGCCGGTGCGCGAGACGAGACGTAAGGCAGGAAGAACGTTCTCCACCGCCCTCAAGCTCATGGACGAGTATCCCGAATATATTTTCGGGTCTTCCCAGCCGCAGATGTACGAGTGGGTAAAAGAGGATTATCCCAAACTTTATGATAGAATAAAGAAAGCAGTGAAAAAAGGCCGCTGGGAAGTTCAGGGTGCCATGTGGGTCGAGCCCGACATGAACATCACATCCGGGGAGTCGCTGGTCAGACAGTGCCTGTACGGAAAGAAGTTCTTTACGGACGAGTTCGGTATCGAAGTGAAGAATCTATGGCTGCCCGACGTTTTCGGATACTCCGCTGCACTACCGCAGATACTAAGGAAGTCAGGCGTCGACGTGTTCATGACCCAGAAAATATCATGGAATGAGACCAACAAATTCCCGCACCACACTTTCTACTGGAAAGGCATCGACGGGACCGACATCCTGACCCACTTCCTGCCGACCAACGATTACAACCTTTCCAACCTGCCGTCAAAGCTGATAGACAGCGAGGAAAGATACGCCCAGTCTGACGTTTCAGATGAATTCCTCAATCTCTACGGCATCGGGGACGGCGGAGGAGGACCTTCGGCCGCTCATATCGAACTAGGATTAAGGCAGCAGGATATTGAGGGCGCACCTAAGTTCAAGTTCAGCAAAGCACAGGACTTCTTCGATAAAATATCAGCTATACCTGAAAATGACCTTCCGAAATGGACAGGCGAACTTTATCTTGAGCTTCACAGGGGAACTTACACTACTCAGGCGCTCATGAAGAAATACAACCGCGACCTCGAGATCGCCCTGAGAGATCTTGAATTTTTAGGTACGTGGATAAAGAAATACCCGAAAGAAGAAATAGACAGAATATGGAAAGATACGCTTCTGAACCAGTTCCATGACATCCTTCCCGGATCGTCCATCAACTGGGTGTACAAGGACGCGCACGACCTCTCCGAATACAACTACGGCAAACTTCACGACATGTTCGAAAAGTTCATGAACCAGATCTTCGACGTGCGATACGACGACAAGCTCGAGGGACATTATCTGGCCTGTAATTCACTAAGCTGGGAAAAGGACCTTCTCATAAGCTTTCCCGCCTTCGGAAAAACCAATTTCAAAGTCACAGACGCAAAAGGCAGCAGCATCCCGTGGCTGATCAATCACGGCAGGATCGAATTTTTCGTTAAAATACCTTCGATGGGATATACGACTTTCTCTATTTCAGGCATAAAGACATCTTCAGTGCAGAAACACTCCGGAAAAGCTGAACTGATAATTACCGAAAAAGACATCATACTTGAAAATAAATTCATTAAGGTAACCATCTGCGACGACGGGGTGATCCATTCTGTATACGACAAAGAGAACGATATCGAGACCGTCAAATGCGCAAATAAACTCTTGATGTGGGAAGACCTTCCGATCAGCTGGGAAGCCTGGGACATCAACCATTACTATAAGGAAACAAAACCCGAACAGGCTAAGAGAGTAAGCCTTGAACTTCTGGGAGACAACGGGCATCTCGTAGGCATCGAGCAGGTGATGAGTATAGGTAATTCAACGATAGTTCAGACCATCACCCTTTCTTCAGATTCGAGAGAGATCAGGATCGAGAACGTCGCAGACTGGAAAGAGGAAAAGAAATTCCTCAAATCCGAGGCTGAAACCACTGTCAGGGCCGATACCGCCACTTATGAGATCCAGTTCGGCAATATAAAGAGACCGGCACACTTCAATACAAGCTGGGATGCCGCTAAATTCGAGGTTACCGCACAGAGGTTCGCCGATATTTCTCAGAATGATTTCGGCGTTGCTCTTCTGAACGACTGCAAGTACGGTCACATCATCAACGATGGAAAGATCGAGCTTTCACTTCTCAGAAGTACAAAATATCCCGACGAAACGGCTGACATGGGACAGCATCACTTCACTTATTCGTATTACCCTCACTGCCGCAGACTGGAGGACTCGGACGTTCTTCAGAAGGCGCACGAGCTGAACGATCCGGCTTCTGTAATACCGCTCAAGAAGCTTCCTAAAGAAACAGAAAGGTCGTTCTACAGGCTCGATACCTGCACCGTAAAACTTGAAACGGTCAAGGTCAGCGAAAACGGTCAGGGCATAATTCTGAGGCTTTATGAGACTATGGGATCGAACGATAGTACAGTTGTACACTTCGACGGGAAATACGATGTTTCCGAATCGAACCTGATCGAGACGGAAATAAAACACCTTAAGAAGAAAACATCGTCGATCGAACTTAAATTCACACCGTTCGAAATAAAAACGCTTTATCTGAGAAAATAAAAGAGGAAAGGATATGAAAGACAAAACGCCTCACATTCTTCTGGGTCTGTATATAGTTGAATTTATAATCTGCGGTATCGCACCTTATCACAGAGGAGTATGGTGGGCCGAGAACATACCCATCATGATGATCGTTTTGGCCGCTGTAATAATTTCGAAATATTTCAGGTTCACACCGACTGCCTATATAATGATGTTCTTCCTGATATTCTTTCACACGATAGGCGGACATTATACCTTTGAAAGAGTACCGTTCAGCTTTGTTTCAGACCTTTTCTGCTTCGAGAGGAACCACTTCGACAGGATGGCTCATTTCACGGTCGGATTCTACGCATATCCGATAGCAGAAGTGCTACTTAAAAGAAAACTGGTTAATACGAAATGGGTACTGTACCTTTTCCCCGTTTTCGCCATCTTCACCGTTGCCGCACTTTATGAACTTTTCGAGTGGATATTCGCCATCTCGACCGACCCCGAAGCCGGCATGACCGTTCTTGGTTCTCAGGGCGACATCTGGGACGCGCAGAAAGACATGCTCTCCGACGGCCTCGGCTCGATCACGGCAACATTGCTATTTTATATTATGAACAGAAAAGAAATATCAGAAAAAATAAAATAATCGGAGCATAAATGAAACATTACACATTTGAAGAAGCGGTGTCGCTGTTGAAGGAAGGGAATATACGCTACAGCGAAAATAAAATGATCCATCCTTCCCAGGACCTGAACAGGATGCTTGAGGTCGCCAAAGGACAGAACCCGTTCGCGGTGATCCTGACCTGCTCCGATTCGAGAGTTGTTCCCGAATTCATTTTCGACCGCGGAGTAGGCGATCTTTTCGTTATCAGGAACGCAGGTAATATAGTTGACTCAACGGTACTTGGGACCATTGAATACGCGATCGAACATCTCCATGTTCCTCTTGTAGTCGTTCTCGGTCATTCTTCATGCGGAGCAGTTACGGCCGCTCATAAAGGCGACATCTGCGAGGGATATCTGAATTCCATCCTCAAAGAGATCGATCCCGTTATTGACAGAAATACTGAAGGCAAATTCGCGCTTGACAACTCTATTAAGAACAATATAGATAACTGCGTCGGAAAGATAAAAACTTCCGATCCTGTGATCAGTAAATTCGTCTCAGAAGACAAAGTACGAATTTTAGGAGCCCATTACGACCTTTCTAACGGCGAAGTGGAATTTATAGGCTTATGAAGATCCTGAAAAAATATAAAGTCTTCGACGGGAAATACTCGAACTTTTTCATAACCGAATTTGAAGACAAAACAGGCGCGGTCAAAAAATGGGAATTCCTTGAACGCGCACGCGATACTAAAGCCGTAGTCGTAAATGCCTATCATGAAGACAGGATCATACTCGTTAAGCAATTCCGCTTCCCGATAAACATGTTCTCTATAGAATTCCCGGCAGGTCTGATAGATGAAGGCGAAACTCCGGAACAGACTGCTTTGAGAGAGCTTATCGAAGAAACCGGCTACAACGGAGAAGTGACTTCGGTCTCTCCCCCTCTCTGCACTTCTGCGGGAATAACTTCCGAAATTATTTACATGATAGACATAAAGGTAACTTCGAACGGAGGCCAGAGGCTCGATGACACGGAAGAGATCGAAGTACTCCAATTCGACAGAAGAAATATAAGATCAGAACTTAAAGCATATCTCGACAGTCATCCCGACTGTTCCCTCGACGCTCGAGTCTGGGCGGCTTATTTCGAGGAATGAAAATAAGAAACCGGCAGCCTTAGCGCCGGTTTCTTATAAAACTATGTATTTCTTGCTCAAGAGCTGCTTATATAGCTTTGACTTTGTTGGCGCAAGGACCTTTTTGTCCCTGTCCTACTTCAAATTCCACTTTCTGACCGTCTCTTAATGTCTTGAATCCTTCAGCCTGGATCTCTGAATGATGTACAAAAAGATCTTTCCCGTCATCATCGTTCGTGATAAATCCAAAACCTTTGTCGGCGTTGAACCATTTTACAATACCTGTACTCATGTTTTTTCCTTCCTTGTGTTTGGTGAATGTTATAAAATCTCTATCATCGCATTCACCGTTACGATGACGAAATATTCGTCTTTACGCACATTTATATTAATATAAACAATGCAAAACGAATAATAACTGTTTGTTGACAAATATGCAACATCTTATTTAGAAATTATTCAGATGTCCCTTTTCCAGCTCTTATCTTTCCGGTCATACTTTTTCTTAGGCTCTATCACCTTTCCTTTTTTTAGGTTCATACGCCTGAGCTGTTTTATGAGTTCAGTTCTGTCTATAACGACGGTCTTATCATCTTTTTTCTTTATTATCTTTTTTAATTTCTTTTTGTTCAACTTTCTTTTCCTTTACTTCTTTTCCCTGCTCTTCACATTCTTCCGGTTTCAGTTTCGGAACGGCTTTTGATTCTGCGAGCGCTTTGTCTTTCATTACCGCTTCTTTAAAACCTTTGATCCTGCGGTAAGGTTTGAATTCTTCTTTTGTAGGATCAAGATCAAAGGTCATGTTTTTCTTATGACCTTCGTTCCACAGAGCTACACATTTATCGTACTGGCCTGTTTTTTCATAAAGTTTCACAAGAGAAGGAAAAAGCAGCTGATAATGATGTTCGTATTCCGTGTTCGCTTTAGCTTCTTCAAGCATTTTAATCGCTTCCTCGTTCTTCCCCTGTTTTTCAAGCGCAGACGCCTGGAAAGCTATGCTGTTGTAGCATACGTGCCCCTGCTTCTGCTGCGCGTGAACCCCGTCACCTTTTTTAATTTCATCTTTTCCTGTTTCTCCGGCTGCGCTGACGGAAGCTATAACAGCTAGTACCATGAGCATTTCGATCATTTTTTTCATTTTCACCACCTTAATTTATTTTAAATAATTTTTTACTGTTATCAAGAGTTACAGCAGCTATTTCTTCGATACTCACGCATTTGATCTCCGCGATCTTCCCGGCAATTATCTTCAGTTTTGACGGATCGTTCCTTTTTCCTCTGAACGGAACAGGAGAAAGAAATGGAGAATCTGTTTCCAGAAGCATATTTTCAAGAGGCACGTTCTTTACAACATCTTCCCTGTCATTATTCTTATAAGTTATATTACCGGTGAATGAAATATAAAAACCTTTCCCGATAAGTCTCAATGCGTTTTCAGTACTGCCAGCATAACAATGGAACACACCGCGGTATTTATTCGATATCTGATCTATCACCTCAAGCGTTTCATCCTCGGCAGATCTTGAATGCACGATCACGGGAACATCGTTCTCAAGCGCGATCTCAAGCTGCCTGATAAAGAACTTTCTCTGAACGTCAAGCGGAGCTCTGTCTCTGTAAAGGTCAATCCCGGCTTCTCCGACCGCGACAACCTTTTCGTGCTGAATTAATGTTTTCAGAGCTTCCACCTCGCTGATATTCACACCATTTATATCATTAGGATGAAAACCGCATGCCGCGTACATTTTTTTATACTTTTCCGTCAGACTTATACACTGCTCGCTAGTTCTCAGATCCACTCCGGCGTTCAGAATACCTTCTATATCCGAGGCCAGCAGTTCTTCTATCATCTGCTCTCTGTCGGCATCATAATCTTCAAAGTAAAGATGAGCGTGGCTTTCAAAGAATTTCATGACTATCCGAGCAAAAGTTTTAAAAATAAATTTATGAAAGGGTAGATTATCTCACCGATCAAAGAAAATTCAGCGAGATTTCCCAAGATGAGTATCCCTATAAGAACATACATACCATACCTGCTGAAAGATTCGTATTTAGCAGCTTGTTCGTATGAAAGAAAACCCATGATCACCTTGGAACCGTCAAGCGGAGGTATAGGGATAAGATTAAAAACCATCAGAACCGTATTGATCAGTACCGCATAAATAAAAAATGAATCCACGAAGTTCATTTCATTTCTGAAGAACCTTACCTGAACTTCATAATTATCTATAAAACCCAGCATTACGAGCAATTTGAACAGTATCACGACGAAAAGTATCAGTGTCAGGTTGGACAGAGGTCCGGCTGCGGCTGTGATCGCCATACCTTTCTTTGGGTTCTTAAAATTGTAAGGATTTACAGGTACCGGCTTAGCTCCGCCGAACATCACCCTCCAGTTCGTCATGAAACCGAGCATCAGCGGCATCAGGATCGTCATGAAAGGATCGATATGTGGTATGGGGTTGAGCGTGAGCCTTCCCATCTTATATGCGGTTTTATCGCCGAGCAGGAAAGCGATCCATCCGTGAGCCACTTCGTGGAATACGACGGAAAAGAGAAGCACGATTATCATTACAATTATATTCGGGTCCATATCCTAAAAATCGTAAGTTAGCTGAAGTTTGTTCTTTATATTGCCCTCCTTATCGAACGACTGAAGCACCTGAGCTTTGACCGCCGACGCCTTGCCTGAAGCGTTAAGAGCGCTGATGAAGTGGTTCAGAGCGATCCCTCCGATCGTATAATAGAACCATGTGTCAGCGTTCTCCGCCGATATTCTGATATCGTTGTATTTCTCCCGCTTGTCGTCCGAAGTCCAGTCCCAGAAATCTTCCTCGTCAGTATATCTTTCGCTGTAATACCTGTCTATATTTCTCTGCTCGTTGAATTCCAGCGTGTTGTCGTAATTCGAAATGTGGATCCAGTAGCTGTCGGATTTGCCTGAAGTATTGACCCCGGCATACATTTCCGCAAAATCCATATATTCGTCGGTTCTTACGCCCGAATAGTAGTTCAGACCTGCCGCCGCGCCTATCATAAATACGTCGGTAAGAAGAAAAACGGCCGCCTGTTTCTTATATCCCAGCTTATATTCCCCCCATCCCGGTATCAGCAGCGATCTCCAGAAATATGAGAACCCGTCGCCTGACTTCGATTTGGATTTTGTAGACCTTCCGTACCTGTCGTACGCCTGAAGAGGCATGAGCAGGAACAATACAAGAAACAGCGATATTGTTCTTTTAAGAACGTTCATTACCACATGACCGAATAAGTTACTTTATAATTGTCCAGGCCGAGTTTATCCGCTTTATCACTGTTCTCTATCCTAAGCTGTGTGTCTATCTGATAGTTCTTTTTTATCACATAGGAAGCATCGAAAGCAGACGCTACATGGTTCAAGAGAGTAACCATAAGAAAATTCTGTCCCATTTCGTAAGCCTGATTCGTTTCATCTCTCAGATCCTCGTAAAAATCGACCTGAGGAGAGTTATAGCCGTTCTCAGTGTAGTCAAAAGCTCCGTCCTTCATTTTAGGCCTTTCAAGATAAACGTAGTCATTTGTAGTGGACGAATAGACAGAATCAGTGACCATTACGACAGTTCCGTCGGCATTATAGTCATAGCCGTCAAAATCATTCCAGCCGCATGCGAACTGGTGATATTTCCCGATCATTTCATAATACTGCTGCGTTTTTGTTTCCGGCAGATTATGAGTGAACTGATTCGCAGTTCCTATCATGAGTACCGGAGAACCTGCGTTATTGAAGGTATCAGATTCAAATGATAATTTAAGCATATCATACACTGAAAGACTGTCGTTATAATCCCATGTCCAGTTATCCCTGTTGCTGAAATATTCGTAGCTCCATATTTCAGAAGCATCGTACCTGTCCGTGCTCGACTGGTCTTCAAGATACGATTTGAAGTTCTGGGTCATTCCGAGAAGCCCCCCGTAGTAAATGTTTTCGTCGAAATTCCTGTCCGCGTATTCCCTGTATTCGTCCTTCTTATCGTCACCTTCACCGTCGTAATAGTACCACATTGAAAGAGTGAAAACATCGATCCCGAAGAATATACCGCTTCTGATATAATCCTTACCGTAGAATTCTCCGGCTCCGGGAACAAGTAAAGACAGGCCTGCAGCTACGAGAGGACTTTTGCCTTCTCTGTATTCCGCTCTTTTTTTCGATTTGATTCTGGGAGTAACGCCTTCTGTTTCTATGGCGGGAGCGTCATCGGTGTCAGCCTGCGCGAGTATTATATTGTTCAGTCCGGTATATCCCAGTCCTGTATCGGGGTAAAGCAAGGCAGCGGTTCCTGCCATTATCAATATCGCCGTAATAAATTTCTTCATTTTTTATTCCTTATTTTATTAAAATTCAGGGAAATCGAATAATACAGTGAAATAACTTCTGAGCTCTTTACCGTAAGTCACTCCGCTATTTTCGAATTCATCCAGTCCGTAGGCTATACTGTATTCGACCGACATCGGCATTCCGTAGAAAAGAGATCCGAACAGCCTGACGTTGACACCGACATCCTTCTTAGCATCTTTTAATGCGGCGTTCATCCCTTCTGAACTCCAGGCAGTCCCGGCTTCAGCGAACAGCCCGAAGTAGAGGTTCTTGAAGTTATAGAATCCGAACCTTTTGTCCGTCCTTTCAACGATCGGGAATCTCAGATACAGTCCCGTATATGCCGATCTCGTTCCGCCGATACTGTAAAAGGAATAACCTTTAAGCCCGGTCAGACCTCCGATGTAATTGTAATAGAACGAGTCGATCTCATCATTATCAAGATACGCTCCTTTCAGCTTCAGGGTCATTCCCGTACCGAAAGGAAGTCCGAAATGCTCATCCAGCGACGCCGTATAAAAATTGTAATTGTATTTCAGATAATCTTCCTGAAGGGTCCCGTAGTCGGAGTTCAGATTGAATCCCTGTATAAAATCCGTCAGATGTCTTGAATAATTCAGCTTTATATTTCTTCCGTACCTCGGATTGATGTAATAATTGTAATCGTATCTCGATTTGTTTACCTCTATATTGAAATGGAAACTTCTCTCTTTGTAGTATGTGTACTGAAGTATGAAATCCCCGTAATCAGCCTTAGCGTCGTTCCTCAGATAGGCAAAATAGCCGTCGAAACTGAAATGTCCCAGCTTTAAAGTCAGTTTGTCGGGCATGAACTCCATCGGCAGTTTCAACCCGAAATCGAATTCCTTCAGGTTGTATGTAAAATCAATGTCGTTCTCCTGACAGATCGGTATGTCAACACCGTTCTCATCCTCATAGGAATCGATTATAATGCTCTCTTCAAGGAAAGTATTATCGTCGTGCTTTTCAACGTTTATACCGAGCCCATAGAGAGTCGGCAGGAGGAACTTATACTCAGCCATAGCAAAGATATCGTAATCTTTATTGAACGCCATCCCGAATCCTCCGAACAGCGAGATTTTCTCCAAAAAGTCGTTGACCATGAAATACATTCCCGGTTTGAACCTGCCGTCGTCAAAAGCGATCCTCGGAATAAGAAGAATATGCTCGAACTCGTTCCCGTAATTGACGGACTTTTTTAAAAGATCCATATCAGGCCGGAACTCATACGGTTCGGACATGATCTTGATGTCTTTGTACGGAGATGCTATAGCGGAAGTGCTCATATTAACGGAATAAACGTTCATCTTTATTCCTTTGTAATTCGAATATACAAGCGTCGAATCGTTCACATCAGGATAGAACGCTCCGCCGCGCACATTCGTTTCGGCAGAAATCTCACCTGTCCCGATATCATATTTATAAATGTTGAATATACCTGTTCTGTCGCTTGAGAAATATACCGATCTGAAATCCGGAGAATATGCCGGATCCCTGTCGTCGTGAACGCTTGTTACAAGCGCTGTCTCGGTTCCTGTAGTGTCTACCAGAACTATATTCCTGCCGAAAGCATCTACAGACTTGTCAACCAGTATCATATCACTGTCCCTGTTCCATTTCGGCAGATAGAACTGCGTTCCGTCGTCGTAATTAGTGAGTTTTCTCGAATTTCCTGAAGCGAGATCGTACAGATAAACATTCCTTGTACCGTCCTCGGTTGCCACATACGCTATTGTTTTTCCGTCAGGCGAGACAACAGGATTGGCCGCCCTCAGTCCTTCGGTCAGCTTTTCCTCTTCTTCCTTATCGAGGTCGTATTCGTAAATATCCAGAAACTGATTGCCGTACACGCTGTAGGAATCGATCCTTGAAAAATATAATTTTCTGCTGTCCGGAGCCCATGAATACGACGAGAACATTACGGCGGGAGCGAGCATCTTCAGCGAATCTGTCTTAAGATCTTTTATCCACAGATCTCTTCTGTAGAAAGTCGCTTCGCCACCCGTCTTCGTAGAAAGGAACGCGAGATATCTGCCGTCAGGTGAGAATTTGGGGTTCGAGTTGACGAACGCGGAATCGGAGATGTTCTTTCCCTCGACCGTGTTCGATGCTATATCGGCGGTCATTTCCGTGTATTTCTTCATGGAAGAGTTTATAAACTCATCGTAAAGCGCTTTTGCGTCTATCCCTACAGCCCGTTCGACCGCCTGCTCGAAAGTGAAAGCCGTCAGACTGCTCATTTCTTTTGTAATATCGTAAAGCGCTTTCTTCCCGTACTTTCTGTAAATATACTGAACGAAAGCGTAGCCCGTATTGTATACCGATTCCGCCTCGTGCGATGATTTGTTGATAAAATCGAGAAGCTGCTCGTACCTTAGCGCCTGTCCGGAAAGGACCCTTTCCCTGAAGAGCATATCCCTGTTCGAATCCCAGAAATCGTAATACAGGGAGTCGACAGCCTGGCTCTGGGCTATACCTTCCGCGAACCACGGAGGTATGATGTTGAACGGCAGATTAGCGGATGCGAGAACGTTCGGGAATCCGGTCAGGACGTCGTCCCTTTTTTCCGGTTCATATCCCGTCCACTGAAAATACAGTCCCGGCACCACCTGAGTAGATTTTCGGGAGACCTGCAGGTGGATCATATGCGTGAATTCGTGTGTGAAAACATTTGAATACCAGTAATGGTTACCCCTGAGTTCCGTATCGAACGACGGTGCCCATAATACGATCTTATCCGTATAATAATAAGCTCCTCCGTTGGCAGTATCGTCGAAATCAGCCACCACGACCCTGATCTTGCCTTTAGGTTCATAGTGATAAAGTTCCGTGATCGGTTTATAGATCTTCTCACCGACATCAGCGAATCTCAGTACGCTCTTTTCCGTCCCGTTATGATATATATATACGAAATGCTCGGTCTCGTAGTTCTTCCACTTCAGCTCAGGATGATTATACTCTCCCAGCATTTGAGGGAACGAGACTACGGTAAAAGTCAGTATCAGCATCAGTATCCGTTTCATTATTTGATCACCGCCGCTTTTACTTTTCTTTTTTCTGATCCGAAATCGAGTACAGCTCTATAAACTCCCGAAGGAACTGAACTGACGTTCCATTCGATCTCGAACCAGTCGCCGGATCCGCTGAAACTCTTTCTGAGCGTCTCGACCCGGTTCCCGTTTATATCGTAGATATCGATCTTTACATCGGCAGGTTCGTTCAGGAAGAACCTGAAGTTGGTGACATCTCCCCTTGCCGGATTAGGCCAGTTGTACACGCTGCCTGAGACAGTTCCGGAAACCGGAGAACCGGCTGGATCGTGCAGTACGATAACTCCGTTCACCGCATTCCTGTGATCTGCCGCTATTCCTGACCCCAGCAGATGATAAGTGAGTATTCCGTGACCGTTCATATTATAAATGTACATATTACCGTCTGATTCGAAGATCCCGGTATTCACTCCTGATCCGTTCAGAGTCAGCGGAGTCGGCATTAAGGATCCGCCTTCATGTCCCGTTATCATGTATCCCGAGGATCCATCCACTGAAACGATCCTTTTTTCGGTGCCTGTGTCGTAAACGAATGAATAAACTGTGTCCGAAAGCCCCGTATCCGATGGGAATCCGTTCTCAGGGTAACCGGCTGAGTTTAGTAAAAACAGCGTACTGTTCTCCGAGACTATTCTTTCAGCTTTCCCGTCCCTGTCAATATCACTCAAAGTCAGCATCAGTCTGCCGTTATCCTCTCTGTCATAATATACGGGTGTTATATCTTCGAACTGATCGTTCCTCGTAATGAAAGTTTTCCGGTTCCCTGAGCCTATTTCTTCAGTTATAAGGTCGTAAGGCGCTTCACTGAGGTCGGAGTAGAAGAATTCGCTTCCGCTGATCCCGCATAAGAACATAGGCTCTCCCGAACCGTCCGTCAGCACCGAAATTTCACTTACATCAGTAACTGATCCGAAAACGTCAAGAAGTGAAAACCCTGAGTCTCTAATCTCCAACCCGTTATCGGTAGGTATAACAGTACCTTTGATCTGCCCGTTAATTCTGCCGGCTACAGGAATAACACTGCTTGATCCGTCAATAAAATCGTAAGTAACAATGCTTAGAGAATCAGCTCCGCATAAGATAGCCGAATTCAGATTAAATACAGGTAACTGACCGGTCGACACCGGACCTGCGAGAATTCCTGAGAGTGCGAGGCTATCCCCTTCAAATATTTTAAAAGTACCGTCACCGGCAGCGAAGAAATGCTTTAACTCTCCGCCGGGATAAGCGGGAAGATATACAGCCGCTCCGAGTTCGGTATCGATCGAGAAATAATTTTCCTCATCTTCATATGAAAAAGAGAACGACATTTCTCTTCCTATAATGGAAAATCCGCTGAGCTTTATCCCCGCCTGAATACCGTCATTTGTGTCGGCTCTGGGGTATGAGACGGAACTGAACTCGACAGAATTGAGCCCTTTGTTGGGATATTCTTTCCAGTATTCGTTATCCGATGAAAAAGCATCGTAGAACCAGCCCAGTTCGGTACCGTAGCCGTTGTCAAGAAGCCAGTAGTCCTTACCTATGTCGAACGAACCGTCAGCCTCCTCAAGATAAACACCGCGATGACTGTAATCGTCATTCACCTGATTATTCTCAATATTGTAGTCAGTTGTTTTACTTTTATCAATATGCCATACTAAAAGCCCGCCTTTGCTTCTGGGCAGAATATCACCGTAATCTATATCGTAACCCGTAGGCAGCCCGAAATCATAATCGTCATTATCTATCTTTACGAGAGTCTTAAATCCCGCATCGACTTCATAATCTTCCGAACCTTCTTCGTCATAAAAAAATCTTATCTGTCTGCCGTCCCTGTCGTAACCGTATATCTCGTTAAGCGCCGAAGTATAGTTGACGGGAGTTCTGTTCTCTATGAGCAGATATTCGTCATTATTCAGATCTATTCTGCAGATAGTGGAATCCGAAGTAACCGTAATCCCGGCTTCAGGCATGTCTACAGTCCTTACATCCGCCCAGCCTTTAAGCTCTTTCACCCATGCGGAAACACCGGAGGGCATCATTCCGTAGAAGTTCGCGGATCCCTGATCCATCAGGCCGAATTTACCGATGCAGCTTCTGCCGTCGTCCGAAGAGTACAAATTCGGTATGCCCAGCCTGTGAGCGAACATGAGGCACGATATTCCTCCCATTCCGGCATGATACCAGTTGTCTTCGAATATCTGCCACTCGCATTCGGGCAGAATGACCGCATTGTTTATAACAGTACCGTCGTGCGCTGTGACCTTAACGCTTTCAAGATCGGCGGAAGAAAGGTATACCGAAGGTATATCGAAAGGTGTTTCGTCGTATCCGGGATTGAATTCCTGTCCCGAACCGGCGTGAAAGATCACGAAAGTATTGTAATCGGAGAAATTTATCGAAACGTCGTCCTTGACAGCGTTCCATGTGTCCGAATACATTTCAAGAAGTTTCTCCAGCAGTACTTCGCTTCCGTTGTTCTGATTGTAGTACCATATAGGATGGGTAAGAGTGTCGATCCTGTCTAAAACCGTATAAGTAGAAACCTGCACTTTACCGCCGGAAACAGCTTCAAAATAATTTTTTACAAATTCCAGCTGATCTTCAAAATATGCCTTATCGTGCGGGGTTCCGTCTATCATCAGAGTATCAGGATATCCGGAATCGAACTTGCCCGTACCTGTTGTAAAATCGAGATCGTCGTCCTCGAATTCAATTCTTAAAGCAAGTATTTTCAGAGTGTCCGGCGAAATTCCTTTTACATCCGGATTCGATCTTACTGAGGGATCGAATTTCATTTTCGCATAAGAATATGTAATGCACATAAGTGCGGTAAAGAAAAGCAGATATTTGAAAGCGCGTGTATACATGATTTTTTAGAAACCTATATTGATCGAAAATCTCATGGTGTCCGTAAGAGGATGTCCCTCTCCGGCGTCGAGATATGAGAAATCGAATATGTAAGAATCATACCTTAAGCTTGTACCGTAAGTCGTAGCGCTGATCTCGCCCATGTCGTCATTCCAGAAACCCATCCTTAAAGCGATCATTTTGTTATACCAGTACTCCGCACCAAAACCATAGACAACATCGTTAACCCCGTCCGCATCTGTCCAGGAAGTGAATACGGCCTTCCAGATCGGATCTGTATAGTTCCATTCGTCTGAAGTGTCAATTCCGTCCTCTCCTTCATCAAGGTCCTTCCCCCTTCTTACGAGAAGTTTTGTCATATCACTTGTAAGTACCAGGGAGTTGAACTCGTCGTAGAACAGATAATAAGCCAGTCCGAGTCTTAGTGTAGTTGGCAGAGGATCTGCCTGCTCGTAATCGATATAAGATATCTTAGGTCCGAGATTCGTTAATGTCAGAGCTATATCCGTATCATACTCGGTCTGGTAAAGCATTCCGAGGTCAAGAGCCATGCTGTGCCCGGTACCTGATCCTTTCTCATTACCGGCCCCTGTATCCGACAAGTGCGAGTAGATGAACTTTGCACTGAGCCCGATGAACAGATCATCCGAAAGATCGGTGCCGTAGGAAAGAGCTCCGACTGTTTCATATGTCTTAAAAGTACCCAGCTCATTATTATACTCGTCTGTTTTTGTCTGTTCGCCGAGATAGAAATATGTGATGTGCCCTCCGATCACGCCTAATCCCGGTACTTCCTGCTTGTAGGCCACGAAATCATAATACATGTCGTTAAGATTGAATCCCGGAAGCCAGTTAGCATGCATGAAGGTCAGCTCTTTTCCTGATTGACGGGCGAGGCCGGCCGGGTTCCACCAGGACGCAGTGGCGTCGTCGGCGATCGCGGAGAAAGAATCGCCCATTCCGGTCGGTCTGGCTCCGGGTGTGATCGTCAGGAATACGACCCCAGCCTCGGACGGCCTGGCGTATATGCTTGCGGCTCCTGTAAGTATCAGCATTATGATCAGAATGCTCTTTATTTTCAGTGATGAGCTCATTTTATGCTCCATTTGTTTATACAATTCAGATTTTAACTCTGTTAATACAGTTTTGTTCAAAGGTTCTGCAGATCTATCGCTTTTAAAATGTTTTTTATTAAAGATATGTGCGTAAGAGGGCTGACACCCCCGGGTACGGGAGTAATGGCTTTTACATGATCTTTAACATTCTCGAAATCAACATCGCCGGCAAGACCGTATCCGCCGTCAGCGTTCTCAACCTCGTTCATTCCGACATCAACTATTACCTGATCCGGATTGGTGAATTCTCTGGTCACGAACCTCGGTGATCCTATTGCGGCTACAAGTATGTCAGCCGTTCTGCAGATCTCCTTCAGGTCCCGTGTTCTTGAATGACATATCGTCACAGTGGCGTCAACCCCTTTCTGAACGAGTATGTTCGCAAGAGGTTTTCCTACTATGTTCGATCGTCCGATTATTACGACATGCTTTCCGGCAGGATTGTGACCGTACGCCGTCAGTATCTCCCTGCAGGCGGCCGCTGTACTCGGATGAAAGCTTTCGTCACCCAGCACGAGTTTCCCGACATTGACAGGGTTCACCCCGTCAATATCTTTATCGGGAGACACGCTGCATAATATTTTTTTCTCGTCAATGCCTTTCCAAAGCGGCAGCATAACTATGATGCCGTGCACCGTGCGGTCGGAATTCGCTTTTTCAATACCGCTGACCACATCAGCCGTAACGCTTTCCCGTCCGTATCTGATGATCTCGCTTTCAATCCCCGCTTTTGCGCAGTTCTTAACTATCATCGAGGCATATATCTCAACGCCGGCGTCTTCAGCGGCAATGATAATATTTATATTCGGCGTAATTCCCGCAGCACTAAGTTCTCCGGTCCTTTCAAGAAACCCGGTGTACAGTTCTTTCGCTTTGGGAGCACCTTTGAGAAGTTCGCTCAAATTCTGCCCTGTATTTTATTTCTCTATCTCGACAGATCGTATTTTAATATTTTCCAAAGGCTTGTCCATAGGATTCCTCGGAGCATTCTCGATCTGGTGAGCCACTTCCATCCCTTCGACTACTTTGCCGAATACAGTGTGCTTACCGTTCAGCCAGTCACACCCTGACTTCCTTGTTACGATAAAGAACTGTGAGCCGTTCGTGTCGGGTCCCGCATTAGCCATCGCTATCACGCCGTACTCGACCCTGGCTTTCAGTTTACCGGATTCATCGAAACATTCATCCCCGAAATCATAACCGGGTCCGCCCGTTCCGTTACCGAGAGGGCATCCGCCCTGGATCATAAAATCGTCTATCACCCTGTGAAAAACAGTCCCGTCGTAAAAAGGTTTATTCACAGTCTGACCGTTTCTCGGATCTATCCACTCTTTTTCACCGGAAGCCAGTCCTACAAAATTATCAACAGTCTCAGGCGCTTTATCAGGCCATAACTCAAGTCTGATATCGCCCTTTGTGGTCTTTAATACCGCAGTTATTGTACCCATATATATCCCTGAATTATTATTTTTTATCTTTTGGTATTTCAACTCTGATCTTTACGATCTTCACATCCTCTTTCGGTTTGTCCTGTGCGCCTTTTTCGACATCCTCGATCTTGTGCGCGACCTCCATACCTTCGATCACTTTACCGAATACCGTATGCTTTCCGTCAAGCCAGGGAGTCCCGTCTTTTTTAGTTACTATGAAGAACTGAGACCCGTTCGTATTAGGTCCTGAATTCGCCATAGCTATCGTCCCGTATGCAACCGGTGCCAGAAGCTTGCCGTTCCTGTATACTTTACCCTTAAATCCGGTCTTTTCAATATAATACTCAACCGGATGAGCCATGATTGCAGTCCCGTTATTGTTTTTCATACATGCATCTGTAATATCCATAATGTCTTTATCAAGTTTGCTCCTGTCACCCCCTCCTGCCTGGAGATATGGAAGAAATACAGTCTGGAATACTGTCAATGCCGTCTCGTCATCCTTTATTTCACCTTTTATTTCCTCTCCGCGTGCATACACTTCATCTTCAAATTTATAACCGGGACCGCCCGTTCCGTTACCTAAAGGACATCCGCCCTGGATCATGAAATCCTTTATAACTCTGTGAAATATCAGACCGTCATAGAATGGCCTTTTTGTCTTTGTTCCCGACAGGGGATCAGTCCATTCTTTTGTCCCGTTAGCCAGGCCGATAAAATTTTCTACGGTAACCGGCGCTTTATCAGGCCAGAGTTCGACCTTAATTGTTCCCAGATTAGTTTCTATAACCGCCACCGGTTTTACTCCGTCAGCTATTACGCTCTGCTTTGCAACGGCTGTTTCCGACGATTTGTTTTCAGCGTTTCCTTCTTTTCCTGTTTTCTGAGCACATGAGAACAGGAAAAATGTCATTAAACCAAGTACAAGTATCTTTTTCATTTGATATCCTTCTATTTTATTTTGTCATCTATTATTCCCAAGACTTCAATATCGTAGATCAAAGTCGCGTTTGGAGGTACATCCATCATACCCTTTTCTCCATATGCCAGTTCTGAAGGTATAAAAAACTTATATCTTGCACCTATGCGCATAAGGCTTATCCCCTTTTTCCATCCTTCAATTATATCATCTTCAAGAGTGATCACAGCCGGTTTGCCTTTTTTATACGAACTGTCGAATTCTCTTCCGTCAATGAAAGCTCCTCTGAATCCCACTTTTATTTTATCGGTCCCTTTTACTTTTTCCCCCTTTCCTTCATTGATGACTACATACTGAAGACCGTCCGGAAGTTTTCTGACAGCTTCTCTTTTAGAATTATCTATCAGGAATTTCCGGTTCAGTTCCGCTTTCTCTTCAGAACTTACGGATATATCGGCATTTCTGCCAAGTTCTTCAATTTTCTTCTTTGCGGTATTTCTCACCAGGTCCATTTCATTTTCATTAAGAATCGGAGGCAGGACTCTGAATCTGTCGCTGAATCCTTTTTCAAAACAAATATAATTGAAAGTTTCAGGATTATTCATTATCCGATCCGCGTGAAAAACTCCCAGAATGTAACTCTGTTTTTCTTTTCTGTTGCTGATCCCTTTAATATCTATTTCCCAGATCTTAAATGCAGCCGAATCCGGTTCTTCAAATGCATACCTGATCTTTTCTACAATACCTTTACCTGTTATGTTGTAATATCTGTCGTTGAAACCTTTAAAGAAAAACGAATCGCTGAATTCATTCATATAATCTTCGGAACTCATCATAATACCTGCAAGATCATGCCCGAGAACATAGCTTTCTCTTCTTTCGTCATTTATCAGATAGTCTTTGGTTATATCCGTATCGGACACTTTTTTCCCGCAGCCGGCAAGTATGATCATAATAATAAAACCGGTCAGGTACGGGCCAAGTTTTTTCTTCATCTACGCGCTCCTTAAAAATTATCTTCGTGACTTTTACTTCCATATGTTTAATATTGTTTCGGAAGTCCGTAAATATATTGATTTAAAACCGTTTAGACAAGTTCTTAAAAATAAATACATAAGTTTTTTTATTGATTTTATTCCGATAAAAACGCATTTTTCACGGGATTTCAAAAATTAACGGAGAAAAAGATGCTCGAAAAACAGAGAACTATTTCAGAACCTGCGGAAATATCCGGAACCGGACTTCATACAGGATGCACTACTAAGCTGGTGTTTAAACCTGCTCCTGAAGATCACGGTATTATTTTCAGAAGAACCGACCTTGAAACTCCCGTAGATATTCCAGCGTCCATAGACTTTGTCGACAGCATATCAAGAGGCACTATACTCAGTAAAGACGGCATCAAGATCCACAC
>QKDR01000115.1 GCA_003252515.1 Candidatus Delongbacteria bacterium | reverse complement strand
AACTATCGGGAAAAGAATTTTCTCTCTTTTTGATACTTTTCTCGGAGTTTTCATTTTAATAAGTTTCTCTTCTTTCGTAGTGAGTAACTTCATAAAAGGCGGCTGGATCACCGGTACAAGGGCCATATACGAATATGCCGCGATCGCGACAGGTCCGAGAAGTTTCGGTGAAAGTATAGAGGCTATAAAAATAGAGGTCGGTCCGTCCGCGCCGCCGATGATCCCGATCGAAGCGGCATCAAGGTAGTTGAAACCGAGAGCCATCGCTCCCAGAAAAGTACCGAAGATACCGACCTGTGCCGCAGCGCCGAGAAGAAGCGACTTTGGGCTTGATATCAGAGATGAGAAGTCGGTCAGCGTACCTATACCGAGAAAGATCAGCGGAGGAAATATCCCTGACGTAACCCCCCAGTAGAACAGGCTGAAGACACTGTTCTGGGCGTTCCCTGCCGCAACACTGTCATAAACACCTATGGGAAGTCCCGCCATATAGGGCATATTACCTACAATGACCCCGAAACCGATCGGCAGCAGAAGCAGCGGTTCATAATTTTTCGCTATCGCCAGATAAATGGCGACACAACCGATTATTATCATTATCAGGTTGTCAGTGTGCATATTGGCGAAACCTGTATTTCCGAGCAGACTAAAGATTGTATCCATTATTCGCGACTCTCTTTGTTATTCTATGACGGCAAGAATATCCCCTTCCGAGATATTGTCACCGTTCTTTACGTTCAAAACTTTTACCGTTCCGCTTATGCCGGCGGGAATGTCGTTCTCCATTTTCATGGCTTCCATGATCATTATCTTCTGGCCCGCAGTGACCTTATCGCCCACCTTGACCATAACGTTAAGTATAAGACCCGGAAGAGGCGCGACGACCTGAGCGGACCCTGTTCCTGATGACGCCGGTGCCGACTGTACGGGAGCAGATGATACAGGAGCAGGAGATGGTGCCTGAACCGGAGCTGGAGACGTACTTTGTGCTTTGTCAGGATCGAACGGAGGTACCGGTGCGGCGCCCGCAGGAGTGAAAGCCTTCTGGAACTTGATATTGTCCAGAACTATCTGCTGCCCGAGGTCCTTAAGTCCGACGACGTACTCTTTGTCCTCAACAATGATCTTTGCCTCGTACTGTCCGAACTCCTTTATCGTGACCTGATATTCTTTTCCCATTATCTCAAGTTTTATTTCTTTCATAGCCATTTCCTTTGTATTTTTCTGATACCGATCTTGCTTCCTATCTTCCATGAACCGCTCTCGGGGCTTGAAAAAGTAGGTCCTGAAGTCGAACGGTGTATGTAAAGTCTGAAATAGAGTTCAATAGCCGAAGCGATCGCGATGATATGTTCGAGCGGTACTTCTTCACCTGATACGACAACCGGTTTTACCGGATGATGATGTACGGCAACTTTTCTTTTAGCCGGTTTTTCTTTAAGAACCATATTGAATAAGTGAACGACCACCGCTATCAGGATCAGGCCGGCGAACACGACGAGGATACCGCTCCAGGCTACATCCCAGCCGTTCATTCCGCTGTTCCTGTATTCTCTGGCTATATTGTCGAACAAGTACAGCTGATCCTCCGTCTTCGGTTTACCTCTCTGGATCTCGGTAAGCTCCTTCTTGAAAAGGTCTACATTGGTCGAGTTGCTTTTCTGAAGCACTTTTATGACCGTCTTCTTGAACTCGGCGTCCGTTGAAGAACCGAGTATGCTGTCCGATGCCGCTATGATCTTCTCATCCCTCAGATCCGAGATCTCCGAAGAGAAAAGAGTTCCTGTCAACGACATTGATAAAAATAAAATTAAGATCAGTTTTTTCATTATTTTCATTTTCTCCTACAGAGGGATATTACCGTGTTTCTTCGGAGGATTCTCATCTCTTTTGTTCTTAAGCATCTCAAGAGCTTTTATAAGCCTGAATCTTGTTACTTCGGGAAGTATGATGCCGTCGATGAAGCCTTTTTCAAGAGCGAGATACGGGTTCGCGAATTTCTCCTTGTATTCTTCTATCTTTTCTTTCAGCTTAGCTTCCTGATCATCGGCTTCTTTTATCTCTTTCGCATAGACTATCTTGCTGGCGCCGTCCGCTCCCATAACCGCTATTTCAGCAGAAGGCCATGCGTAAATTATATCTCCCCTCAGCTGTTTGGAGTTCATGACGCAGTACGCACCTCCGTAAGCTTTTCTGGTTATCACTGTCAGTTTCGGCACTGTCGCTTCGCCGTATGCGTAAAGCAGCTTCGCACCGTGATCTATGATGCCTGCGAACTCCTGAGCGGTACCCGGCAGAAATCCCGGCACGTCCTCGAAAGTTATCACAGGTATATTAAAAGCGTCGCAGAAACGGACGAACCTTGCAGCCTTGACCGATGCGTTGCTGTCCAGAACTCCGGCCATCACTTTTGGCTGATTGGCCACGATGCCGACGCTCATTCCGTTCAATCTCGCGAAACCTACGATGATATTTTTTGCCCAGTCCTGATGGACTTCGAAGAAGCATGCGTGATCTATCACGTTAAGGATAACTTCTTTCATGTCATAAGGTTTGTTGGGATTCTCCGGTACTATCGAATTCAGCTCGATGCATCTTCTCGCGGGATCATCGGTGCATACAGTGATAGGAGACCCTTCAGTATTGTTCTGCGGAAGGAATCCGACAAGTATCCTGATAGCTTCGAAAAGTTCATATTCGTTATCATATGTAAAATGGGTGACACCGCTTTTCTGTCCGTGTACGTCAGCGCCCCCGAGTTCTTCCGCTGTGACTGTCTCGTGCGTCACTTCCTCGACGACTTTCGGTCCCGTCAGGAACATGTATGCGGTCTTTCTGACCATGAAAATAAAATCTGTCAGAGCCGGTGAGTATACTGCCCCTCCCGCGCACGGCCCGACGATGGCGCTGATCTGAGGGATAACCCCCGAATAAAGTATGTTTTTTATAAAAATGCTCGTATATCCTGCAAGTGCATCAACGCCTTCCTGAATTCTCGCTCCGCCCGAATCGTTTATGCCTATGACCGGAGCTCCGACCTTTGCGGCCATATCCATGATCTTGGCGATCTTCTCTCCGACGGTCTTGGAGAGTGTTCCTCCTATAACAGTGAAATCGAAGGAATAAACGAAAACAAGCCTTCCGTTGATCGAGCCGTAGCCTGTAACAACACCGTCGCCGTAGAACTTCTTTTTCTCCATACCGAAATCCGAACACGTATGGGTCCTCAGCTTATCTATCTCCTCGAAACTTTTAGGATCCAGAAGCAGATCAATCCTCTCTCTTGCGGTCAGCCTTCCGCTCTGATGCTGTTTCTCAATAGCCTTATCGCCTCCGCCTTTCTCCGCCTTCTCGATCTTGTTCTTCAGTTCCAGTATTTTTCTTTCGTTGTTCATCTGTTTAACTCCGGAATATTCGATGTTTTTCAACCGGGTCATACCCGTTAGCAAGGAATGCAAATATATAGACGGTCTAAAAATTACACAAGATATTTTTTTAATGAATTTATGATAAATTAATATATAAACGGAGTTGTTTTTTAATATTTATTCCTTTAAATTCTAACACTGTTAACTGATTGGAAATTTATGAGTTATGAAAATATTCAATATCTGTATTTTCTTCCGCTGGCCGCCGTCCCCCTGATTATTTATCTTATTTTCAGGAAAAAACCGGAAAAAATGATATTCGGATCTCTCTATCTGCTTAAAGATATTGCCGTAAAGATAAAAAAACTTACCCGGCTTAAAGATATAATCCTGCTTATTATCAGAACGCTGATCATCCTTTTCATTATCCTGCTTTTTTCAGGGCCTTTCACCGGCGGCAGCGCTTCATATGATCCTCTGAAAAAAAACACTTCCGTGATATATCTTGATTCATCACCGTCAATGGCGGATCGTGTTAACGGGAACAGCAAATTCATTGCCGCCCGGAATATACTGATAAGCGCGATCGCCGGTTCCGGTGAAAAAGATCTGTTTTACATTTACACTTCAGATCCTGCGGAAAAATTCAGAGGCGGAAGAAAAGACGCCCTTAAATTCGTATCAGAATGCTCTCTGTACGGAGGAGAGAGAATATTCGACGATTTTATTACAGCTGCAGATTCCACATTGCATGAAACAGAGAATACCAACAGGATAATTCTCGCTTTAACAGACGGTTTTGTAAGAATTAATGAAGACAGCGGCATCCCGGATGACATCATAACAAAAGCCGTTCTTTTTGAACGGGAAAAAGAAAGCGGCGACATTTCACTTGATTCGGCATATATGAATGAAAGATCCGGATTGAATTATAACTTAAGCTCGACCGGCGGCGACGCGGTTATCAATGTGTTTGCAGACGGCAGGAAAATATATACAGGCTCAGTTGAGTTTAAAGAAAGACCTTCAGCTGCGGTCAGCGTCGGGATCCCCGAGAACGGCCCCGGGGAAATTCTCGTCAGTGCTGTTGCGGAAGACGACAATAATAATATGAACAATAATTTCAACTCGGTAATTCCGGAACCTGTCAAAAATAAAGTTCTTCTGGTAGGCGAAAAAGGATCGGAGATCATAAAGAATATAACTGCCATACAGAAAATCGACAAAAATGCCGGTATAGTATTCAGTGTAATTGAACCCGGGAAACTTGCTTCCGTCCGTCTGACGGATTTCGACGTAGTATTGTTCACGACGGTAAATTCAATGAGCACTTATCTCGCGTCAGTACTCAGATCTTATGTGGAACAGGGAGGCGCCGTTTTTTTTGCCGCAGGCGCTGATATGAATCTCAACGATTATAATTCCTACCTGATCCCTCAGACCGGTCTTCCTGTAATACAAGGATTCGAAGCCCCGCAAAACTCATTCTTTTCGCTTGAGATCCCGAACCTGGATCATCCGCTGTTCAAAAATGTTTTCAGCGAGTCTTTTAAAGGTATTAACAGTGTAGAAATATATGGCATGTATAAATTTTCTCCGGACGGCTGGGAAGTAATTATAATATCCGCAGGGCATCCGTTCCTGATGGAAAAACACCTTGGAAAAGGTAAAATTTTCTTAATGGCTTCCGGGTTCGAAAAAACCGCTTCGAATATAACTGAGAACGGGTTCGCGGTACCACTTTTACTTAATTCTGTTTCATATCTGTCCGGAACGGGGATCTCAGACGGCCTGTCTTATAAAGTCGGTGATCTGATATCCATGAAGAACAATTTCTATTTTACCGGCCGGAATAAACAGTTCATTCCCGGTAAGTATGAACTTTCATCGTCATTTGTACTGCAGAAAGAAGGATTCTATAATCTTTACGACAGCGAAGGCACCTATATAAAAGCGGTCGCAGTTAACAATGTCCGTGAGAACTATGAGGACAGATCGGAATATTTTATCAATAATTTTCATTCTGTCGAGAATTATAAAGATATTGCTGACCCCGCAATGCTGATCACCTTCGAAAAAAGCAATATGACGATTTATCTGCTGCTTTTGATTTTACTTCTTGCCGCCGCCGATATTATTATCGTGAGAAAAATGTAAATGCTGAGGATTACTGACCTGCATATTGAAGCCGGAGGGACAAAGATCATTAAAGATATCTCCTTCGATGTCATTAAAGGAGAATACATGTCCGTGATCGGACCGAACGGGGCAGGTAAAAGTACGATACTCAAGTCATTGTGCCGGATATTACCGGTAGCATCCGGTTCAGTCGAATTATCAGGCAAAAATCTGTCAGTCTATACGCAGAAGGAACTCGCGACAAGGATCACATATATAGGGCAGTTGCCGCCGAACGATTTTACGGTAAGGGAATTCATATTCTTCAGCAGATATCCCTACCTGTCCCCTTTTAAAGGCGTGACTGCGGAAGACAGAAAAAAAATTGAAGACAGTATGAAGATCACGTTCACATCGGAGTTCGCCGGCAGAAAACTGTCTGAACTCAGTTCCGGTGAAAGACAGAGGGTCGCGGTCGCTTCCGCGCTGGCGCAGGATACGGAGATCATCCTGTTCGACGAGCCCGTGACACATCTTGACCCGTTCTACGACAGTCAGATATCGGAATTGATCTACAATGTGAAGAAAAGCAGGAACATTACGGTCATTAATGCCACTCACAACCTTAACAACGCCTTAAAGTATTCCGACAGGATACTGGCTATAAAGAGCGGCCGCCTGGAATTTTTGAAGAAAGCGGACGAAGCCGGTTCCGAAGATATGAGCAGGCTTTTCGGTATAGAATTCGTTTCCATGGAAAACCCTTCGGACAGAAAAAAAGTGATGATAAGATTATGAGCATGAACTACAGGAAAATATCGCTGCTGCTTTTAGTTCTCGCGGTTTCTTTCACGCTTAATATCGTTATCGGATCGGACATAAGTTCGATAGGGAAAATTTTCAGTTCCGGACTAATGGACGACATCATTCTCAAAATAAGACTGCCCAGAGCTGTTACCGCTCTAATTGCCGGAGGAACGTTCGCTCTCTGCGGAGCAGTTTTCCAGTCCCTGTTCAGGAACCCGATCGCGTCACCGTTCACGCTGGGCACGGCCGGAGGAGCGTCTTTCGGAGTCACACTGTACATCTCTTTCTTTTCCGCCGCCAGCTTCGGCGGCATTACTCTCACCACCGTTTCGGCTTTTGCCGGAGCCCTCCTTTCCGTGGCTATAGTTTACGCGGTCTCTTCAGGTAAAAGATCGTTCAACCCGAACACTATGATACTTTCAGGGGTAGTCATCAATTTCTTTTTTTCCGGGCTGATACTTCTGGTGCAGTATATCACCGATCAGGCGAACGCGGTCAGAATAACAAGGTGGACCATGGGAAGTATTGACCTCACCGGAACAGGACAGCTTACTGTCGCGACTCTGATCTTTATAACCGGATTTGCCGTTATATACGGATTCAGGAACGATCTTAACCTTCTTTCTTTAGGAGAGGAAATATCCGTTTCCAGAGGGGTCGAGACGGACAGATCAAGAAGATCGCTTTTTCTCAACCCATCGGCTTTATCGGGATCATCGCCCCTCATATAGCTTCTTCTTACTTCGGCAGAAATTACAGGATACTGCTTCCCGCATCGGTAATGACCGGCAGTATAATCCTTCTCTTATGCGATACCGTTTCACGAACATTACTTTACCCGGTCGAACTTCCCGTCGGAATAATAACAGCCATAGCCGGAGCCGTATTCTTCATCAGGACAGTCTCAAAATAGCCCTTCCCCTTTTCCTATGATCAAATCTCACTTTTCTTAGACAACATTAATTTTGTGTAGGATTAATTTACACGAAAAATTCTCTCAGAACAATCCTAATTAGACATAAACCGACATTGATTTAACTGTTTAAAATCTACGGCATATATAATATTCAGCCTCGAACAATTAAAATACAGCAACCTTACTCAGTAAAGAAGTTGAAAATGATACGCGAGTTCAGAAGATTAAAAGGAAGCAAAGTCTGGCATCTAAATAGCAAATGCCCGGACTGGCCGTTAATAGATTGTGATCTGTGTTATATCTCAAAAGATCAGCATAAACATATAAACGATAAATTAGTGACCAATCAAATAAATTTGGAAGAGCGTAAATGTTATCAGTCGTTCAGGTGATGTTTATATAATATGATAACTCAAAAAAACGAAAAATAATATAAAAAAAGAGGAGGATTTAAATGTTTAATCAATTCAAACAAACTTCAAGCAGACATAAAGTGTTTGTGAGTTATCATCATGCAAATGATCAAGCATATAGGAACCAATTTGAAACACTTTTTAGTAACGTATATGATATTATGGTTTCTCAATCTGTACAGATAGGGGACATTAATGAAAATCTCGGCGCTGAAAGAATCCGACAGATCATAAGGGATGAATATTTAAAAGAAACTACAGTTACAGTTGTTCTGATAGGATCAGAAACATGGAAGAGAAAACATGTCGATTGGGAGATTGGGTCAAGTATTAGAGATACAAGAAACAATCCAAGATCAGGTTTACTTGGAATATTACTTCCCTCATATCATGATTATGACTATATGGGAAGTTTTAATCCTCATACAATTCCACCACGTTTGTATGATAATATACAATGTGGTTTTGCACAAATACATCGCTGGAGCAATGATTATCATGAAGTACAACAATGGATTCACGAAGCATTTTTAAGAAGAAACGAAATTAACCCTAATAATACATTTTCTAACTTTGTAAATAACAGATCCGGTAGCGGGTGGCAGAGATGAAATGGAAAGAATGGCTTGAAAAATGGAGAATGACCTCTTTAAAAATATCACCACCTTTTATGGAGCTTGAATGGCAACCAAAAGATAAGGATAAAGATGCAGCTTGGGAGATGTATATTGAACTTCTTACAAGAATAACTACACAATCTTTAGCAGAGAAAGACGGTGATGAAAAGACAGCCTTAGCCAGTATCTTTAGTATTTTCGGTACGACTCGACAAATTATTAAAACACATGGTCGCTCATGTAGTGAGTTCACTAAAATCGCAATAATAATTCTGAATCAGAAGATACGACCTTTTACGGCGAAATGGCATAAAGTATCCCTAGAGAATGGATTCGATGGTCATGGAAAAGAAAAAGTATGCAGAAAATTCAGAAAAGATCTGACAGGACTGCAAAAGATATTAATAATTTACACTCAAATGTTAGGCGAAATGGCTGGAGTTGAGGAAGATTTGATAAGATTGGAGAGCAATAATGTTAAAATCAAGTGAACATTCAAAATTACGTACAGAAGTAAACAGATTAAATAAA
>QKDR01000116.1 GCA_003252515.1 Candidatus Delongbacteria bacterium | reverse complement strand
TTTTCATATCGGTCAGAATAAGGGAACATGCGATGAGAAAGAAAAAAAGGATCCTATACGCCGTTTTGAACTGGGGACTCGGGCACGGAACAAGGTCGCTTCCGATAATAAGACAGCTTGTTAAGGATAATGACGTCGTCATACTTTCTACCGGAAGAACATTGGAACTTCTCAGATCGGAAATCAATAACGCCGAGTTTATCGATCATCCCGATTATTCAGTTAAATATACAAAAAAAGGGTGGTCGCTTTTATTTTCGCTGGCCTCACAGTTACCGCGAATACTTTTAAGGCTCAGTGAAGAGCATAAATTTACCGAGGGACTGGTCGGGAAAATGAATTTGGACAGGATAGTGTCCGACAACAGGTACGGAATATTTTCCAGTGAAGTACCATCATATTTTATTACGCACCAGCTCCGATTCAGACTGCCCGGAAAATTAAGTTTTCTGGAATTGCTGTCAGTTGTTTTCAATAAATTCTATTTCAGGAATTACAGGAAAATATTCGTGCCCGATCAGATAGGGGAAGAAAATCTGTCGGGAGAGTTGTCTCACGATGTTCCGTTCATGAAAAGTACTAAGATAGGTTATATCGGGATACTGGCTGATATAAATGAAAATACAGAAGAAATTAAATCCGATTACCTTTTCATTATTTCAGGTCCGGAACCGCAAAGGACTATCTTTGAGCGGAAGATATTTGAACAATCAAAGGGACTGGAAGGTAAAATTATTATTGTTCGCGGCATCACGGAGTCTAAAGAAATGTCCTGTGACGGGAGCAGAGAAATATATTCAAGCGTGGAGAGAGAAAAACTGTCGGCAATGATCAGAGGTGCGGGGATTATTATCTCAAGACCGGGGTATTCAAGCGTCATGGAGTTCGTCAGTTTGAAAAAGAAGGCGTTCTTCATACCTACGCCGGGACAGACCGAACAGGAATATCTGGCTGGATACTATAAAACAAAAGGATATTTCAATTTCACTACTCAGGATAAAATGGATATCAGAAATGATCTGAGAAATATCCCGGAATATTCCGTTAAGGAGATCAAAGCGAACAGAATTGAGCCTATTACGAATGAAATTCTTTCATAATACGATTTTCATAATATTATCACTTTTTAACTTGTGCCGTACTGAGACTGTATATCATTTTTCCGGCGAGAAATATTTTACAGATAGGATATTAACGAACGTTACGGACATTACAGGTTCGGTCGAAAGCAACGTCGACAGAATACTGGACCTTTACGTGGAAAAAGGATTTCCGTTCGCGACCGTAAGGATCGACAGTATCTTTTCAGAGAATGAAGATGCAGCGGTGTATCTTACTATAAATTCTGGAGACTATGTCAGGATCGATGAAATCCTTTTCGAAGGAGCCGACAGGACCTCAAAGAAAAGTTTGCTTACATTATCGGGATTAAAAAAAGGCGAGAAATTCTCCGAAAATAAAGCTGGAGAGGCTTCCGAATGGCTGTACAGGTCGGGACTCTTTCGGAACAAACCGGGATTCGATCTATTCAGAAATCCCGGCAATAAGTTCGGGCTGAAGTACAAAGTTAAAGAAAAAAAATATAATGAGCTAATATTTCTGGGAGGCTATTCTTCCGGAGACGATGAAATTGTTTTATCCTTCATGTCCGTCTTTAATTCAGATAACCTTTTCGGAACAATGCGTAAGTTAGGATTTTTATGGGAAAGGACGAAAAACTATTCCGAGAAGTTCGATCTGAAATATACCGAACCTTTTATTGCGGGGATACATCTGTCTACAAAAGGTGAGTTTATACAGGATTTCAGGAATGACCAGTACCTGAAAAGATCATTTTATATAGGTCAGAAATACGAGTTCGATCCTAAGTCGGGAATAAGGTACGGCATCAGCAGGGAGTTCTTTTATCCGGATACGCTTGCTTTATCCGGTCAGAGAGAAGCTGTTACCACAAAATATCATGCTGGAACAGAATACTCGTTGAAAAGCGGAGAATATCCGGCAGAAAGTGACGGAGGATTTTCATTTCTGGCTGATATAGCTTCTGTAAGTATCAGTATAGAGGATTCTTCGGATATGAAAGGACTTGAGATAAAGTTGAATCCCGGTTATATCTCAGAACTCAGTAAAAGAATATTTCTTAGATCAGATATAAATTACGAACAGGTAGTGTTCAATGGAAATATCCCTGATTTTGGAAAATTAAGTTTCGGCGGAGCCGATTCATTCAGAGGTTACAGGGAAGATATGTTCGTTTCAGATATAAAATTTCTGAATTCTTGGGATCTGTTCTTCGTACCAGAACAGGGTGTCGCGTTCAGGTTGTTCGCGGATATATGTGCCTATAATCCTGCTGCCGAGAGTATAAAAAAGATCGATGGTCTGAGCGTCCTGTACAGTTATGGAGCCGGAATGATCTATGTCGCCGATTCAGGAGAGATATCGCTTACAGTCGCGATACCGAACAGGGAAGGATTCGGTGAAAGCGTTATCCACGCTAAATATTCATTCAGATTTTAGGTCTGCCTCTCTTTGCAGAGACATAGATTCTGTGGAACTGATGTTATAACTCCGCCCCTTTTCATGCCGGAAAGAAATTCTTTACCTCCTGCAACAGAACTCAGTTTACCTTCAGGTCCGCAGAGAAGCACTTTTGCCACTTCGGCATCTCTTACACCGTTCAGGCATTTCCCGTTCCCGCCTATAATATTGTTCCTCATCCAGTTCTCGAATCTGCTTCTGTTGTTCCTCTTCACCGGAGAAATTATATCGGATACTATCCTGTATGCTTTCTGAACGTTTTTATTCTCAGCAATTTTAAAAAACAGGTACGAATAGTTCAGTTGTCTGTGGTCAAGTCCTGTTATCCTGTCAACGAACGCAGCCGGTTCGGGAACACGCCACGGCGTGCTGAACCAGCACCAGTCGGTCCTCTCGGACCCGGCTGATAACGGACACATACCGGAATGGGTACACGGCGATATGATACTTAACTGGAAAGTATTCTTTTCTATAATAGTGTTCCTCAGTGAAGAAAGAGCTTTTGAATGTACGTCCTGGCCCGGTTCTGTTATCAGCATGCAGCCTTTTGAAAGGGTAAGAAGAGTTTCCAGATTGGTGAGTCTGTGCTTTTCAGGGATCTCGTTGAATACATTGGCGCACAGTATAATATCACATTTATCCGTTACTTTCAGAGGTGAAGTGAAATTCCCGTGTTCTGTTGTGGGACCGGAAGGAAATCCTGATTTGAAAAGTTCGAGTCCGAAAGCGATCATCTGTGAAGATCTTTCAACGGTCAATAATTTTATTTTTTTTGAGGTGAGCTCAATACCTGCAAAGTCCAAAGCGGCGATAAGAGCGACGGAAGCGCTCATCGGTCCGGCGCCGAAATCGAGAACCGTAAAAATATCTTCGGAATTATTATAGGATTTAACGAGCTCATTCAAATTCTGCTTCTGCGTAAGGATAGAGAATACACGCTGAATATTTGGCAGGTAGAACGAGGAGATATAAGCTTTAATGAATTTCTTCGTACCGGAATATTTCTTCCTGAACTCGTCCCTGTCCTCATTGAACGAAAGCCAGAGGTTCTTGATCCTGTCCCTCATTTTGTCGCTTTCGGAACGTTTCTTAGTTCCTTCCAGTTTGCCGAAATCATCCTCGCCGAAAACGCTGTTCTGCCAGAACGAAAAAAAACTGTCCCTGTTGAAGTATCTGTATTTTTCGAAGCTGTTGAATGAACTCATGAGATATCCCCGGAAATTTGTGTGAATATAAGAAAAAAAGTCCGGTAAAGATATTAAAAACACATAAAAAAATCACTACATAGAACTTGACATTGTTCAGTAATATTATTATCATTAAGTGAATTACAAACAGCTTAAAATACAGCCCGGAATTTTAGGTAAATCACATGAAAATGCCATCAGAAAAAGAAATTGTTCGTTTAGTGAAAGACGTGTTCGACATTGAGATCGAAGCGCTAAGAAAGGTCCGTTCGAACGTCGGCGGAAACTTTTATTCAGCAGTAAAGATGATAACGGAATGCTCAGGCAAAGTCGTTGTTACAGGTATGGGGAAGTCCGGCATCATAGCCAGGAAGATAGCCGCAACACTGTGTTCGACCGGAACTCTGGCAATATACATGCATCCGGCGGAAGGTCTTCACGGTGATCTCGGGGTCGTCAAAGAAGAGGATGTAATCATCATGATCGGAAAGAGCGGTGAATCGGACGAGATACTGTCGGTACTCCCGGTCCTGAAAAAGATCGGATCGAAGATAATCTCGATCACTGGTAATGTCAGGTCCACTCTCGCGAAGAACTCGCATGTCGTTCTTAATTCCGAGATCGACAAGGAAGCCTGTAGCCTTAACCTGGCGCCGACATCAAGTACGACCGCCGCGCTTGTAATAGGAGATGCTCTGGCCGCAGTTCTCGCAAAAATAAAAGAGTTCAGGGAAGAGGATTATGCTCTTTCTCATCCTGGCGGAACCCTGGGTAAAAGACTTCTTTTAAAAGTATCGGATTTCGTTCATCCGATGGATGAGGTCGCGGTCTGCGATCCGGAAACAGGTTTCAGGGACATACTGATCAGGATGAGCGAGAAGAACCTGGGAGCGGCTTTGATAGTCAGCGGGGGAGTGCTCAAAGGTATCATTTCCGACGGAGATATTAAACGTATACTAATGAAATTTACAAAAGTCGAGGGACTGACCGCAAAGAACATCATGACCCCCGGACCAAAAACGATAAATTACGATACACTTGCGTATGAAGCTCTGAAGATCATGGAATCCAGCGGAAGCTTCAGCGTTATGCCGGTATTAAAGAACAAAAAGCCGGCCGGACTTATCAAGCTGCACGATCTGCTTAAGTCCGGTCTATAAATTACAGGCGATGAGAAAAGAAAGCTCAGACAATCTTACCCCCATGATGAGACAATATCAGGAGATCAAAAACAGAAATCCCGATCATGTTCTGTTCTACCGTCTCGGGGATTTTTACGAGATGTTCTTCGAAGATGCGAGAACGGCAAGTAAGGTTTTGAACATTACGCTTACTACCAGGGGCAAACATCTGGGTGTCGAGATACCTCTTGCCGGTTTTCCTCATCATCAGCTTGAGAATTATCTTTCAAAAATGATCAGATCCGGATATAAAGTGGCTGTCTGCGATCAGACCGAGAACCCCAAGTATGCAAAAGGGATAGTTAAGAGAGATATTACTGAGATCGTTACGGCCGGTACCGCTATATCCGATTCGATGATCGAAAAGGATTCCAATAACTATATAGTCTGTATATTTACCGGCAGGGGCGGCAGATGCGGGTTCGCGGCTGCAGATGTATCGACCGGAGAATTCACGGCCTACGATACGGAGAACGGAGAAAAGCTGTCGGAGATCATTTCTCTCTTCAGTCCTTCCGAGATCATCCTTCCCGCTTCCGATACGGCGATATTAAAAGACGACAGGATCACTTACACGAAAGTCGAGGATCACAAATTCTCGCCGATTTTCGCATCGGATATAATAAAAAAATATTACGGTATTGCAAGCCTGACGCCTCTGGGTTTCAGAGAAGACGAGTTCTGCGTGACGTGCGCCGGAGTTCTGCTGGAATACCTGAAAGACAATCTGAGATCAGCTTCCTTCAGACTGGACGGCCTGAAAAGGTTCGCCGACAGTAGTGTATGCATGATCGATTACAGAACAAGAAAGAATCTGGAGCTCACGGAACCGCTCAATTCGGACGGCGACAGGAACAATACGCTTTACGCTGTCATGAACAGAACAGGCACTTCGATGGGAGCGAGGCTTTTGAGAAAATGGATACTGATGCCGCTAAGGGACAGGAAAGAGATCGGCAGAAGGCTTGAGATAACCGAAGCGCTGCTGAAAGACAGGTCCGCCAGAAAGAAGATCAGGAATATCCTGTCGGATATGGCTGATACCGAAAGGCTTGCGGGAAAGATCAGCGCCGGCAAAATAAGTCCTGACGAATTCATAAGACTTAAAAACTCGCTTGAAACGATACCCGAACTCAGGGAACAGCTGAAGAAAATATCGTCGGAATTTATAGCCGGACTTGAAAATTCTTTTGTAAGCAACGCTGAATTTACTGATCTTATTTCTGGAGCACTGACGACAGGCGCTGCGGTCCGGGAAAAAAGATTCATCAGAACGGGATATTCCAAAGAGCTTGACGATCTGTATGAGATAATTGACAAAGGGAAGGATAAACTTCTGGAACTCTCTGAAAGGATTAAAAGCGAGCTCAACATACCGACAATGAAAGTCAGTTACAACAAGGTCTTTGGGTACTATTTCGAAGTTACGAAGAAATATTCGGACATGATCCCTGACGATTTTATACGAAAACAGACACTGGTCAATTCGGAAAGGTTCATCAATGCGGAGCTGAAGGAGTTCGAGGAGAAGATACTGACGGCCGACGAGAAGATTGACGATCTTGTATCCGTGCTTTACGAGGAGATCAAAACCAGAGCCGCAGATCATATTGATGGTATTAAGGCGAATTCATCGGTAATATCTTATCTTGACTGTCTGTGCTCGTTCGCAGAATCCGCCGACACACTCGGCTATACCAGGCCGGTTTTCTCGGACACAAGAGAGCTTATCATTAAGAACGGCAGGCATCCGGTGGTCGAGAAGAACATGAAAGCCGGTGAGGATTACATTCCCAACGACCTGACGGTTACCGACGACAAGAACATTCTGATCATTACCGGACCGAACATGTCCGGAAAATCGACCTATCTCAGACAGACCGCGCTCATCGTTCTGATGGCTCAGGCGGGAAGCTTCGTCCCGGCCGATTCGGCGAAGATAGGGATGGCCGACAAGATCTTCACGAGGGTCGGTGCATCCGACAATCTAAGCGGGGGTGAAAGTACTTTCCTCGTGGAGATGAATGAGACAGCCAACATACTGAATAACGCTACGCCCGACAGTCTCGTGATATTCGATGAGGTCGGAAGAGGCACCGCCACGTTCGACGGGCTGAGCCTTGCATGGTCTATTGTAGAATACATCCATAACGAGCCTAAACTCAGATCAAGAACGCTGTTCGCGACACATTATCACGAACTGACAGATCTCGAGAGGATATGTCCGGGCGTGAAGAATTACCATGCGAGCGTCAGAGAATACAGGGACGAGGTGATCTTCATGCGTAAGATAGTCGAAGGGGGGGCCGACAACAGCTACGGTATCTACGTCGCGAAACTTGCGGGGATACCGCCTAAAGTGCTCGACAGGGCGAAAGTGATCCTCAAAAATCTGGAGGAGAACGAGCTTACGCCCGATTCGAAACCGGTGATCGCCATGGACAAGGAAAATATCGGAGCAGGTATGCAGCTAAACCTGTTCAGTCTTGAGAACGACGAACTGAGGGAAGAGCTGAAGAATGTAGACGTTGAGAACACTACTCCGGTGCAGGCGATCGGAATATTGAAGAAGTTACAGGAATTGTTATAAATTTAAATAGAAGGGGTAAATGAAATGGTTAAGAAAACCGGGACCAAATTCATATTCGTTACGGGAGGAGTTGTTTCAGCTCTCGGAAAAGGTATCGCCGCGTCCAGTATAGGACTTCTGCTCAAACAGCGCGGGCTTAAAATATCTATCTTAAAACTGGATCCGTATCTGAATCTAGATCCGGGTACCATGTCGCCTTTCCAGCACGGTGAAGTATACGTTACGGAAGACGGAGCTGAGACCGACCTTGATCTGGGACATTACGAAAGGTTCATTGACGTCAATATGGGAAAGATCAATAACGCTACGGCAGGGCAGATCTACGAAAGCGTTCTTTCAAACGAAAGAAGAGGAGATTATCTCGGCGGCACCGTTCAGGTCATCCCGCATATAACCAACGAGATCAAGAGCAGGATTCATAATGTGGTCAACGAGAACAAACTTGACGTGCTGATAGTCGAGATCGGAGGTACGGTCGGCGACATCGAGAGTTTGCCCTTTATCGAATCCATAAGACAGTTCAAATTCGACGTGGGAACTCAGAACACGCTTTATGTGCACCTGACATATATACCTTACATTTCGGCCGCAGGTGAGTTGAAAACGAAACCGACGCAGCATTCCGTAAAAAGCCTTCAGGAACTCGGGATCCAGCCGGATATACTTATTCCGAGAACGGAACAGTCCATACCTAAAAGCGCCAAAGAAAAGATCGCGCTGTTCTGCAACGTGGAAAAAAGATGCGTGATCGAGGCTAAGGATCAGGCGACCATATATCAGGTCCCGCTCGAATTCAATTCCAATAAGCTTGACGATATAATATGCGAGAAGCTGGGAATAGATGTTCCGGCAGCTAATCTTGACGACTGGAAAAAATACGTAAAATACGTTAAAAATCCCGTCCATAACGTAAAAATCGCGATTGTCGGAAAATATATAGGGCTCAAAGATTCATATAAAAGTATAGTTGAGGCGTTCATACACGCCGGAAGCGAGAATCGTGCTAAGGTCGAACTCGTCTGGGTCAACAGCGAGGAAGTCGAGCACAACGGACCCGGTGATATTCTGTCCGACGTATCCGGCATTCTGGTTCCCGGAGGATTCGGCGACAGAGGGATCGAGGGTAAACTTCTGGCAGTGAAGTATGCGAGAGAGAATAAGATACCTTTCTTCGGCATCTGCCTCGGAATGCAGTGTGCCGTCATCGAGTTCGCAAGGAACATAGGCGGAATGAAGAATGCCAATTCGACCGAGTTCGCAAGAAAGCTCAAATATCCTGTTATCGATCTTATGTCAGATCAGAAGAAAATAAAGAGAAAAGGCGGAACTATGAGGCTCGGAGCTTTCGACTGCGAGATCGAGAAGGGAACGAACATGTATAACGCTTACGGAACGACCTCTATATCGGAAAGACACAGGCACAGGTTCGAGGTGAACAACGATTATATAGGAACGCTGGAAGACTGCGGTCTGATTCTTTCCGGCAGGAACAAAGAGCTAAATCTCGTGGAAGCTATTGAACTTCAGGACCATCCGTGGTTCGTCGGAGTGCAGTATCACCCTGAACTGAAATCGAGGCTGACGAACGCTCATCCTCTATTCAGGGATTTCGTTAAAGCGGCGTTAAATTTTCAGAAGTAGGCGAATTGATAAGTAAAGAGGTACAATATCTGTTCGACAGAGGGATGTTCGGGATGAAGCTCGGGCTTTCCAACATCATTAATCTGCTTGAACATACGGGCATCGATCATGAGAAGCTCAGGACGGTCCATATAGCAGGTACGAACGGAAAAGGTTCTGTAGCGAACATTATCGCTCAGGTCCTGATTGCGAACGGTCACAGGACGGGGCTTTTTACATCACCTCATCTTCAGAGATTCAACGAAAGGATCAAAATAAACAACATTGAAATAACCGACGAAAAATTGTCGGAATACATTAATTTCTTCAAAGAAGGGATCGAAAAATTCAACTGTACTTTTTTTGAGGCCAATACGGCGATCGCGTTAAAATATTTTATTGACAGTAAAGCCGATATAGCTGTTATAGAGACAGGGCTTGGCGGAAGACTCGATTCGACGAACATTCTTACTCCGCTCGTTTCCGTTATCACAGGCATCGATTTCGACCATCAGAAACAGCTCGGGACCTCGATCGTGCAGATCGCGGGGGAGAAAGCGGGGATCATCAAACCCGGAATACCGGTTGTTTTGAGTTTGCGCAGGAAGTCAGCGGAAAAGACCATCAGCAGAACAGCAAAAAGGAACTGGGCTAAGCTGATCATACCGGACAGAAAAAAATATAAATACACTGAAACCAGAGAAGGGCTTTCTCTCGATTTTAATTTCGGCGGGAAGGAACTTTCATCAGAAATAAAACTTAAAGGAAGATATCAGAGAGACAATATAATCACTGCTCTGACAGCTCTTAAAACGATATCGAGAACATTGTCTCTCGATCCGGAAAAGACAGCTTCGGCTCTCTCCGGGATAAAGGTCAGGGGAAGGATGGAGGTCATTTCAGACGATCCGTACACCGTGATCGATGCCGCCCACAATGCCGAAGGACTGCTTATGCTGAAGAGCGAGCTCGAAAAACAAGCTTCAGGTACGGTACATCTGATCTTCGGTACAGTTAAAGATAAAGACTATGAAAAAATAATCAAACTCGTTTCATCCTTTAAAGCTAAAAAATATTATTCTCAGGCTGATAACAAAAGAGCCCTCGATATAGAAACAATAAAAAATTCAAAATACGCATCGGGCGACCGGAACGCTGAATTCTGTGAAACACCGTTGAAAGCATATGAACAGGCAGTAAAGAATTACAGAAAAGGGGATGTGATCGCGGTTTCGGGCTCGCATTTTCTCATAGGCGATCTGTTAAACAGTTTAAAATACGAATAATTAAATATAAGGGAAAGTCATGGAAGACATCCAAAAATATGATCTCAAGACACTCAAAGGTATGTCAGTCAGGGAGCTGACTGAGATCGCGATCAAGCTAGGTATTGAAGATTATGCGACACTGTTAAAACAGGAACTGATCTTTAAGATCCTTGAAGGGAACACTCAGGAAGAGGAAATGCTCGAAGGGGACGGACTTCTCGAGATAATCTCTCTGGACAAGGACAACAAATACGGCTTTCTGAGATCGCCGAACACGAACTACCAGCAGGGGAAGAACGACATTTACGTTTCTCCGGCTCAGATCAAGAAATTCGGTCTCAGAACGGGCCATTACGTGAGTGGTCAGATCAGGGCCCCGAAAGAAGGTGAGAAGTATTTCGCTCTTTTAAAGATCGATTCCGTGAACGAGGTCGATCCTGAATTCATAAAGAAGATAATTATGTTCGAGAACCTTACGCCGCTGCATCCTAACGACAGGTACAAACTCGAGAATAAGAAATTCGGGTACGAGAACGAGACTTTAAGGATACTTGACCTTTTCGCGCCGCTGGGGAAAGGGCAGAGAGCGCTTATCGTGTCCCCGCCGAAAGCCGGTAAGACGACCATCATGCGCCAGATCGCGAATGCGATAGCGGAAAATCATCCGGATGCGAAGATAATGATGCTTCTGGTGGATGAGAGGCCGGAGGAGGTCACCGAGATGCAGAGAAGCATCAAGGGAGAGGTGATATTCTCGACATTCGATGAAAAACCGGAGAAGCATATCTCGGTAGCGAGGATGATACTTGAGAAGGCAAAAAGAGAAGTCGAATACGGCAAGGACGTCGTTATACTGCTCGACAGTATAACGAGGCTCGCCAGAGCGTACAATGCCGCAGCTCCGCACAGCGGAAGAATACTTTCCGGAGGTGTGGACGCGAACGCCCTGTATGAACCTAAAAGATTTTACGGCGCGGCAAGGAACATCGAAGAAGGCGGAAGTCTTACGATCATCGCAACGGCGCTGGTGGATACAGGCAGCAGGATGGACGAGGTGATCTTCGAGGAGTTCAAAGGAACGGGAAACCTCGAGCTCGTGCTCGATAGAAGGCTCGCTGAGATGAGGATATATCCGGCTATCGACATCAACAAATCCGGTACGAGAAAAGAGGAGCTCCTGCTTGAGACCCTTACACTCAACAAGATTTGGATATTAAGAAAAATGCTCGCTCCTATGACCAACATAGAATCCATGAGGTTCATGAAAGAGAAGATAAATCAGACCGACACGAACTCGGAACTCTTTAAAATGATGACGAGCGGAAGCTCTCTGTAAGAGGTTAAATGAATTTTTTAAAAAAATACTGGCCGTATCTGATATTTCTTCTGATAACGGTCGTCCTTTTCTCACAGTTCCTGTTCACGAACGGGGTGCTTTTCAGTTCAGATCAGCTCGAAAGCGGGATATTCTTCAGAAAATTCTACGCGGAATTCGTGAAGCAGTATTTCGAGATCCCGATGTGGGACAGGTTCATTTCCTGCGGTCTTCCGTTCGTTGACGCGACACACGGTGATACGTTCTATCCCGCGGCGATCCTTCAGTTCTTTCTGCCTATGCATAAAGCGCTCGGGCTCAAGCTCGTGATCCATGTTTTTCTTGCGGGTGCGTTTATGTTCGTATTCCTCAAAAATTACGGGCTCAGAAAAATAACGGCGTTCGCAGGGTCCGTCGCATACATGACAGCTCCGATGATCGTGACGCTCGTATATCCCGGGCATGATGCAAAGATGTACGTGGCAGCGCTTCTTCCTCTGGGATTCAGTTTTTTATATAAGGCGATTGATGGAAAATGTTACAGGAATTATCTCTTTTTCGGCGCCGTAGTGGGATTCATGATCCTGTCTTCGCACCTTCAGACTACATATTTTGCGCTCTGGCTGTACTTTCTGTACGCGGTTTACAGGTACATCGTTGGTTATACGGAAACAAAAAAGACGGGGCAGGCTATATCCGGTTTCGGCCTGTTCTGGGCGGGGGTAGTTCTAGCTCTTGCCATCGGCGCGGTCCAGCTCATTCCGCCTTACATTTACTCGAAACAATTCTCGATAAGAGGTACTGAAGCTAAAACATCTTTCGAGCACGCGATATCCTGGGGTATGCATCCGGAAGAGGCGATGTCGCTGGTCGTTCCGGAATTCTGCGGCGAGAACCGTATGTCTCACGCTCAGACCTATGAGGAGCAGAAAAAGATATACGAAGAAGGCGGAAGTTCATACTGGGGAAGAAATGCTTTCAAGCTGAACAGCGAATATTCGGGTGTGATACTCATATTCCTGTCGGTGTTTGCTATGATATTTTATAGAGGGAAAAAAAGAAAGGACATAATATTTATGTTCTCTTTCGGTGTCTTCGCGCTTCTTTACTCCCTCGTCGACCACACGCCTGTCTTCAGGATGGCATACAATCTGATCCCGGGTGTAAAGATGTTCAGGGGACAGGGAATGATCCTTTTTCTCCTGTCTTTTGTACTTTCCGTAATTTCGGCGGTTTTTCTTGATCATGTTATATCGTTAAAAGAAGAGAACAGGCAGGATAAGATCGTTAAATTCCTTACCTACGCTGTACCTTTGATCTTCGCGGCGGGGATAATAAAATCCTTCGCTCTTTCAGGGTTGCTGGATATGTATAAGTCGATATTCGATCCTCCTAAAATGCCTTCCGAAGAATATCTCGAAGTGATCCGAACAGGCATAGTGACCGGAGTTTTCCTGATTACGGGATCTCTGGTTTCAATATGGCTTTTCTTAAAGAATAAATTCAGCGTTACTCTTTTCATTTCGATCATCGCCGTTCTGTTTTTTATCGACACTTACAGGATAAATTCCAAGTTCATTAAAACCGTAAACAAAGACGGGCTCGGAATAAAATTCACCGACATCGAGCTGACGAAGCAGTTGAGAGAACAGGAGAAAAAAGACGGATATTTCAGGGTGTACGACCTGAACATGTTCGGAGCGAACCAGCTTCCGATCCACGGAGTTTCAACAATTACGGGTTTCCACGACAACGAGCTGAAATGGTTCAGAAAATACAGAGGTGTCAATTCGGAAGGCGTGAATACAGACGAAAACCTGACTTACAATCTCAATAAATATTATGAGAATAATTTCCTTTCTCTCGCGGGTGTAAGATATCTGATGTACAAGCCTAAGGACGGCGAAAGCGAGATACTGCCGAATCAAGATTACCTTCCGAGAGCTTTTATAGTTTCTGATTATTACGTAATTTCGGATGAGGACGCTATAGCGGACACGCTTAAAACGACCGATTTCTCTCCGGGTGAAACGGTGATACTTGAAAAAGAACCTTCGCTGGACTTTACCGGCGGACCTATAGAGAACAGCGAAGTCGTCAGTTATATATATAAAGGGAATGAGATCGAACTGCAGTGCAGAATGGAGAGAAACGGGTTTGTCGTGATGACGGACAATTATTTCCCCTACTGGCATGCCTTTGACGAAAGCGGAAAAGAGCTCGAGATCTATAAAGCGGACCTTACTTTCAGGGCTATAGAACTTGGAAAAGGAGAGCATAAGATCGTTTTCAGATACAGGTCAATACCTTACATAACAGGCAAATATTTGTCAATTTCCGGATTGCTATTTTTCATATTAATCATTATTTTACCGCGTTTTGCGAAAAGAAAGATTGGAATAGATAAAAACAAAAAAGAGGAAAAGGTATGATCAATAACCTGTTCTGGCTTGCACCCGCAGGCTCGGTCCTGGCTCTGATCTTCGCTTTCTACTTCTATAAGAAGCTGATGGGCGAGGACGAGGGTACGGACAAAATGAAAAAGATCGCCGCTCACGTGAGAGCAGGCGCGATGGCCTATCTTAAACAACAGTATAAGGTCGTCAGTATCGTATTCATCGTTATGGCGAGTTTGTTCGCCGTAATGGCTTATGTACTTAAGATCCAGAACCCGTGGGTACCCTTCGCGTTTCTGACAGGCGGTTTCTTCTCCGGTCTAGCAGGTTTTTTCGGTATGAAAACAGCGACATACGCTTCGGCAAGAACCGCGTTCGCGGCAAAACAGTCCCTCAATGACGGACTGAGAGTCGCTTTCAGGTCAGGTGCCGTAATGGGACTGGTCGTTGTAGGTCTCGGATTGCTTGATATTTCGATCTGGTTCATCATTATGGACCATTTCTATCCGATAGCCGCTGACCCTACAGGTCATAATACTATCATTATTACTACGACTATGCTTACTTTCGGAATGGGCGCTTCGACCCAGGCTCTGTTCGCAAGGGTGGGCGGCGGTATCTTTACAAAAGCTGCCGACGTAGGTGCCGATCTTGTTGGTAAAGTTGAAGCCAACATTCCTGAAGACGACCCGAGGAACCCGGCTACAATAGCTGATAACGTCGGTGACAACGTCGGTGACGTTGCCGGGATGGGCGCCGACCTATATGAATCATACTGCGGCTCGATCCTAGCTACGGCATCTCTCGGAGCGGCGATATTCGTAGGTACGGGAAATCTCGATATGCAGTTCAAATTCGTTATTACTCCGATGATCATCGCCGCGATAGGTATCATTCTGTCGCTTATCGGTATATTCATGGTCAAAACGAAAGAGGGCGCGAACCAGAGAGAACTTCTTGCTTCACTGGCAAAAGGAGTGAACATCAGTTCCGTTCTTATAGCGATCTCCGCATATTTCCTTCTGAGATATCTGAACCTTGACAATTATATGGGAATACTGGGCTCTATTATTACCGGTCTTATTACTGGTATCGTTATCGGAAAAGCTACAGAATATTACACTTCTCATTCTTTTAAACCGACACAGAACGTAGCCGACAACGCCAAGACCGGACACGCGACAGTTATCATTTCCGGTATCGGATTGGGTATGCTTTCAACAGCGATCCCGGTAGTAGCTGTTTCCGCAGGTATTTTCCTTTCTTTCATGTTCGCGGCATCCTGGGATGCTTCCAACATCACTATGGGTCTGTACGGAATAGGTATTGCCGCTGTAGGTATGCTCTCGACGCTCGGTATAACTCTTGCAACGGACGCTTACGGACCGATAGCCGACAACGCCGGCGGTAACGCCGAGATGAGCGGACTCGGACCGGAAGTCAGAAAAAGAACTGATGCTCTTGACGCTCTCGGAAACACTACGGCCGCTACGGGTAAAGGGTTCGCAATAGGTTCTGCGGCTCTTACGGCTCTTGCCCTTCTCGCATCTTACGTTGACGAGATCAAGATCGCTATGGAAAGGATAGGTATAACTACTCTTGAATTCGCAGACAACGTGGCGATAGAAGCAGCTACACTTAAGGATTTTATGACACATTTCAACGTAACCTTAATGAACCCGATCGTTCTTATTGGTATAATGATCGGCGCCATGATGGCTTTCATGTTCAGCGGTCTTACAATGATGGCTGTCGGAAGGGCAGCAGGCAAGATGGTGGACGAAGTAAGAAGACAGTTCAGAGAGATCAAGGGCATCATGGACGGAACAGGCGAACCTGATTACGCACGTTGTGTGGCAATCTCGACGAAAGGCGCACAGAGAGAGATGATGCTTCCTTCACTGCTGGCTATAATAATCCCGATCGTAACAGGATGGATATTCGGAGTTGCCGGAGTAATGGGACTTCTGATCGGCGGAACATCTTCAGGTTTCGTACTGGCTATATTCATGGCTAATTCAGGCGGCGCGTGGGACAACGCCAAGAAATATATCGAGGAAGGCAACAACGGCGGTAAAGGTTCCGACGCTCACAAAGCGGCAGTTACCGGTGATACCGTAGGTGATCCGTTCAAGGATACTTCAGGACCTTCACTGAACATCCTTATCAAGCTGATGAGCATGGTGTCGATCGTGATGGTCGGACTTACAGTAGGATACAGCTTATTCTAGAAGAAATTCTTATAAATAAAAAACCCTGGAATTTTCCGGGGTTTTTTGTTTCTCTACAGATCCTTTTTGTATATCGTCTGCGTAGGGAACGCGAACTCAAGTTTATTGTCGTTGAACTTGTTCAGTATCTCAAGATTGACTTTTGATTGCGTAGCCAGAATGTCGGCCTCCTTCTTAATATAATAAATGAAAATGATACCAAGGTTGAAATCACCCCAGTTGTTGAAGGATATTATCCTGTCGGGAGTGAGCGACTCCTGATTCGCGTCCACGATGCCGTGAAGTATGTTCATGGCGAGTTCCATTTTATCAGGCGGCGTATCGTACGTCAGACCGAGGTTCGTCACGACTTTCCTGCTCGGTTCCGCTGAAATATTCTCGATGCTCGATTCGGAAAAATTGGAATTCGGAACTGTGATGACCCTGTTCTGCAGCGTCTTAATCCTGGTGCTCCTTATGCCGACCTCAGTCACGAAACCGTCGTGTCCGCCTATCATGACCCTGTCGCCGATCTTGAACGGCTTGTCGATAAAGATCATCACGCCGCCGAAGATATTTTTCACTGTGTCCTGAGCAGCCAGAGCCAGAGCCAGACCGCCGATCCCGAGTCCGGCGATTAGAGCCATGATATCGAATCCCGCGTTGTCCAGGCCGACGATGATGCCCAGTATCCACAGAACACTTTTAAGTCCTTTACGCAGCACCGGCACTATCTGATCATCAAAAGTGTTCTCGCTCTTCTCGGCCATAGGGACGATGACCTCTGCGAAGATCGCGTCCACCGCCCTTACAAGAAGCCATGTCAAAGTGCCTATCAGCAGGAAAGTGAAAGCATGATTTAGCACAATGTCGGCGGTCGATGAGAAATGCAGTCTGTTGACGCCCATCCACGCACCGAGGATGATAATGGAGAAAACAACGGGTTTTTCAACGACCTCGATTAGCGCATCGTCAAGCGTGTTCTTGGTTTTTTCGGTCAGTTTTTTGAAGATCGCCCTGAATACCCAGTAAATAATCTTGGACAGTACTACACCGCCCAGAAGGAACAGAAGCGAGTAGAACCAGTTCTCGGCCGTGTTCCCATAAAATTCCTTTGCGAAAAATTCGTTCATATTAACCTCAAAATTATTGTTTTACACTTTTCCGACGGGAGCAAGATAAACAACGAATTCGTCTTTCCCGTCCGCCGCGATGAATCTGTCCGCAAGCTTCTGGTCATAAGCTCCGATCCCGCATGTGCCGCATCCGACCGCTTCGACGGCAAGGTAAAGGTTCTGGCACAAATGTCCCGCGTCAATGGCGACCAGCTTGGCTGAAGCCTGAACGTACCGCCATTCCGTTCTGTATGGTATCGCCGACCAGATGAAATATACGGCGGCTTTCCAGAACTGTTCAAGTGTCGCTGCGTCGAGATACTTTTCCATTCCTTTTTTATATTTCTTTTCAAGATAAATAGAATGCTCCAGCGGAAGATAACGGTATAACCCTTTGTCTATTCCTTCGACGTTCCATATAAAAAGGTATGTTTCGAAAGGATGTCTCGCTCCTCCGGACGGTACTGTCCGGAACGAGCGTCTTCCTGACTTTTTCTTGAATCCCTGCGTGGCGTAAAGCAGGAACGAAAGCTCCTCCATGGTCAGCGGATAAGGTTTGTACTTTCTTCTGCTTTTTCTGTTCAGAATTGCGTCTTTTAATGCGATCTTGCCGATGCTGACGCATTTTTCGATTGGGATAAGAGGTATTACTTTACCGTTCTCGTCGAAAGGTTTTTCGAAAGGAGGAAATGGCTGTTTCTTTGACTGGTCGGACTGGTCGAAATCTATGCTGTTCCACTCTGATCGGAGGAATTTCCTGTCTTTTTTTAGTCTTCTCTGAAGGTCCATACGGTCCTCCTGAATTATTAGAATTTAGGTAAGAATATTATAAGCCCCACTACGACCGACACAACTGCTGCGACAAGTACCATCGAGGCGCAGAGGTCCTTTATCACCCCAATAAGCTTATCGTGACCGGGAGATACGAAATCAGCTATTCTTTCAACTGCCGAATTGAATATCTCGGAGACCATGACGAATCCGATCACTATGGTCACAAGCATCCACTCCAGAGATGTAAGTCCGAAATAAAATCCGAATACGACTGCCAGGGCCGCAGCTATGAAATGTATCCTGAAGTTCGGTTCTTCTTTAAACATAACCATGATGCCTTTGAACGCGTAACCGAAGCTTCTTATCCTGCCTCCGCCTATGAAGGAATTGTTTTTCTCAGCCATAAATTCTCCTTACAGTCCCAAAATTAAAGTAAAACCGAACGAGTCAGTATTATATAGCGGCAGAAGGGAAATGTTCCTGTTATCAGTTCTGAAAGGCCGCCAGTTTTCAAGCGGTCTGAACCTGTATATCAGGTTGGCGCAAAGCATGCCGATCCCCGCACCTGCCAGAACGTCTCCGGTCCAGTGTTTGTCGTGCAGCATGCGGAGCGCGCCGGTCCCCGCAGCGAGAACGAACCCGCTGTAAGCAGCGAAAGCGTTCGTATGTCTGTACTCGTGCCACATGATCATCGCGTTCGTGAAAGCTGTGTTCGTGTGATTAGACGGGAACGACAGCCTGTCGTCTCCGTCCGGCCGCAGCTTGTCCGTAGCGTATTTCAAGCTCTGGACTACAGCCTGTGACGCCAGGTTGGCTATCGTCATATACTTAACGCGGTCGAAGAAAGAGTTCTTCGCCTGCACTCCGCACCAGTCGAGCAGAAATACACCGGCGGCGGGGGAAAGAGAGGTGAAATCGTCTATTTCCATTCCGGGATCGCTAAACTCCGTCTGAATATTTTTCTCGAATTCGCTGCCGCTTATCGCAGATCCGGCGGTGATGAAAACAAGAGGCATGACGCAGACTGCGGCAGGAACTTCAGACTTAAGACTGTCTTCCTGAGCATAGATCATGCCTGAAAGAAAGAGAAGCGGCAAAAAAATATTTAAGGTTTTCGAAAACAAAAAAACTCCGCACTCATTTAAGCTAATTATAAGTAAATACGGAGTCTAAATCAAGATAATACTATTTTAAAAACAGTGTTTTTACCGACATCAGTACGCCGGAATTGTTCCTCAGTGTGAGGTAGTATATTCCCGAACTCAGGTTTCCGGGTTCCCATATAACGGAGTGAGAGCCTTTCTGCAGGCGTCTGTTCTTAAAGATTGATCCAACAACCTGACCTGCCGGGTTGTAGATCAAAAGCGATCCTGAAAGATCACGCTCGAGTTCGAGATAAATACTGGTCGCCGAATTGAACGGGTTCGGATAGTTCGAAATACGGATCTTGCCTGGAACCGTACTGTCTTCTATACCCGTCGCGGAATTAAGCGCGAATGTCTTTTCCGAAGAAATCCCGTTCCAGTCGGTTACGCGAACTTTCAGATCCCACGACTGTCCGTATTCCGCAACGGAGCCTGTTATCAGGCCGCCGTCGTTCATCGTAAGACCGTAGGGAAATTCGGCAGGCGTGTAGTCGAGCGGTGTTTCGGATACGCTGAAATTGACGGAATCGCCTTCGGATATTCCGGAGTACCAGATCACATCTTCGGAATTATTATCGGAATGATAGAACTTTATCCGACCGTCGGGAAATATTTTCGCAGCGAATATCAGATCTGTCTCGGGTCTCATTTTTTCCGAAGCCGACCACTTGAAAGTTACAGAGCCTTCTTCAGCCATATAATAGATGCCGTCGCCGAGATCATAGCTGTATTCGAGTTCTGCCGCGCAAGGGGCGATCATGCGGTTATTTGTGACCGAGCTTTCGTCATCAATGTATGTGAATTTGTTCTTGAAGCAGATGTACCCGTCAGTGCAGATGTAGAGTGAGTCGTAGTATTTGCCGTAGAAAGGCACCTGAAATTCCGGTTTGAAAGGTATAAGATCGTTGTCGAAATTATTATGGGGAAAATCCATCCTGATAAAATCGCCTTCGGGGAACGGATCGGTAGATGTTTCCTCCGAGTATCCGTAAACGAAATCCCATCTGAACGGGTCTCTTCCGCCTCTGCAGGTCATCTGCACGGAATAGGGTTCTCCGGGTATTATTTCCGGAAGCGACGTTACGGTGATGAGCGGGGTGTTGTAGAAAACCGGTATCTTTACCGAAATGCAGGTCGTGTCGTTGTCGAGGATCGCACAACCTTCCGCCGCGCACACGTTGCCCCATTCGTCGATCGTTTCCATCGAAAGAATGCTCCCTTCGCAGTCTGATAGTGTATCATTCTCTGCTACACATAAGAATATCTTAGCTTCCGTGAAATTCTCAGCGTTATGAAGCAGCGGCGTAAGATCGATCCCCAGTTCGATGTATGAGGAATCGCCCGACATGGGATTATTTCCTCCGGCGAATTCAAGGTACGGCAGGTCAAGACAGATATCCGGTACCAGCGCGAGTGTATCTGAAGATATTCCCGCATATATTTTAAGATTGTCCCTCTTCGGATAATCCAGTTCCGTCCTCATCGTCAGAAGTGGCTGATAGTTCTCGAAAGTGGTGATCGAGTAAGCCGTTCTCGTCCATATTCCACCTTCCCAGTGCTCATATCCCAGCGTACTGTATAGTACCCACGCCCTTCCGTAGTTTCCCCATCCGGTGCCCCATGAGTTCACCATGAGCAGGGCTCCGATTTCACGGTCGCGCATATCCACAATTTCGTCCCCGGTGATGTCGATGTCGTTGGTGAACCTGTTGTCGCCGTTAAGATCGAATCTGATCGAGTCGTTATAACCCGCAATGGTCATGGCATGGTTCACGGTGGTATGCCACTTTGTGATGACGAGCTCGCCCTCATTCTCGGTGCCTTCGGGGAGTATGCCCGTCTCCCATGTGTAATTTACGCCGGCGGAAAAGTTCGCGACACCTCCGGCTGATGATCCGTCGCCCCTGTCGTAAAGCCACCGTTTGAGTTGATAAAGACCCTCCTCCGTATCGAGCGGAAAACGGATTATCCCGCTGACGCGGTTCTCCATGGCCCTTTCGTATTTGTCGTACCCTGACATCCAGAGTATGTCCCTTTCCTCCGGGTCTTCCGACGGAACCATCCCTCCGTAATCGTAAATATAGGGGCATCCGACGGTGGTCAGCACATCCCACGCAGACAGATAGGAGGATCCGTTGAGTTCGTTCCCTTTGTTCAGGTAATTATAGCTAAAATAGTGCGGGAACTGGTTCTGGTAGAAATTCGCGTTGGTGTTTCTCATATAATTCATTTCGTAAGTGAAAGTGTAGCCGACTCCCGAGGCGTGAGAGCAGTCGTTGGCGTACTGAGAGAAAACGGGTCTGAAATATATCTGGTATGAATTGTTGACCGAATAGGGGAGTTCCGTGTCATACGTCAGCGGAGAGAAAGCGGGATAATTACGTATTTTCTCCATTTCGTTTTCTGAAGGTTCTTTCCATCCGTAAAAAAGATCAGTTCCGTTCAAGACAGATATGGCGGACAGTATAAAGTATGAAAGAAGAAAAAACCGCATAAGTTCCTATAAGGTCTTCTCCACGATAAGCAGGAAATCGACCTTCGCGGTGGCTCCCATCAGCTGGAATGTGGGTTTTACGTCCGGCAGTACGGATATCACTTCGCCTCTGAGCCCGTTAAGGAAATCCTGAAGTTTCTCCTGCATGTTGTCGTGATCGACGTCGAGCCTGTGTACAACGTATTTCATCATGCACCTCCGTTTATTGATCGTGTACTTTTAATATAATAAAGATTCTTCATAAATCAAAATTCCCGGGCAGATATCCTATAAGAATGGAGAAATTCACACCGGTGTAAATTGTATGCGGGTTGATATCGGTAAAGAACATTATACTGAATCCGACAAATTTTAACAAATTGACATCGAACTGAAGTTCTATAGGCAGTCCGACCGTCTCAAAAGTTAATTCTTCGTAATCTTCACTGAACGGATCTGTGTCGAGCCGGTCACCTTTGTATGTTCCTCCCGTATAGCTTATACCTGCGAGAATAGATACGCCCGTTTTGCCGCCGGCTGTTCTTCGTCCGTAAAGAAGTCCCAGCTCCCAGATCTCATCATTCGGTTTTGGTCCGTAAAGAACCATTTCTTCTGTATAGATGCCTCTGAGCTTAAAAATGTGGTCGGACTTTAAGTAATTTATTGAAGTGTTCATACCTAAAAGGCTGGCGTTTGGAGAGTCCATCGTTCCCGGACCGGCGCCGACCCACATAAAACTTTCCTGACTCTGATCTTCCCAGAAGTTTATCGCGTTGAGGCATGAAGCTGATACTATCATGAATAGGATGAAGAATCTCATTACTTGTCCTTGAAAAAACACATTTTTTATTCCCAAACCTGCTTATCATGATCCCATTTCAGGTTCCGATCGGAAGGATCGATGACCGGCGTTATAAATTTCTTTATATCTGAGATTATTTCCCGGAATGATTCGGATAAATCGTTCTGCCTGATCTTGTTCAGGAATGCTTTCCATTGTATCTGTTTCAGTTCCGGAAACTCGTCTGAGAAAGCGATAATATTGGCATAAAGGTCAGTTTTTCTGTGGTCGAACGTTATTTTTACTGCTTCCGACAACTGCCGTATGTCAAAATCGAAACTGTGCGACATGATCCAGATGTCGTAAAAATCCTTCATTCTGCTGTTTTGATTTCCCAGCTGCGTCATAGCTTCGAATTTTTCCGCTATCACACTTTCTTTCGTATAACTTCTGATTTTAGGATTGGAAAAATTCAGAATTACCGGAAATTCTACGGAATCCGGTTCGGGATATATGATATCGTTGAAACCGACATCGACCTGCATATTGATCTTCGCAGTATCAAGTATTCCCTTGAACGAAACTCTTACGCCGTGATAATCGGCATCTTCTTTTATAAGCATCGTTTCGACCGTTTCAGGTAAGAAGACCAGACCGTCATCCTCAACTACAGTAGTCAGGATATTCTCAAAAATATTTTTAATATTCTGCTCTGAGTTGTCTGTTGTTCCGAGCAGGTCAATATCTCTTGTAGGTCTGAAACTGTCATCACGCCACAATTTAAACAGCAGCGCACCTTTGAGAATGAATTTATCGGCATGATCGGATATTGAAAGTCTGAATAGGACTCTTTCCATCGCATAGAACTGAAGGATATCATCGAATCTGATATTTTTTGACTGAGCGATATTTTTTAATCTTTCCTTTACTGAAAAAGCCATATTCTTTATCTGTTTCATACAACTGCCTCCAGATACGGCTGCATGATCTTGTCAACTCTGCATATTTTCGCGTATTTCGAGATCAGATTAAGGTTCATTCTGCCTCTCTCTCTGTAGAATTTCAGTGCTTCAACGGCTACGTCAAGACCTATTTTATTTCTGTACCTGAAAGTATCCACGAGAGTTTTCTCAGGGTCATAGACTTTTACTTTTATACCGTCTATAACATGTTCTTCGATTCCGGAACAGTAGATCTCTGATTTTAGATGATATACTTTCACAGGGGGATAATCGAAAGAGGGAGCGCGTGACCTTACTGGAACTGCAATAGACACTTCATGAGGTATCTGTGTCGTCATTTTATGAAATGAAAGAGCCGAGATCAGGAATATTACAGCTTTCGGGACTCTGTAACAGACCGACTGAATGTCAGGTGAACTGAGAGAAGGTTTCGTCCTCAGCCTGTATATTCCTCTGCTGACGAGTTCTATTACTCCTCTGTCTCTCAGAGAATACAGAGAATAGCGGGAGATACCGAGTTTTATTGCTTCGGACATTCTCAGCTGTCCTCCATTCTTCTCAAATATTTTTTCTGCATCACTCTTCATGTTGTCAGACAAACCGTTTATAAATGTTTGTAATTATATACAATATGTCTGATTTTGATCTGAAAGTCAAGTTTTATTTTAAATAATTTCACTCAAACACCTTACCATTAACGGCTGCCCAGAGCGCGAAGAAAGCGAAGAACACTCCCGTAGCGACGTAGATTGATTCAAGTCCCCATATTTTGCCGACCGTTCCGTAAACGGGGATGAGCAGTACGCCCGACAGGTTGATGAAGAACACGCTCAGGGAAGTGACGGTTGCCCTGCCTATCGACCTGATGTTGCGCTGTATCCTGCTCTCGACCAGTATTTTTAGGGGCGACGATACGAAATACGAAAGCAGCAGAATGCCGATCCCAGCCAGTCCCGGCCTGAAGCCTGTGTATATCAGAAGGAGTGCGGAGACGAGGGGAAGGACATAGAACGCTTTGACGGAGTTCTTCAGGCGGTGGGCGTGATATGAGCCTATCGAATTTAAGAGCGACCACAGAAATCCCGCTATGCCGAACGCGTAGACCGGAAGCCCGGACAGCTGATAATAGAGCTGGTCGAATTCTTCAAGATCACCGAAGACCGATATGCCGAGGGAATAGAGGAACAGTATTTTGAGGATATCGCTGCTCCTGACCTCGCGGTAAGCCAGTTTTATGTATTCGATGTAATGAGTTTCTTCGTGAGCCTGACTTCTTTCCGTTTCTTTTATTCTGAAAGCGAAGTACGAGGACAGCAGGAGGGGGAGGGCCGAAAGGAGCAGAGCGAGGCTGATGTCGTAGTAGGCGATGAACCCGCCCGTGACCGTTGAGACCGCCAGGGAGATGTGGTAGTAGAATTTCTTTCTGCTGAGCACCTGTTCGTATTCTTCCGTTCTGCCGAAGGTTTTCAGTTCGTCGTAAAGTAAAGCTTCCGAAGTACCCGACACCATGGAGCTTCCGGCGCTCCAGAATAAGAATCCCAGACCGTAGAAGTAGATGTCGCTACCCGAAAAGTACCAGATCACGAAACACGCGGCCTTGATCAACGGAGCCGCCGCCAGCATCTTTCTTCTGCTCCACCTGTCCGCAAGAGCACCCGACGGAACTTCAAGCAGCATGGCGGTAAGAGCCCACCACGAAAGAAGAAGCGATATCTCGAACACCGACAGGCCGCGCAGGCTGAAAAGCAGGTTGTATATCGCGTATGCGAAAACGAAATCGTACAGGGATGAGCTGAGCAAGTAATTGCGGATGAATGTCTTGTACGGGTCAGGTGTCATTTGTTGTCTCAATTACTTTTAGCAGCGAATATTTTTTGATGCGTCGATAAA
>QKDR01000012.1 GCA_003252515.1 Candidatus Delongbacteria bacterium | reverse complement strand
GCTTACAAGAGAGACAGCTGTTATTATCAGCGTTCAGATTATCAGAGCATTTATTGCTATGCGTAAATTTATTCAGACTAACGGTCAGCTATTTCAAAGGGTTGATAGTCTTGAGTTAAAGCAGATAGAAACAGATAAGAAAGTAGAGAAAATCCTTGATGCAATGGAAGTGGGTGATATGAAACCGAAACAGGGGATTTTCTTCGACGGTCAGATATTCGATGCGTACAAGTTCGTTTCAGACCTTTTCAGAAGTGCGAAAAAGTCTGCAGTTATCATTGATAATTACATTGATGACACTGTTTTAGTTCATTTGACGAAGATAAATAAAAATGTAAAAGTAACTATTATGACCAGATCAGTATCGGCTCAGCTTAAGCTCGATATCGGGAAGTTCAGCAGGCAGTATTATCCGGTCACTGTTAAAGAATTCAAAGAGTCACATGACAGGTTCATTATAATCGATGAAAAAGATGTTTATCATTTCGGAGCGTCGCTTAAAGATCTGGGAAAGAAGTGGTTCGGGTTCTCCAAGTTCGATATAAATGCAGTGGGTATGTTAGAAAAATTGAAACGATAAACCCGTCTTGACAAATTCCGATTATTTTTGTATTTTGGGCGTCGAAACAAAAAAGAAGAGAAAATGAACGAATATTTCATACATATCAGCATCGTGATCACGACCACCACCTACGAGTTCCGAACCCGGAGGGGGTTGGTTATATAACTTGATCTTAAAAAAAAGTTTAAGTGAAGCCGCCGGACTCCAGGGTCCGGTGGCTTTTTTTATTGTATGAAATTAAATTCCAAAGGAGAATAAAATGAATCAGATAGATGACAGAAGAGATCACAGGAACATCGCGAAAGAGCTCGACCTTTACGGCTCATACGACGAAATAGGGCAGGGGCTGGTCTGCTACCATCCGAACGGTGCGGTAATAAGATACGAAATGGAAAGGTTCAGCCAGAAAGCCCATTTATTAAACGGCTACCAGTGGGTATACTCACCCCACATAGGCATATCCGACCTTTGGCGCGTGTCGGGTCACCTCGACTTCTTCAGGGAGAACATGTACGATCCGTTCGAAGCGGGGAACGAGGAATACTGCCTGAAACCGATGAACTGCCCGTTCCATATAATGATCTTCAACAAAAAACAGAGATCCTACAACGAACTTCCTTTAAGATACGCGGAGTTCGGTCAGGTCTACCGCTACGAATATTCAGGCGCGCTCCACGGACTGAAAAGACTCAGAAGTTTCGTTCAGGATGACGCGCATATAATCTGCGGAAAAGACCAGATTGACGGTGAACTGGCGAGAGTGCTGAAGTTCTGCATATACGTACTTGGCGCGTTCGGGATGAAGAAATTCAAGGCGTACATCGCTTCGAGACCGGAGAAAAAAGCGATCGGTTCAGATGAAGACTGGCGTATGGCGGAAGGAGCGCTGAAAAAAGCGGTCTCGAACGCCGGAATAGAATATGACATCGATGAGGGCGGAGGTGCGTTCTACGGGCCCAAGATCGATCTGAAGATCGCCGACTATGCAGGTAACGAGTGGCAGTGCAGTACCATACAATTCGATTTCAACCTGCCCGGCAGGTTCGACATGAAGTACAGAGGCGCGGACGGGGAATTCCACAGGCCGTATATGATCCACAGAGCTTTGTTCGGCAGCTTCGAAAGATTTATCGCATCACTGCTGGAATTTTACAACGGAAGCCTTCCTTTCTGGCTGTCACCGGTACAGATATGTGTGATCTGTGTGAATGACAAGCAGGAAGAGTACTGCAGGTTGATCGTCAGAAAACTGAGAGCGGCTGAAGTGAGAGCGGAATTCTCCGGTAGAGGAGAGTCGCTTTCCTCGAAGATAAGAAACGCGGAACTGCGCAAAGTCCCGCTGATACTCATAGTCGGTGAGAAAGAAGCTGCATACGGGTCTGTCTCGGTCAGATGCAGGTCCGACAGGTCTTTCAACGGGTCGCATAAGTTCGAAGAAGTGCTCGGATACATAAACAGTGAACTTGGAAAAGGCAGTCCGGAGATGATCTTCGAAGGCTGAGTATTCCTGAACTTGCGGTCGCAATTTGCGACCGCATTTTTAATATTATAATTTTAACCTGGCTCATCATTTGACCTACCCACCTGTTTATATTGTATAAAAAGTGGTCAGGAGAGTTAATTATGGCGAAAAATGAGTTAGAGAAGTTTGACGAGAATTTGATCAGAGACAGGATCTATCCTATCCGGGGTTTTCAGGTGATGCTGGACAGGGATTTGGCAGAATTGTATGGAGTACAAACGAAAATACTTAATAAAGCTGTGAAAAGGAATTTAGCAAGATTCCCGTCTGAATTCATGATGCAGTTGTCACGAAAAGAATATGAAAATATTCTGAACTTGAGGTTCCAAAAAGGAACCTCAAGTTGGGGTGGTGTAAGGTATTTACCTTATGTGTTTACTGAGCAGGGAGTTGCGATGTTGGCGGGTTTGCTTACAAGTGAGACAGCTGTTATTATCAGCGTTCAGATTATCAGAGCATTTATTGCTATGCGTAAATTCATTCAGACTAACGGACAGTTATTTCAAAGAGTCGACAACCTTGAATTTAAGCTAATTGAAACTGATAAAAAAGTAGAGAAGATATTGGACGCAATGGAATCTGGCGATATAAAACCCAAACAGGGAATTTTTTTCGACGGTCAGATATTCGACGCATACAAATTCGTTTCAGATCTGTTCAGGAGTGCGAAAAAGTCTGTAGTTATTATAGATAATTATATTGATGACACTGTTTTGGTTCATCTGACAGCCTTAAGCAGGAGTATTAACGTTTCGATCTTTACAAAAACGGTTTCGGAAAAGCTGAAACTCGATGTTGAAAAGTTCAGCAGGCAGTATTTTCATATAGAGATCAAAGAGTTTAAGAGATCGTACGACAGGTTCATTATAATCGATGAAAAAGATGTTTATCATTTCGGTGCGTCACTTAAAGACTTGGGAAAGAAATGGTTCGGATTCTCCAGGTTCGAGATGGGCGCAGTGAGTATGCTGGAAAAATTACATAAGCAGTAAATGCCGTATTATTATTTTTAATAAGCGGTAATTATTCATATATTTCAGTATGGCAAAAAAGTCAGGAAAGAGTGATATGGCAGAAGAAAAGAAAACCGGAACGGTCGATGAATATATTTCGGCATTCCCGACTGAAGTACAGAAGATCATGAAAGAGTTGAGAAAGGTCATTCATGAAGCGGTACCGGGACTGGAAGAAACGATAAGCTGGAGCATGCCGACTTTTAAACTGAAAGGGAAAAATATCGTGCATTTCGCCGGTTTCGCGAAACATATCGGTCTGTATCCTGCTCCGCCGGCCGTCGAAGAATTCTCAGATATGCTTGCAGGCTATAAGCAGGGAAAAGGTTCGATACAGTTCCCTCTGAACAAACCCGTACCTTTCGATATAGTGAAGAAGATCGTCAAATTTAACGCGGACAGAATAACATGAAGTTCAGACAAGATAAAAAGAACAGACCCAGGCTGAAGATAGAACCGGAGAACACCGACAGACTGCTTGAGGCTATGGGCGCTTTCGTAGTCGTCTATATGTGGATACTTACAATTATGTATTATCAGGATTTGCCCGATACGATCCCGGTGCATTTTAACATCAAAGGCGAACCCGACAGATTCGGCGGAAGGCAAACGCTGCTGTTCATTCCGGGTATCTCGACCTTGATCTACATTATGCTGACAGTTATGAATAAATTCCCGCATGTTTTCAATTATCCTGTCAAAATTACCGAAGAGAACGCTCCGAGGCAGTACAGATATGCGACCAGAATGGTCAGGTACATGAAGTTCGCCATGTCCGTCATATTCGCGACAATCGTGATCTACATTACCGGTCTGGTCAGGGGAGAAGGTCCCGGTCCGTACAGGTGGCTGATCCCGGTATCCGCGGCTCTGGTCTTCCTGCCGGTCATATTCTACACAGTGAAAATGTTCAGGGACAAATAAATAAGAAATTTACTTTATTCCTGCCGACTTATGCGTTATATTCCGCCTGAACTGCAGGAGAACCGATGTCGAAACTCGTAGAGTCAACAGTAAAAAGAACGCTTTTTAAGATGGCGTATCCGATGCTTGCGGGCACGGTCGCCATGAACACATACAACCTTGCAGATACATATTTCGTATCGCAGCTCGGGACGAAACCTCTTGCGGCGATGGGGTTCACATTCCCTGTAGTAATGTTCTTAACCTTCATCGCCGGAGGTATCGGGACAGGAGTGACTACGCTCACTTCCCACGCGCTCGGTAAGCTCGACAGGGAGGGGGCATCCAGAATCGTTACGCACGGCGTAATTCTGATCGCGGCTCTTTCGGCGACTCTGGCTGTCACGGGATTTCTGACAGTCGAACACGTGTTCTCGATACTCGGGGCGGAAGGGGACGTCCTTCCGCTGATCCGCAGCTACATGAATACCTGGTATTCAGGTGCGGTCTTCATGGCGTTCCCTATGATGGGAAACGGTATTCTGATCTCGCTTGGGGATTCGAAGTCCGCCAGCCGGTTCATGATGTTCGGCGCCTTGCTCAACTGCCTGCTGGACCCGCTGTTCATCTTCGGGTTCGGGCTCGGGATATGGGGAGCCGCTTTGGCGACTGTTATAGCTCAGGCGTGTTCGTCGGTGTGGCTGTACTACCTGTTCACGAAAAAACATAAAATACTTCACCTTGACGATCCAGAGTTGCGCCTGTTCCCGGCGTCATTCAGGAAAATAACCGGTTTCGCGGTGCCGGGCAGCATAAGCATGATGCTGATGCCTCTTTCAGCCGGGGTGATAACGGCTCTGATCAGCAGGCACGGAGTGGAGGCGGTCGCCGGAGCGAGCGCCGCAAGCCGCATCGAGATGTTCGCGTTCGTCATTCCGATGGCGCTCGGGATGTCCTTAGTACCTTTCGTCAGCCAGAACTTCGGAGCGGGAAGAATCGACAGGATAGCAGAAGCGAAAAGACTTTCGGTGAACTTCGCGTTCCTGTACGGCATCGGCATAGCGGTCGTGTTCTTTCTGACAGCGCCGTATATCGCAGGGCTTTTCACCGGTGATCCGGAAGTCGAGAAGATATTCATTATATATGTTAAGACCATATCGTTCGGCTACGGGATGATGGAGATACACCGTTACTGCGGGTTCTTTCTCACCGGAATCCATAAACCCGTCTTTTCGACTGTGCTTAACGCATACAGGATAATAGTACTTCTGATCCCGCTGTCGTATATCGGAAGCAGCGTGTACGGAATCCGCGGGATATTTTTCGGCAGACTGACGACCGACATCATAGCCGGCGCGACCGGCCTTATAGCAGTCTCGTATGTACTGAAAAAGAAATCAGCGAGATCTTTGGAAAAATCTGTCTCAAAAAGCTGAAAATTATTTATTATTTTCTTTAAATAAACCGCTAAAATAATTATATTTTTTTATAAAAAAGGAGGACGCTATGAACAAGCAGGATATATTATCGGCATTTATGTTTCGCCATGCCTGCAAAGAATTCGATCCGGCAAAGAAAATACCTGAAGAGGATTTTCTTTTCATTCTCGAGACCGCCAGACTGTCGCCCAGTTCACTGGGGTTCGAACCGTGGAAGTTCATCGTCGTCCAGAATCATGTTCTTCGCGAAAAACTCAAGGACGGAGCATGGGGGGCAACGATCAAGCTCGATACAGCAAGCCATTTCATAGTTTGTCTGACCATGAAAGCTCCTCTGATCAGGTATAACAGTCCGTATATTATCAATTTCATGTCTGAAGTACAGAAATGGGAAGGCGAACTTCTCGAGAACAGGAAAAAAACGGTCGAGAATTTCCAGAAGGTCGATTTCGGGCTCGCGGGAGACGATAAGCTTTTCGAATGGGCATCGAAACAGTGTTATATCGCGCTGGGGAACATGCTGACGGCCGCTGCAATGATCGGGATTGATTCGTGCCCGATCGAGGGATTCAACAGAAAGAACACGGAAAGGATACTGAAAGAGGAATTCGGCGTTAATACGGAAGAGTTCGGGATATCGTACATGGCGGCGTTCGGCTACAGAATTAAAGAACCGAGGGCTAAAACCCGCAGGGAGCTTAAAGACGTCGTGATCTGGAAATAGATTTCAGACTTTATTATTCATATTTAGATTTAATACTTTGATTTAAAAGATATATGCCTTATATTTAAATACTAACAAATCGGGAGTTAGGGTATGAATGTTATATCTGGTAAACTGGTAAAGGATTCTGATGTTGAATTTATGCCTATCCTCAACGATAAGCTGGAAAAGGAAGTTATCTCGTTCCTGAATTCTGCGGCCGGAGGTTATATTTACATCGGGGTTTCCTACGACGGCGCAATACTCGGAGTAGATGCTCTGGATAATGCTCTGCATACTGTAGCAGACCGGTTAAGGGTGAATATCTCGCCCAACTGCCTCGGTCTTACCGATGTTTTTTCTGTAGAGATAAACGGTAAAAAGATACTGAAAGTGGTGATCGCAAGAGGAACGGAAAAACCTTACTACCTGAGGCTGGTCGGAATGACTACAGCAGGATGTTTTGTAAGATCGGAAAATGTAATAAAACAGATGGATTCGGAAACTGTAAGATCACTTGCCGAAAACGTTGAGACTGCATCGTTAAAGAACATAATATCGCCGAGAAATGCCGAGCATACTTTTGCTCAGCTTAAAATATATTATCAGGAACGCGGAATAAGCGTGACGGACGACCTTATTAAGAATCTGGATTTTTACACGCGAGAAGGCAGGATAAATTACGCAGGATACCTTTTCGCGGACTCGAACAAAGCGTCAGTTCAGTTAAGAAAGTATTACGGAACGGATAATTCTCTGCTGATAGAGACAGGTGAGTACGGGAACTGTTCTCTTGTTAAAACTGTTTACAGATTGCTGGACAAACTGGAAGTTGAGAACAGAACGTTCACAGTTTCACCGGATGAAAGTGAGATACAGCATCATGAGCTGATAAATACTTCTTCCTTAAGAGAAGCGGTAGTCAACGCTGTTGTTCACAACGATTACACACGCGACATCATGCCGTCGGTAGATATCTATTCAGACAGGCTTATAATAACTTCATTCGGCGGAATACCGGAAGGACTCACGGAATACGAGTTCTTAAACGGCCGTCCTATGCCGAGGAACAGGGAACTTGTCAGAGTGTTCAAAGACCTCGGACTGACAGGATATCTTGGTTCGGGTATAAATACTATTCTTGAGAAATACGACCAAAATGTTTTTAAGATCAGTGAAAACAGTTTTCAGGTTACTTTACCTTTTACGGTTCAGGAAGTTCCGAAGATAAATTCCATAAAGAAGGAAATGAAGTATATCAGAACAAAGGATAAAATAATAGAAATTATAAATAATGACGAAAATATAACAGCTGCCGGAATTGCTGAGAAAGCAGGTGTTACCAAAAAAGCCGTCGAGTGGCATTTGAAGAAACTCAAGGCGTCCGGAATACTCGAAAGATTAGGGTCAAGAAAAACAGGAGTTTGGAAAATTAGGGTATAAATTAGTATTTATAATTAGCGTATATATTAGGGTATAATGTGTGATCAAGAGCTGTAATTTGCGTAATATAAATAAGTTGAAAGATGTAGTGAAAGTAATAGAATTTTCTGAAAAAATACATTTTTTCTATAATCGCATAATGTATGGTGAAAATAAAAAAGTATACGATTTTGAAATAAGAGAAATAATAACCGGACGGAAATAAATGAAAGAACTGATCGAACTAATTGCCGGAAAACCCATCTACGGCGGAAAATGCCTGTCTGAATTCGAAGGAAGAAAAGTAATGCTGGAAAGAGCTCTGCCAGGAGAAAAAGTACTCGCTCATGTGAAGAAGAGAAGGACAGGATATCTCGAAGCGGTGACGAAACAGGTGCTGGAAAAATCGTCTTTCAGGAAAGAATCGGACTGTATTTATTATCCCGCCTGCGGAGGCTGCAAGTTAAGAGACGTCGAATACGAACATCAGGCTTTTATTAAAGAGGAGGTAGTAAAGGATTGCGTCAGACGGATAGGTAAAGTAACTGACTGTGAGATGCTCCCGATAATAAAATGCAAAGCGACGGACAATTACAGGAACAAGACTGAGTTCACGTTCTCGAGGTTGCGTTATTATACGGAAAAGGATATGGGGAATGATCCTGACGGAGAACAGTTCACTCTGGGATTCCACGCGCCGAAATTCTTCAGCAAGGCTATTGACATAAATAAGTGCAATCTTCAGCCGCAACTGATGAACAGTGTATATCTGTCGCTTAAAGATAAGCTTAAGAACTCCGGTCTTGAACCTTACGATGTGGTCAGGCACGAAGGATTTCTGCGGTATCTGGTGGTCAGGAAATCCAACTCTGACGGGATCATGATAAATCTGATAACTAAATCGAAAAAGCTCAGGGAGATCAAAGCCGTCGCTGATGCGCTGATCTTGGAGTTCCCGCAGGTAAAGTCCTTCGTGAATACGATAAACTCCGGGCGTTCAACGACCGCTTTCGGCGAGGAGACGGTCCTGATAGCCGGTCGAAGCACGATCACAGACACGATCGGCGAACTGAAGTTCGAGCTCAGCCACGACACTTTTTTCCAGACGAATCCGGGCCAGACGGCAAAGCTGTACGATGTCGTGCTTGAGTTCGCCGGACTTTCCGGCTCCGAAAGCGTCCTTGATCTGTACTGCGGCGTTGGAACTATCTCGCTCTACATAGCCGCAAAGACTGCGCACGTAACGGGGTTCGAGCTTGTCGAGAATGCCGTGGTCAACGCGCGCAGGAACGCTGAACTGAACGGGATATCGAACTGTGAATTTTTAGCGGGTGACATGATGAAGCTCGCGAAGGAAGGTGATATCTTTAAGAAACATTATGATATGATCATCACTGACCCTCCCAGGGACGGGATGCATTACAAAGTTGTCGAAGCGCTAGTTTCGTCAGGTGTCCCGAAGATACTTTACGTATCGTGCAACCCGTCGACTTTCGGCAGGGATGTCGAACTCCTTGAACAGGGAGGATATAAGCTTGTTAAAGTTCAGCCGGTCGATATGTTCCCGCAGACTTATCATGTGGAAACTGTCGGGCTGTTGATAAAAAAGAATTAGAATACGGCGAGAGTCGCAAATATTAATGGGATCATAGTCGCGAATAGACTGACCGTTATTCCCCTGAAAGTCAGTCTGCCTGACACTTCATGAGCTTCGGAAATACCCCTGTAAACAAGATAGACCCACCACAAATAGACCATTAGATTCAAAGTCGCCGAGCTGTAAGGTAAAAGCGAAACGGACAGGACGACAGACGAGTAACAGAACACTCTGAATGTAGCCTGAAAACCGTTTAAAGCGACGCTCAGGGATCTCAGTATTAGATGCCAGTATAGAGCCATGAGATAAAAGAATAACAGGTTCGACACGACTCCGACGATAATATCATAGGGTTCAGGTTCGGCATTTATCATATCTTTGAAGAATTGAGCCTGCGCTGAAAGTTCCGGTTCGTTCTCCATTACATGCGCCACCTGTTTTGAAGGATGCTCGATCAGCCCGGTCGACAGATATATATAATTGAAAGTATTTCCGGCCGTCAGCATTATGACAAGAAAAATCAGCGGCAGTTTGTAGCCTTTATTTATATGCATCCTCTCGAAGAAAAGTTTCGGGGAGATGATAAGCATCGCAACCGTAGCGATAAACGACCTGACCGCGCCGAATTTCTCCTGCTCCTCAAAAGGTATGTTCTCAAGTTCGTTAAATGCCTGTTCTTCCATTTCAGTTTTCCTTTACCGCGAATCCTAGCCCGTCCCCGATAGAAAGCACCTGAGTGCGGAATCCTTTAAGGGATACGAATTTTTTATTGAACTCTGTAAGTGACGGTATAACGTTCCTTTCGTCTTCGAAACCGTCCGGCGCTATTACGGAGCCTTTCCAGAAGAGATTGTCGGCTATGATGACACCTCTGCTGTTCAGGTTGTTCACGGCAAAATCGAGATAATTAGAATAACCTTTTTTGTCGGCGTCGATAAAGATCAGATCGAATCCGCCGTCCAGTCCGTTGAGAACATTTTCGGCATAGCTTGTGATAAGCACGATCCTGTCTTCCACTCCGAATTCTTTAAAATTTTCGAGAGCTTTATCATGATGATCTCTTCTGTAGTCCACCGTCCATATCTTTCCGTTCTTCATCTGCCTTGCCATCATAATCGCCGAATAGCCGACGTTCGTTCCTATCTCAAGAACCTTTTCAGGCTGTTTGAGGAGTACGATCTGCGCAAGAAATTCGGCAACGTCCCTCTTTACTACCGGATGGCCTTTCTTTGAAAGATAATTATAAAGCTCATCCGTCCCGTCATTTTTCAGCTTAAGAAGTGAATTTACATAATCCGATATTTGTTCGAAAGAGATCATTACCGCTCTTTAAGATTTGCCGTAAATATAACTCAAATAAGTGTGATTATCAAAAAAGTTTATTGAAAACATAATATTAAATTCATAACTTCCTTAGAATACTTGGAGCAGGATATGGATAACGGACTGATCATTATTAATACCGGAGACGGAAAAGGGAAGAGCACGGCTGCTTTCGGGACGCTCGCAAGAGCCATGGGCCAGGGACTTAAGGCGGGAGTAGTGCAGTTCATCAAATCCCCCGGAGACTACGGTGAAGTATTGTTCTTCAAAGACACCCATAAAATCGACTGGTTCGTTGCGGGCAGAGGTTTTACATGGAAATCGGACGATATCGAAAAGGATAAAGAAACTGCACGCAAAGGCTTCGAAACAGCTGTAGAAATGATAGATTCAGACGAATACGACCTTATAATACTGGACGAGATAACATACCTGACTAATTATAAATTCATTGAGATTGACGAGCTTATAGACGCACTTAAACATAAACCCGAAAGACTGAACATTATTATAACAGGCAGGGACGCAGATCCAAAGCTGATAGAGGCCGCTGATACTGTTACTGAAATGAAGAAGATCAAACATTGTTTCGATAAAGGCGTGAAGGCGAAAAAAGGGATCGAGTTCTAACCCAGATGGTAACCTTGGGCTGTCATTTCGGCAGCGGAATAAATTTTATACCTGTCTTTCAATAACGGATAATCCCAGCAGCCCATACGGTGGAACATTCTACCGCCGAACCCTTTTTTGAACTTGTAAAGCCCGTACATCGGATGAGCCGGATCGGGCTTGGGCGACACGCCGAACATGTCGTACTGGACACAGCCCTTTTTCTTGGCTCTTGTGATCGCGTCCCACTGTATGGCGTAAGTTCCCATCAGGTTCCTGTTTGCGTCGGACGAAGCTCCGTAGAGATAAGTCGCCCTTTTATCTGAGACGGCGAAGAACATTGCGGCGAGAGGCATGCCGTCCTTTTCTGCGATCAGAAGCTCGGTACCGGCGTGGAATCCGCCGCTTTGAGAGGTTTTAAGCACTGAAGTGAAGTATTCCAGATCATGCAGGTATATCCCGTTCCTTGCGCAGGTCTGCCCGTACAGATCGTACCATATCCCGATCTCATTCATGCCGGCGCTTCTTACGGTAACTCCTTTTTTTCCTGACAGCCTGATGTTGTATCTCGTTTTCGGCTTCATACCTCCAAGAATGTCAGTATCGTCGCGTTCAAGGTTGAGAAATATTGTGTTGGACGGCAGTATGTCGGTGTTCGATTTCTTCAGATTCCATTCTTTTGTGCTGAAATTGAACCTGAACTCCTGATTCCTTTTATCCGGCCTTCCTTTCCAGATACCGTTCTCGTCAAAATGACTCTCTTCCTTGGCCCAGTGAGACTGCCAATGCAGGTCGTATCTAAGCGTAAAGCAGTCGTCGGGCAGGAGCGGTCTGAGGCATTCCGACAGTTCCTCCAGGAAAGCTCCCTGCTCATCTTCTTTCGGCTCGACGACAGGACCGTACGGCACATAGGCTATAGAGTGATCTTTATCGAGTTGTTTTATAAGTATAAGGATGTCGTCTATAGGGTCATTTTTTTTATTTGGTGTTTCTACGATTTCGGGATCGAACCTGATATCAAAAGCGTAAGGTGCAATACCCTGTTTCTTTTTTACTTCGGACCAGAAAGCTGTCTGCTGAACGAGGCGCGTTCTGAACAGTTTCCGCGTATTTTTCGGTCTCACCTCCAGATTCATGCGCGAAATATATGAAAAAACATTAATAACCGCAAAAAAAAATTATTAATTTCAGGATCGTGACAGTAAGTCTTTATTAAATTGACACCAGTCATATTTTAAGATATATTTAAGTCGTATAATATACAAAAACCGGAGCCGTTATGAACGAAAGAGATAAGCTTAACGAAATAATAAGACTGAGTACGGAGTTCAGCAGCATAAAGGATATTGACATTCTGCTCGAAAGGATTCTGCTCGAAGCGAGATCCTGTGTTAACGCCGATGCCGGAACGATATATACAAGGGAAGGCGATCTTCTTCATTTCAGCCACGCACAGAACGATACTCTGCAGAGCAGGCTGCCGGAAGGTGAGAAGCTTATTTATAAGGATTTCAGCATTATGATAGACGAATCGTCGATAGCGGGTTACGTAGCATCGACAGGAGAGATACTGAACATTCCCGATGTTTATAAGCTGCCTGCGGACTGCGGTTATTATTTCGACGTTGAATTCGATAAAAAAGCAAATTACAGGACGCGCTCGATGCTTACGGTACCGCTGAGGTATGAAACTGAGGATGTGATAGGTGTTATTCAGGTGATCAACGCAAAGGACGAAACAGGGAATATTATTGAGTTCACTGACGGGGACGCGCTTTTTATAAGACATTTCGCTTCGACGGCGAGTATCGCGATGAAGAACGCAAGGATGACTAGAACACTTCTTTTAAGAATGATCCACATGGCCGAGCTCAGGGATCCCAAGGAAACCGGAGCTCACGTTAACAGGGTGGCTGCATATTCCGTCGAGATATATGAAAGATGGGCGCTCGAAAGAGGGATAGACAGGAAAGAGATCGATGCCAACAGGGACGTTCTGAGAATGGCTGCCATGCTCCATGATGTCGGTAAAGTGGCTATCTCGGATACCATTTTGAAAAAACCCGCGAAGCTGACACATGACGAGTTCGAAGTTATGAAGCAGCATACTACGCTCGGTGCTAACCTTTTCGTGAACAAGGAGTCCAGATTCGATACCATCGCTTCCGTGATAGCGCTGTCGCATCACGAGAACTGGGACGGTACAGGATATCCTCTGCATCCGAAAGGAGATGATATCTCTGTTTTCGGCAGAATAGTCGCAGTGGCTGATGTCTACGATGCGCTGTCATGTAAGAGAGTTTATAAAGATGCCTGGAAAGAGGAGGACGTACTTGAGGAGATCAGAAAACTGACAGGTACGAAGTTCGATCCTGAAGTAGTCGATGCGTTCTTCAAATGCCTTCCGGTTATAAGATCAATATCTGAAAAATATCCCGATCCGAATTAGACCACTTTAGTCAGCGAGCCGCTTTTCAATATATTTTGAGTTCATTATTCTTACCGTGCCCAGATAATTCATCGTGAACTCCAGAACATCGCCTACTTTGTAATGTTTTGTATTGTTCCCGAGATCTATAACTATCATATCCGAACTTGCCCCGACGATCTTAATTTCCGGATCTGCTGGAAATATCTGATTCTCTTCAATATCCAGAAGGCCCATATCGATGATCGCCCTGAAAGTCGTCTGACCGACCTGATGTCTATTGAACTGCAAAGATTCTCCGCTGACATTCGTTCCTATTTCACCCATGGGTACAAGAGGTTTCTCGATCAGCTCGATTATCTCGGCATAGAGCCTGAACACATCGTTATGCAGTTTCTCGAATTTTGTATCATTATAAACATCGGTTCCTAAGAACAGCGTTTCTCCGACCCTGAAATGATTAATCCCTTTAGGCAGCATTTTCTGGAACATCAGCGGGATAGTAACTGAGGAGCCGCCTGAAACTAAAGGTATTCTGATTTTGAACAGAGCTTCGATAAGCTGCTTATAAAGGCTGAGCTGAATAAGTTTATCATTATTCGGAAGCACTCCGTAAAGGCAGGACAGATTCGTTCCTATCCCTACTACTTCTATGTTCCGGAGTTCAAAAACCTGAGCATAAAAAGTGATAAGGTCGTCACGCATGATACCTTCTCTGAGTTCTCCCATTTCGATCATAATGATGATCTTATGCGTTCTGTTTTGTTTTTCAGCTTCACCGGAAAGTTTTTTTATAGTCTCGATATTGGTATTCAGACTGATATCGGCATATTTTACTACACCCGGTATCGAGTGTTTGGCAGGCGGTTTAATATATATTGTCTCAATTCCGGGATTTATGTTCTTTATTGCTTTCAGATTTGATATCCTTGAATCGGCTACCTGATTCATTCCGAGTTTCAGAAGCTCATTAAGATACAGTTTGTTTCCGCAGAGCAGTTTTGATACCACGCACCACTGAATATCCTGTTTCTTGAAGATATCATCAAGAAAAATAAAGTTATATCTGAGTTTCTTTGAATTTAACGTTATAAAAGCCATTTCAACCCTTTTTATACCGCATTTCAATATATTTCGTGGTGAATCCGATTTTTTCATACAGGAATCTGGCAGGATTGTCAGGTTCAACATGAAGTGCCAGAGAACCTTCGGCAATTTCAACAGCTTTAAGCATAAGTTTTTTCCCGATACCCTGACCTCTGCGATACTTATTAGTTGCAATATAGACAAGTATGTTCTCAGGAATATAATCCTTCATTCCCGTTCTGTTAACGACCACAACTCCGACCGTTTTACCGTTATCAGACCCTTTCAGTATGAATCCTCCGAAAGATTCCGTCTGCTTAAGCGAGTAATCCATTGCCTTAAGAATGTCATTCTTGGGATCTCCGTACTCCTCAAGATTCTCGAAAAGAAAATCAAGTATTTCGTTCTTCTCCAAGTTGTCAGGAAGATGTTCATTATCAAAAATTTTGATCTCAAACAAAATAATATCTCCATAATAATTGAAATTTAGCTTTACGAATTTTTTAATGTAAGAAAAAAATGTTTAAATTGCAAATCTGCAGGAATTAAAAATAAAAAACCCCGGATTCTCCGGGGTTTTTAGTGAGAAAGGACGGACTCGAACCGTCGACCATCGCCTTAAAAGGGCGGTGCTCTACCGACTGAGCTACTTTCCCTCCATTAAAAGCAGTGCCAAATATAAAAATTTATGTAACCTATGTCAAGTGTTTTTTCGATCATGTCCGAAGAAAATATCAGGTGAATTATTTACGCAGAAATTTTATTTCAAATATATAGGGCCAGTATTTGCCTGTAACAAAGAAGGTGCCGTCTTTATATGCTATACCGTTAAGAACATCAGAATAGGGATTCCCGTCCAGAGCCTGAATGCGCAGATCGCTCATATTATACTTGTTAGTAACGGTACCTGTTATCGGATCTATTGATATAATATTGTTATCTTCCCAAATATTTGCCCAGATCAGGCTGTCTGCGAATTCGAGTTCGTTAAGATCGTGCACTGAAGCCCCTGAAGAAGTTTTTACGGATAAGGTCTTTTTTATTTCGAAAGTATTGGGATCTCTAAAATAGATCATACTGCTTCCGTTGCTCATTATAAGATCTGTACCGTTGTTTGTAAGTCCCCATCCCTCTCCGGTGTAGTTGAAAGTATTCAGTTCTGCAAGCGTTTCGTAATCATAAACAAAACATTTTCCTGATGTCCAGGTAAGTTGGTATACCTTTCCGTTCAAGACGGTTGTTCCCTCTCCGAAATATTCGTCGGGAAGGATTATCTCTGAGTAAACTTGAGAATTTGTGACGTTATATTTTATCAGCCTTGAAGTCCCATTTCTTCCTGTACCCTCGACCAGAACGCTGTCGCGGAACTCGAAACCCTGCGTGAAATACGAAGAGTCGTGAGGATGAACATTAATCATCTCGTAATCCTGATCCAGGGCTGTGTCCTGCGGTTTGTCTTTACTGCAGGCGAAAAACACGATCATTGTTGTTAGAATAAAAAAATGGATTTTCATAAGCCTCTCTTTATTTCATTCAGTCTGTTGATTATCTTTTCAAGAATATCAAAATTTTTAGTTTTTGTAGCCTGTCGTATCCCGTCAAGACCCGGATTGGAGTTTATTTCAAGAAAAACAGGTCCCTCTTTCGTTCTGATAAAATCAACTCCAGCTATCTCAAGCCCGAATTCATCAGCGATCAGCAGGCACTGTTTCTCTTCTTCTTCCGTAAGAAGTGCTTTCTCTACTGAAGCGCCTCTGGTATAGTTAGCCCTGAAATCTTTATCCGAGTTAGTTCTTTTCATGGCTCCTATGATCTCACCGCCCAATATAAATACTCTGAAATCCGAGATCTTACCGTCTTCAGACCTTATGAAATCCTGTATCAGAAATATTTCGTTCCTGTTCACATTCCAGATCCAGTCGATCGTGGATATAAGTTGTTTGATGTCGTAAACAAGGAGCGTAGAACTTCCGAGGGATCCGAAGATGTTCTTGATGATAAGAGGAAAAGAGAAATGTTTCAGGACATTATCTATGTCCTCCGGTCTTCGTATGACCGCCGAGCGAGTGATATTAATTCCAAGCGATGACATTATCTGAAGCGAGAACAGCTTGTTACGGGCTTTCATTATCGACTCTGGAGAATTTACGACAGGAACACCTTTTTTCAAAAATTCATTGACGATATAGTATTCGGCATTGCTTTTCTCCCTTACAGAGAGCCTGTTCAGTATAATATCATAAGAGGAAATATCCAGGGATTTTCCGCTGTAGAAAAGTTCAGTTTTTCCGGAATCTACTATAAGGTTGAACTCTCCGTTTCTGAAAAGATGCACCGTGTGCCCGTTTCTTTCGCCGATATTTTTCAGTTCGATTATATTAGGAAAGAAGTCGCATTCCGATATTGTCGCGGTCAGTATTCCGAGTTTCATATTATTTCTCAGGCAGCGTTAATTCCCTCTGATCCTGCCTGAATGTGAAAGTTCCCGAGGAAACCTTTTTGCCTTCCACAGTACATTTCCATTCATACTCACCATCCGGCGCTGAAACGGAGAAGTCTTCCGGGAAACTGACGAACCCCCATTCGTCTGTATTTACTTTCAATTTAGCTTCGAATATTTTTTCATCTTCCTTTGTCTGAACGATAAATACAGCTTCGTAGAATTCCATAGAAGCGTTCCTGTCCCTGACACCCAGCTGAATATTGAGTGTTTCCGACTGCTGCCATGAGGGTAAAGGGCCCTGCGTACTGTCTTTCGATCCTGCGGCAAGAGCGATCGAAAAAACGAAAAGAATTACCAATATATTTTTCATGTATACCTCCGTGTTTCTTATTTTAATTTCTTGAGTTCATCTCTGAGCATGGCGGCGATCTCATAGTTCTCGGACCTGACGGCTTCGCTGATCCTTGTCCTGTACGATTCCCTGATCTCTTTTCTGCTTTTTTTCACTGGATGTTTTTCAGGAAAATGCATTCCGGTCTCCCTGTATAGGAATCTGTCTATTTCATCTCTGAAGTACAGATAGCACTTCGGGCATCCGGTTCTCTGTTCTTTTTTGATCATTAAGACAGGAGAAGAGCATTCGGGACATATTCGTGTGTCACTTTGTTTTACTCCTTCGCTTTCACCTAAAGACCTCAATCCTCCGTTAATCTGGTTCAAAGCTCCGAGAAGAAAATCGCTTACGGATTTTCCTGCAGGTCCTTCTGTTATTCCGGGATGATCTTTTACAAAAGACCGGAAGCATGACGCACATAGATTAAGTTCTTCAGTTCCTTTATCGCTCTGGATCACTATCTTGGTTACGACGTTTAATGAACCGCATTTATCGCATTGCATCAGATAACTCCGTCGACGATATTAACGATCCTGTCGGCTTTTTCCGCAAGATTCCTGTCATGCGTGGCGACAAGGAAGGCGGTACCGTTCTTTTTAGCAAGTTCCCACATCATCTCGTGCAGCTTTTCGGAAGAGGCGCTGTCGAGATTGCCGGACGGTTCGTCCGCAAGTATCAGCGCCGGCCTGTTGACCAGAGCTCTCGCGAAAGCCACTCTCTGCTGCTCTCCTCCCGAAAGTTCCGCGCTTTTATGGGTCTTCCTGTCGGAAAGTCCCACGAGATCAAGAAGCTCTTCAGATCTTTTTACAAGATCAGTCCTCACGCTTCCTTTGATCAGTCCGGGCAGCATTATATTTTCAAGAGATGTGAATTCCGGCAGCAGATAGTGGAACTGGAAAACAAACCCGATGTTCTTGTTCCTGAACTCTGCGAGCTTCCTTTCTCCGAAATTGATGATGTTCTCATTCCTGAACTCTATGATGCCACTGTCAGGCTTGTCAAGCGTACCGATCAGATTAAGCAGAGTTGATTTCCCGGCTCCGCTCTTTCCCATAACGGCTACTATTTCGCCTTCTGCTATAGACAGGTCAACACCTTTAAGAACCGGGATCTCTTTTTTACCCATCATATATTTCTTATACAGTTCCTTTACGTTTACAAGCATTTGAACTCTCTTATTTTATTCGTCCCTTATTATCTGAGCCGGAGCAAGTCTTCCGGCCTGTCTTGAAGGATAGATCGTTGACAGAAAAGTAAGCACCAGAGATACCGATCCTACAATAATGATATCGTTAACATTTATCTTTATAGGCATGGCGTTTATGAAATATATGTCACCCGGCAGTGACACAAGCTTATATTTAAGCTGGATCAGACTTACGATAAGGCCGATGATGATACCGAAGACCGTTCCGAGAACTCCGATTATCATACCCTGGATCATGAATATTCTCATAATTGAGGATTTTGTAGCTCCCATAGCGAGAAGAATACCGACTTCCTGTTTTTTCTCCATAACTATCATGATCAGGCTTGAAAGAATATTAAAAGCGGCAATAATAACTATAAGGCTCAGTATCGTTCCCATCATCATTTTCTCGATCTCCATCCAGGCGTAGAGATTCTTGTGCATGTCTTTCCATGAAACAGCGTTCTTAGGGTATTCAAGCTCTTCATTCAGTCTGATCTTCACTTTGTCGGTATCTTCGATCGAGTTCAGTACGACATAAACGCCGTTGACTTTATCCGGCATTTTGAACAGTCTCTGAGCGGACTCCAGAGAAATGTAAGCAAGTCCGCCGTCCACTTCGGCAAGACCGGTCTCGAATATACCGGTCACCTCGAATTTCATGACAGGCGGCTGAGAAAAAGTACTGCTGATCGCGGGTGAGATTATAAACAGTTCGTTCCCGATTATTGAAGCGGTTTTATCAGCCATACCTTTTCCGAGTATTATCCCCGGCAGACCTGATTTAGAATTCTCGAAATCGAGTTCTCCTGCTATCATCTGATCATTTAGCAGAGAAATTGATGATATCGTCCCTTTGTCAACACCTCTGACCAAAGCTCCTTCGGTATAATCACCTTTTATCATTCCGTAAGATTCAACGAACGGTGAATGACCGGCGATAAGTGAATCGGAAGAAAGCATATTAATAAGGTCACTGTCATACACAAAAGGCCTGTCGTTGAAAGACCTGACCCTTATGTGCGAGTCGTTGGATATGAACCTTGTTCTTACTTCTGTCTCAAATCCGTTCATTACCGACATTACTATCACAAGAACGGCAACACCGAGCGTTATGCCTATGAAAGAAATATATGTTATTGTGGAAATGAACGCTGTCTTACGTTTTCCCTGAAGGTATCTTAATGCTATGAAGAACTCAAGACCGAACATCGGGTCATCCTGTTTTTATTACTTATGTAATATAATCCATACAGCTTATATAAACAAGGATTTAAAGCGTCATCCGCGGGGATGATACTGCCTGTAGACCTGCTTGAGATGTTCTCTGTCTATATGGGTATAGATCTGGGTAGTTGATATATCGGCGTGACCGAGCATTTCCTGAACCGAACGCAGATCAGCGCCTCCTTCAAGCAGATGCGTGGCGAAAGAATGCCTGAAGGTATGAGGATGTATCTCAACCGAAAGATTAGCAAGCTGAACGTATTTCCTTAAGATCTTCCAGAAACCCATTCTCGACATCTTATTCCCCCTCGAATTGAGGAAAAGAATGTTCTTCGATTTTCCCCTTGCGGCAAGTTGAGGTCTTACATCTGACAGGTACGATCTCAGGAATCCCAGCGCGCTTGATCCTATAGGCACTATTCTCTCTTTGTTCCGTTTTCCTATCACCCTGACGATCCCTTCGGGAAAGATTACGGAATTGTATTCTAAAGTCAGGAGTTCGGATATTCTCAATCCGCATGCATAGGTCATTTCAAGCATAGTTCTATCCCTTAAACCCAGTTCCGTTGAAGTGTCGGGTACGGAGAATATTTTTTCTATTTCCTCGACCGAAAGAACGGCCGGATAAATCTTAGGCTGTTTCGGAGTTTCGATATGAAGAGCGGGATTGTTCGGACAAATATCCTCGTTTACCATGAATTTGTGAAAGTTCCTGATAGAGGATAAATTTCTGATCACTGAATTAACTGTAAGTCCGAGGTCGTTAAGAAGAAGTATGAAATCATGTATATGCTCAGGAAGTATGTCTTCAGGATCAGATACCCCCTCAGATTCAAGAAAATCAAAATATCTTTTCAGGTCGTTCCCGTAAGATTCGAGCGTAAGTTTGCTCAACCCCTTATCGAACAGAAGAGAGTCGTAATAGTTCTCCAGAACGCTGTTGAACTTTGAGACCTTATCCATATTATTTTGACATCTGATAAACCGTTGCCGCCGACAAGCTCAACTGGTAGAGGATCGTTGTTACGTCTTTAGTCAACTGAAGAAAATCGATCCTGTTGTAGTCGTAAGGCACATAGACCATATCGCCGGGTTCCAGTTTATAGGAGCGGATGTTATCGAACCAGCCCTTTTTTTTGATAAGCTCGCCGTTGGATTTTATAACATATATATTATCTTCGTCGGCTGAAGCAGTAATGCCTCCCACTTTGTCTAGGTAATAACCTACTTTACGGTTCTTTGAATTATATGTAATAGCCGTCTGCTGATATACCTCGCCCATGACTAATATAGTGCGGGAAACCGTTGGGACATATATCGAGTCTTTATCCTGGAAATAGAATTCTTCATGGACTCCGTTATCATCAATGTCGAGGATTACCCTGCCGCTTGCTTCGATAGAATCGAATTTCGCTACATTAAGAGCGCTGGCAAGATCACTGTTCCCCGACAGGATCATCTGTACCTGAAGTTTGTTGTTAAGCTCATCTTTAAGTTCTTTGATCTTCTTTGTCTGCTTATCTTTGACTTCCTGTCTGAATATTTGAGTTGATTTCACCTGTGCGTTCTTAGTGAATCCTCCGCATCTCTCAAGGAGATTCGTCAGTTCCTCGTTTTCTGTCAGAGCGTACATTCCGGGATATTGGACTTCTCCGTAGATCTTTACATAGTTGACCTTTGCGAAGTCGCGGATCTTTCTTACAAAGACTATGTCATTCGGTTCCAAATAGGTTTTTTCCAGTTCGTTCAGCTTAGCCCATCTGGTTTTAAGAACAGGATTCGTTTTATTGATCCCTGATACGACTTCAATCGAATCGGTGATCGCATCCTTTCTGAACCCTCCGGAGAGATTTATAAGATCGTAGACGCTCATATTCGGTGAGTGAATATAATTCCCCTGATTCTTTACATGGCCCCATATACCGACATTCTGAAGAGGGTTCTTGGCTGAATAATCGAACACATGGACTTTATCATTATCATTTAAAATGAAAGTATCATGATCAATGTCGGAGAAATATTCGTATCCGGCTTCAGCTTTATTTCTGATTATGATTATGTTCCCGATATCACCGTACGGAGTTAGTCCTCCGGAATATGACAGGAGATTTGAAACGGTCATGTCTTTAGTGAATTTATAGATACCGGGCTTATTAATTTCACCGGAGATCTCGACTGACGGGAAATAGGATACTGAGTCAAGACTGAAAACTTCAACAGTGTCCCTGGGAAACAGAACTATATTTTCTTCTCCTTTTGAGCTGAAGACATTCTCCGGAGAGAATGCGATCATGACATCTCTGTTACCAAGGCCGTTCTTTCTGATAATATTCGCATAATTCATATCAGTATTCTCGAAAATCACCTCTCTGTCGTTCAGTACGTCACCAAGTTTCATATCTTCATCGAACTGTATCTTTCTGTTATGTCTGAAATTACCTTTAAGATAAACGTATTTAGAATTGAATACCAGGGTTGAGAAAATCCTCAGGATGTCGCCGTCTTTAAGAACCGGATCGTCTTTGAGTGAAGCGGAGATTATCTCGCTTCTTCCGTCTCCGCCAAGTCTTTCGATCTCGATCCTGTCAGTATCTGAAAAAGGGGTTTTACCTGCGATCTTAAGTATGTCCGAAAGTCTGTCGTTCTTTAGTATCTCGAATATACCTTCTCTTTTGACGTTTCCTGCAACTGCGGCCTGACTGCCTATCAGCGGTACGAACAAGGTCATATTGGGCTCAAGTACCGATACAGGATTGTCTCCGAAGAAGAGAAGTGAATACATATCCACGACTTTAGATCCGTTCTTTGGGGATATCAATCCTATGTTTCTCAGGCTTCCTTCCGGAGTAATTCCTCCTGCCACCGCGAGAACTTCCACAATACTGGAAAAAGGTGAAACATTATAAACTCCTGGTTTTGTCACATTACCTACTACGAACACGCTTATGGGTTTAACTTCGCTTAGCCTTACGCTGTATTTTATACCGTTGATATTTGAAAGTTTGTTCCCGATCCTGTCCTTAGCTTCTTTATAATTAAGTCCCGTCAGATCAACTTTACCTATCTGAGGTATGATTATGAATATCTCGTTCGTAACTTCAAGAGAATAATTTTTTTCCATTGCTCCCCATATGTCTATGGAAAATAAATCACCTGAAGAAAGTATATAAGTGTCAGGAATAGATTTATTATAGTTAAGATTTGTTCTTACTGATGCAAAATCTATCTTAAATTGTTTAAGCTCAGATTTATATGGATCTATTAGTTCTCCGTTCACATATTTCTCAAAATAGGTTTTATATACTTCGATTGAATCTGCCGGAACGGACTGTTGTACGTTATCGTACATTAAAGTATCGATTTCAGTAGTTCCGGTTTCGAACTTTGAAACGGACTGTTTGCTTTTGAGTTTCTCGATCTCGGCAGTAAGATCTTTTCCTGTCATTTTTTCGTACATTCTCAAAAGTTCCTCGCTCTGAGCGAAAATGCTTGCGGAGATCATAAAAACAGTCAGTAATAAAAATTTTCTCATAGGTTGCACTCCGAATTAATGTCCTTTAAAATTAATCACAACTCTGGCTGTATAGAACAGGATGATGAAGTCAAGTTTCAGAGAGGTATTCTCGATATAGTAAAGGTCGTATTTTAACTTTTCCTTCACATCGTCGAACGTCTCGTCATATTTATGTTTGACCTGTGCCCATCCCGTAAGTCCCGGTTTCACATGAAGCCTTTTATAATAATATGGTATGGTTTTAATGAATTTATCGACAAATACTTTTCTTTCCGGTCTGGGTCCGACAAAGCTCATATTGCCTATCAGGACATTGAAAAGCTGCGGAAGTTCGTCGATCCTTGTCTTTCTCATGAAGTTTCCGTATTTCGTTATCCTTGGATCGTTCTTGGAAGCCCATACCGCACCTGTTTCAGCTTCAGCATTCTGTTTCATGGAACGGAACTTGTATACTGTAAATTCTTTAAAATCTTTACCTACGCGTTTCTGTTTGTAGATCACGTCGCCTTTCGAATCAAGTCTGACCATTACAGCGCTGACAATCATCAGAGGAGTAGTTAAGATCAGAAGAATGAACGACACGAATATGTCAAAAGTCCTTTTCAACATACGCTGGAAAGGTGAGAGAATATCAGGGAACAGTTCCAGAAGTTTATAACCGAACAGTTCGAATGTTCTGACATTGCCGCTTATGATATCTTCAAGGGAAGGTACTACCTTGTAGAAAACATTATGGTCTTTAGACTGAAGGATTATGTTATTGATCAGGAACGGATCTTTTACTTCAACGGAAATAATGATCTCTCTTACTTTTTCATTTTTTATTATCTCCTCAAATTTATCAAGGTCTCCGAGCGTTCTGAATCCCTGATATTCCGGATTGTTCTTTCCGTCATCAATAAAACCGAGTATATTCAATCCGAGAAGCCTGCCTTTAAGGTATTCCCTGATGATCTTTTTCGAGGATTTATTATAACCTATTATCAGCGCGTTCCTTAAACCGATACCTTTCCTGAAAAGATTATTAAGAGCGATCTTGAAGAGTACTCTTCCGGAAGATACGAAAAAACAAAGTATCCCGTAATACAACAGAAGCCCTTTTCCTGATAATTCGCTGAAATTCAGCGTGGTCAGAACATATAATATTATAGTGCCGACAGTTATGCCGGAAAAAGAACTCAGAGCTATCTCGACGGCGCTTCTGAAATAAAAAGACTTATAAAGATCCTTTATATGAAATACTGCTGCCCAGTACAACCATAATATGGGAGCGATTATCAGCAGTTCGGAAAAAGAGTGGTCAGTATATGTTATAAAATACTCAGTCTTGAATTTTATCAGAAAGATCAGAAAAGTGGAGAGGTTGACAGTTATAAAATCTGTCATGACGAGTAATTTTATTTCTTTAGAGATTTTCAAATCGAATACCTCAATTCGCCTTCGATCATTATATCATCACAATATCTTTTAATACTGATATCTTCGAGCATGATCCCTTCTGATATTTTTCCGATCCCAGATCCAGTGAACAGCTTTTTGCTGCTTCCGATAAGTTTTGGAGCCAAAAATAAGATTATTCTGTCGGCTATTCTGTTTTTCAGGAGATAATTCGATAACAAAGCTCCGCTTTCCGCCATTACAGATCTGATCCCGTATTTTCCAAGTTCAGCTAAAGCCTGCCTCAGGTTAAGTTCCCCATTAGATTCATTAACTTTTATAATTCTTATACCTTTGGTTGTATATTTTGTTTCAGATATTTCTGAAACCCTGGACGATGTTATAATTATGGTTTCAGAAGTACCGCTAAAAACGTTCTTTTTCGGGTTCAGAGAAAGCTCTTCGTCCAGTATGATCCTTACAGGGTTTCTTCCTCTACGGCTCCTTACCGTAAGTAACGGATCGTCTTTTTCAACGGTATTTCTACCGACAATTACAGCGTCGTAAATGCCTCTCAGCCTGTGGACTTGTTTCCTGCTTTTTTCACAGCTTATCCATTTCGAATCAAAAGAATCGGTGGCAGTTGATCCGTCCAGTGATACAGCTGATTTAAGAATTACAAGCGGATATCCGGTCTCCAGAAAATGGAAAAAGGGGAGGTTTATTGATCTGCATTGTTTCTCAAGGATC
>QKDR01000080.1 GCA_003252515.1 Candidatus Delongbacteria bacterium | reverse complement strand
CCCTGGGAGCTCCGGAACACCCCAGATGCATGAGATCCCGTCTTACCTGATCGGCAGTCGAGTTAGATATCTCGGCTAATTCATGGGAAAAAATAAATTCTTTTTTTACTGATTCTATTATCAGCCTTCTTCTATACAGACTGAAACGCTCTATCGTCCTTTCTGATACTCTCAACATTTCCTTATACATTTTCACACTTTCCCGACCCTTATAACTTCTGTGATATTTTTCACGGCTTAACAATAATAATTATTTTCCCAAGTGTCAAGAACTTGTTTTTATTTTTTTTAAGTTCTTTATTTTAGCCTTTATCTCCGATATGATGAATATTTCATGTCGTTAGTAAAAACGCTAATCGATTTCAAGCTTCCATTTTATTGTGAATTTATACACAAATTGTTTTTTACCTTTTAAAATCCGAATTTTATCCCCTGGGCAAGTGACAGTTCGTTACTGTAGTTTATGGTATTCGTCTGCCTTCTCATGTACTGTTTCCATGAATCAGACCCCGACTCTCTCCCGCTTCCGGTATCTTTCTCTCCTCCGAAAGCTCCTCCTATCTCCGCTCCTGAAGTACCTATGTTGACATTTGCTATACCGCAATCCGAACCTGCTTCCGAAAGGAATTTCTCAGCTTCCTGTATATTCAATGTAAATATTGACGAGGAAAGCCCCTGAGGTACTCCGTTGTTCAATTCGATCGCCTCTTCGATACTTCTGTATTTCATCATATACAGGATCGGAGCGAAAGTCTCTTCCTGAACGATCTTGTAATGATTCTCCGCTTCTGCCAGCACCGGTACAACATAGTTGCCGCTTGCGTAATCTTCACCTTCGAGCTTCTGACCGCCGTGAAGTATCTTTCCGCCTTCATTTTTCAGATCTTTCAAGGCATTCGTGAAATTTCTCACAGCACTTATATCAACCAGAGGTCCGACAAGAACCGAAGGATCAAGCGGGTTTCCTACTTTTAAGTTTGAATATGCTGTTATAAGATGTTTCTTGATCCTTTCGTATATTTTTTCGTGAACTATAATTCTCCTGGTCGATGTACATCTCTGTCCGCACGTTCCGACTGCACCGAATACCACAGCTTTTATCGCCATCCCGATATCGCAGTTTTCGGATATTATAACAGCATTGTTGCCTCCCAGTTCAAGAATAGTTTTACCAAGTCTTTTCCCAATGATCTCAGCCGATTTTTTACCTACTGCCGTAGATCCCGTGATAGAAAATAACCTAACTCTCTTATCTTCCAGAAAAGTATTGCCGAGTACTGACGATCCTGCTGTCACCAGGTTAAAGATGCCTTCCGGAAGATCATTGTCTTTGAGAACCTTCCTGATTATATTATGAACAGCTACCGCACAGAGAGGGGTCTTTGAACTGGGTTTCCAGACGACAACGTCTCCGGCTATCGCCGCTATCATCGAATTCCATGCCCATACTGCGACGGGAAAATTAAAAGATGTGATAAGTCCTACAATACCGAGCGGGTGGTACTGGTCATAGAGCCTGTGATCTCTTCTTTCAGAATGCATTGTAAATCCGTTCAACAGCCTGGATTGTCCTACGGCAAAATCGCAGATGTCTATCATTTCCTGAACTTCTCCCAGACCTTCCTGATAAATTTTACCCATTTCAAGCGTTATCAGATAACCGAGTTCTTCCTTGTTCTTTCTGAGTTCCTCTCCTATTTGCCTTACTATCTCACCCCTTTTCGGAGCAGGATATCCGCTCCATATTTTGAATGCCTCCTCCGCTTTTATCATCACTTTTTCATAATCAGACTTGGAAGCGTTCTTAACTTTCGCTATAAGTTCTCCGTCTATCGGAGAAAAAGATTCCGTTATTCTCCCTTCAGCTCCATACCAGACCTGTCCCGTACAAACGCCCGAATTAATTTCTTTTATACCAAGCTTTCTGAGATGCTCTTTCATCATTTCCTCAATTTATTATTTTTCAGTCATATACGGATATCTGTAATCGTCGGGAGCTACGAAAGTCTCCTTTATGGTTCTCGGACTGATCCACCTGAGCAGATTGAATTCACCGCCGGCTTTGTCGTTCGTGCCCGATGCTCTTGAACCTCCAAAGGGCTGAAGACCTACTACAGCTCCGGTGGGTTTGTCGTTTATGTAAAAATTACCGGCCGCGTATCTGAGACGGTTACACATTTCTGAAGCGGCGACCCTGTCCTTTGAAAAGATCGCGCCTGTAAGACCGTAGGGTGATGTCGAATCGCAAAGAGCCAGCGCTTCATCCATTTTATTGTCGTCGTAAACGTAATAAGTCAGTACCGGCCCGAATATCTCTTCTTCCATCAGCCTGAATTTCGGATCTTCTGCTTCTACGATTGTCGGTCTTATAAAATACCCCTTGCTGCTGTCGTATGTCCCTCCCGAAATGATTTTCGCGTCCGGTGATCCTTTTGCGTATTCTATATAAGAGACTATGTTGTCGAAAGAATTCCTGTCTATCACGGCGTTCATAAAATTAGTATGATCAGTCACTTCTCCCATTTTTATACTTTCTGCCATATCGATCATATATGATCTTATCTTTTTATGAAGTGACTTAGGGATATACATCCTTGACGCGGCGGAACATTTCTGCCCCTGGTACTCGAAAGCTCCTTTTATCGCATTCACCGCTACATCGTACGGATCTGCCGAAGGATGAACGAAAATGAAATCCTTTCCGCCCGTCTCGCCGACAAGCCTCGGATAGGAACTGTATGTCGTCAGATTGTCAGCGACATTTTTCCACAGTCCGTTGAACGTCGGATTTGATCCTGTAAAGTGAATACCTGCCAGATCTTTTGAAGCCAGCGCCGCATTCCCCACGACCGAACCCTGCCCGGGAACGAAGTTGATCACACCATCAGGTACGCCGGCTTCCCTGAATATCCGCATGAGATAATAGTTCGACAGAAGCGAGGCCGTTGCCGGCTTCCACACTGTGGCGTTACCCATCATAACAGGCGCGGCGTTCAGATTAGCGGCGATCGAAGTGAAATTGAACGGACTCACGGTCAGAACAAAACCTTCCAGCGGCCTGAATTCCATTCTGTTAAGCTGATTGAACGTCGACCCCGGCTGTATCCTGTATATCCTTCCTGCGAAATAGGCGTTGAACTTCAGAAAGTCGATCGTCTCACATACAGCATCGATCTCGGACTGAAAAATGTTCTTACTCTGTCCCAGCATTGTCGACGCGTTCATTATTTGTCTGTATTTGGTTGAAATAAGCTCCGCCGCCTTTAGAAGGATTGACGCTCTTACAGTCCACGCAAGGTCCGCCCATTCCTTATTCGCTTTCACTGCGGCTTCAACAGCCTGTTTCACAGACTTCTTATCAGCTTTGTGATATACAGCTAATATTTTGTTATGGTCATGAGGCGCTCTGATCTCACCCGTATCGCCTGTCCTGTACTCCTTTCCTCCTATTATCAGCGGTATTTCTATCTTTTTAGCGTTCTGTCGTTTCAGTTCCGCATCAAGCAGTGTTCTTTCCGGTGAATTTTTCAAATAACCTTTTACCGGTTCATTTTCAGGTACATGAAAGTCATAGACCGCGTTGTTCACTGATCCTCCTTAATAATTCCTTAAAAAATTCGAATTGCATAATATTGCAACTCGAAACCAAAGTTAAAACTTAACTCCTGAATTGTCAAGGATATTTTTGGCTTGGCTGTTAAATTCTTATTTTATAAAATTTCAGATAGTTTATCTACTAATTCCGATGTTGATCTCTCACATGCGTCCCTGATCATTTCCTCATATTTATTATTAAAAGCTTCAAAAGCTTCAATTAAAAGAATTCCCTTATCGGTTAATACTGTATTTCCCTTTTCCACCCCGCCTCTGTGAGTATGGATTATTTTAAAACCTAACAGTGACTCGATTTTTTTCAGCTTGTCCCAGCTTTTTCTGTAATTGAAACCTGCGATCTTCATAGCTTCATTCAGGGTTCCTGTTTCTTTTATAGCTTTCAGCAGTCTCATCTGACCGTAACCCAGAATACCTTTGCTGTCCTGAGTTTCCAGCCAGATCTTGAAATTAAATTTTAATTTATTCTGTTCATTATTCATATTTGTCTCCGATTAAAATTATCCAAAGATAATCCTTTCAGGGTTCGTATAAACGTTAAAATTTGTACTTCTTGCAAAACCTATAACTGTGATCCCGTATTTCTCGGCAAGATCAAGAGCTGCAGACGTCGGAGCGCTTCTTGAAATAACCGCCGGAATTCCGGCATAGATCAGTTTCAGCATTATCTCTGATGATATTCTGCCGCTGGTGAGTATGATTTTATTGTTAAGTTTATGCTTACTCAGATAGAGGCTTCCGATCGCTTTGTCCAGAGCATTGTGTCTTCCGATATCCTCACGTATTATCAGTATGGATCTGCCGTCGGAGACAGCCGCACTGTGCACACCTCCGGTCCTCATGAACACATCTGACGCTTTATTAAATTCCTGCATCAGTTCAGATACACTGTCCTTCTTTATCTTTACTTCGTCAGTTTTTATAACCGGTATTTCCTTTCTGCTGAAAAGCAGTGTTCCATAACCGCACCCTACCGGTCTCAGTTTTGAAAAGATCATATCCTTTATAACTGAATTATCCTCAAGTTCAATATACATTATATCTTTTTCATGATCAAATTTCATACCTTTCAGCGGATTCTCTTCAGTAATGATCCCCGATGTCACAAGATATCCCGACGTCAGGTCCTCCAGATAATCCGGAGAACAGGTCATCACTGTCAGATTCTTGAAATTTATTGACAGGGTCAGATTCATCTCATTAACTACTTCATCATCGGCCGTATCTTCTTTACCGTTCCTGTATTTGATAATCTTACGCATCGATATAGTATCCATATCACCCCTTAAAGCATCTTTTTAGCGTTATCCAGATCATGATGTGTATTAATATTAAAAAAGACTTTCCTGTTTTCAGGACTGTCCTCTATGTCCCAGTAATATACTTCCGACCTCTGAAAGAATTTTCTTATTGAATAATTATCCGTACTGCGGATATGCTCTTCCAGCCTGCTTTTAAGGCCGGTAGAGAATATGGAATGAAGCGGTTCGATCAATTCTCCGATCCTCGGTATAATGATCTCACAATCATTTTTTAAATACTCGCCTATCTCTTTTCCGATCATTTCACCGCTTATGAAAGGCATATCACAGGGAAGAAAGAAAACAGCTTCATTTTCAGCATTTGTAATGGCGGAGTGTATTCCTCCTAAAGGCCCTACTCCTCTGATCAGATCAGTATAGATCTTTATATTCCCGACACCTGAATACCGTTCAGGATGATTAGTTATCAGAAGTATCTCATCAAAAAAACTGTCTGCTATATGTATGATCTTCTCCAGATTGTTCTTTTCCCCGACCTGAAGCAAAGCTTTATTCTCACCGTTGAATCTTTTCGCTTCACCGCCGGCAAGGATCGCGCATGATATTTTTGTTTTGTCTAAAGTCATTTTAGATATTTATCTTTTTCGCCATTCTTCTGTACCATGTATTGTTTTCGGAATAAACGCGGAAGAACTCAACGGCATCCTCGGCTTTTCTGATATGCAGAAAATCATTTATGTCCCTTACGTCCCTGAAGTATGCAGTAAGGGCGGACAGTATCTTAATATGAGGATCGTCCTTCCTGACAGACGAGACCAGCAGAATGATTATTCTGGCGGGTTTGCCGTCCATCGATTCAAAATCGACACCCTGCTTCTTTATGCCTATCGCGATCTGTGTCGTATTAATCCCTTCCGATCTTGCGTGAGGTATGGCGATCCCGTCTGTCATACCCGTGCTTATCACGCTTTCCCTTGTCAGCACCTCTTTGAGTATTGGTTCTTTATTATCTATTTTGCCGCATTTAAATAATACTTCCAGAAGTTCTCTGATCGCTTCTTCCTTTGATCCTGCTTTCATATCCAGTATTACGCAGGAAGGGTCCAGAATAGTTGAGATATCAAAATTGATCCTGATCTTTCCGTTCTTATTCTGGTGAGATGATCTTTTCATTTCGTTCAGATCGATCTTTTTGAGTATTTCACGCGAATTATACTCGATCTTAACAGTAGCTTCATAGACCAGCTCCTGTACAAAATCCATGTTCTCGGTTTTAGATATTATACTTATCCTGTTAGCGTTCTCGTGTTTCGATCCTTTGATCAGTTTGAAGAAGATATCGTCTTTCCTGATGTGATAAACATCGTAATCAAGTATCTGTTTTGTAATGAAATATCCTTCCTTGTCGAAATAATCTACAATGGTGTGTATCAGCATTTCCGCCTGCTCAGAATTGTTCATATCGATCGGATAGCTGTCCATTTCCGTTTCAACAAGCTTTTTTCTCGTACCTCTTCCGGGTTTTGCCAGGGCGAAGTTCAAAAGAGGAGGTGTGGCTATTATCCCGAGAAGCACCATCGTTATCGACACACCGTAAATATCCTGATCAATGAACCCGTTCGAAAGACCAATCCCCGCAATAATGAGCCCTACCTCGCCTCTCGGCATCATACCGAGCCCGATCCTGAGAGAACCTTTCTTATTGAATCCGGTCAGATACGAAGGGATACCGCATCCGACTACTTTGGCGAAGAGTGCCGTGATCGAATAAACAAGCGCAAATATAATTGTTCCGGATGTGACCGATCTTATGTTGACAAGCATACCCATTACCGTAAAGAAAACAGGAACAAAGAACTCTTTTAAAGGGTGTATAGCCTCCTGTATCTCAAAACTGATATCCGTTTTTGAAAGGCACAATCCCATAACGTATGCGCCAATTATCATTGCCAGGCCCGCTTTTTCAAATACTCCCGCCAGGAACAGAGACATCCCGAACGCTATCGCAGTATAAATATATTTGTTCCCGAAACGCTTCAAAAATGAGCTTAGCCTGTTCGAAAAAGCAAGACCAAGGGCGGTCAGACCGATCCAGACAACTACTGCTTTTATCGAAATATATCCGATCTGGTGCCAGTTGACCGATCCTCCGTCTGTAAGAACGGTAGCGATCCCTATAACGATCGCGAGTACGATGATCCCGAAGACGTCGTCGATTATAGCGGCTGAAAGTATCGTTACGCCTTCAGGTGATTCCATGTACTTGTTCTTTGACAGGATCATAGCCGTAATACCAACTGAAGTTGCCGTGCTGATTATACCAAGGAACAAACATTCGGGGCTCATAAAAGGTTTATCGAGAAAGTACATCCCGATGAGAACTCCGGGAAAAAAAGAAAATACAACTCCGCCGATACCGACCATTCCTCCGCTGAAAAGA
>QKDR01000084.1 GCA_003252515.1 Candidatus Delongbacteria bacterium | reverse complement strand
ATATCTCGGATTTGTCTATTTCGATCTCATCGGTCAGGTCGAAATTCAGCGCTTCGAAGAAAGATACTCCGTCACTGTATTTTTCCTCTTCGGTCTTTAAGTTCTTCACTATCTTCCGGAGCGCTATCTTGTCAAGTTCTATGTAATTGTCGCCTATCTTCACGAATTCCCTGCTGCTGTTGAGAAGCTCTTCGGCGGTTTCCTTGTCGATCACGATATCTCCGGCATACAGCTGCCATTCGAAATCCAGGATCACCCTGGTGATCGAACCTCTGGTAAAACTACCGGAGGTCTTCCTGCTCCTGAACCTGACTTTAGCTTTAAGTTTGTTGATATTTTTGAAGAACTGAGGATAATATATTTTAATTCTGTTGTCTGAAAGCTCAGCCGCGTCGTATTTCAGGAATTCCAGAAGCTCATCCTCTGATATCTCAAGATGGTCCGGTATAGGGAAGAGCAGGGAGTTCCTGACCGGATCTGAAAACTGCGCCGATCTTACAAGTTCCAGAAGAAAGAACGTTTTCAGCCGTCCGTTATCCGAATCATATATTTCCCTGGCGAAGATGACCCCTTCAGGTGTTTCCGCCCCGAAATTGATCCTCCACCGATCGTCTCCGGATTTATTGCAGGCAAGAACGAGATGATTTGAAGAAGCTATCCTGCTTGACCAGCATTTCCATTCCTCAAAGTTGAAGTCGCATATTTTAACACCGCTTTCCTTGATCACCAGGTGCGCGATACTGCTCGCTCTGAGCGCTTTGTCGGCGAATTCCTGCGCATCACCTTTGGTGATAAGATAATCTATCATAGTATTCAGGCATGATAAAAGCATATTGTCCACGAAAGAGACCTTGTCTTCTATTATGCCTTTACCGTAAACCGAGATCATCGGAAGATTGTTGTAGAAAAGCGAAATGTGTTCTTTAAGATCTCTGGTCAGGAACGGATAATATACGAACTCGTAGTCGTCCCCGCTGGGATAGAATCCCGGAATATAATATTTTTTTTCGATCAGGAACCTTACGAATTTCTGGAATTTGTTATAATATGTAAAAGAAGGGGAGAGGGAATGATCCCTTACGCCTTTTAAAGCTTTAACAAAATAATTGAACTCATAGAACGGGATCAGAGCGCAGTCGATGTATTTCTTGAAATACTCGACTTTTTCCTTCTCGATAACAAGTTCGGGATGCATAGATTCAACGGAGCTTAATATCCTGGTGTTCTCCTGATGAGGAATGTAAAAGTCGGCGCTTACCGTATCAGAGAAGGGAATGTTCTTTTTGAAGAAAAGGTCTTTGATATCCTCTTTTGTAGCGAATTTGTCCGCTCCTTTTTCAAAATCGCAGATCTCTATCCATACGAGCAGACAGTCCCGGCTCAGAGAATATCTGTAATCGCTGTGGAATATATATTTTCGCATCCTTTCCATAAACTCAGCACTAAAATAGCAAAGTTCAGAAAATATGAAAAAAAATGTAATTACGCAAGAAAATTATTTGAACTAATATCTTATTTTTGCATTATTTGCCGGTCGTTTCCACCATAAAATCTTTAACTTTGTACAGATTTTCCCGGGCTATTACAGCCGTCACGGAAACACCGTAATCAGTGAATTCTTTATTTATTATCTCGGCGAACTCATGCATGTTGGCGATCAGTTTCTGTTCCTCGAAAGGGAAGAGGAAACTGCATCTCAAAGACTGGTTGAGCTTGCTGCTGACCGATTTAAGTATGTTTTCAGTGTTTTCACCTGTATATGCCGAAATAAACACGGAGTCCCTGTATTTATCGGTGAAAATTTCTTCGCGGACCCGATATTCTCCTAGCAGGTCGATCTTATTAAAAACAAGCATGGTCGGTATTTTATCAGCACCGATCTCACTCAGAACTTCCTTAACTGACACGATGTGTTCCTCGCAGTTGTCGTCCGCTATATCGACCACATGAAGAAGCAGGTCGGCGTCCATAACATCCTTTAAAGTGGCCCTGAAAGATGCTATAAGGCTGTGGGGGAGATTCGAAATGAATCCGACGGTATCTGATATAATTACATTATCACCTTTATCTATTACTATCGATCTTGCCGTAGAGTCGAGCGTGGCGAAAAGCTTGTCCTCAACAAGAACGTTCTCTCCTGTTATTCTGTTGAAAAGCGAAGATTTGCCGGCATTGGTATATCCTACCAGGCAGACCTTCTTGGCTTTTTCCCTTTTCTTTCTCTGGGTGATCTTCTGGGTCATTATCCTGTCGAGTTCATGCGTTAGGAACCTTATGTCGTCCTTTATGATCCTCCTGTCGATCTCTATCTGCTTTTCTCCCATACCTCTCGAAGCGCCAGTGGCGCTCCCGGAAGCTCCTCTTTCCCTGTCCAGGTGAGACCATAGCTTTTTCAGCCTGGGAAGCTGGTATTTCAGCTGAGCGAGCCTTACTTCCAGCTTAGCTTCTTTGGTTTTAGCGTGCATATGGAAAATGTCGAGTATTATCTCGGTCCTGTCCAGGACTTCGATCCTGTAGGTCTTCAGGATATTTCTGGCCTGTGTCGGAGCGATCTCATTGTCGAATATAAGCAGGTCGACCTCAGCCATTTCCATTTTCGCTTTTATATCTTCGAGAAAGCCTTTGCCTGCGTATGTTGTTTTATCTAAGGCTTTCCTGTTCTGAATGAATTTCTCGACCACTTCGATCTCAGCGGTGACAGCCAGCTGTTCGAGTTCGTCCAGAGATCTCTGCGCTTTTTCGTACTGCCTGTTGTCCAGACATATTCCGACAAGAAAAGCCTTCGGAAGCTTAGTCTGTGTTTCTATTTGTTCGTGCGTCATTTATTTACCCGGAATTTCGTTATAATAATTTTGATGCGAGTTCGGAAAGTACCGACCTCTCACCTTTTTTAAGTGTCACATGAGAATACAGTTCCTGATTTGCAAGTTTGTCGATAATGTATGAAAGACCGTTAGACTCGGAATCCAGATAAGGCGAATCGATCTGATAAATATCCCCGGTGAAAACGATCTTCGTTCCTTCGCCCGCCCTTGTGATTATAGTCTTGACTTCGTGAGGGGAGAGGTTCTGCGCTTCATCGACGATAAAATAAACGTTACTGAGCGTACGGCCCCTGATGTAAGCAAGAGGAGATATGATCAGTTTTTCTCTTTTCTGAAGCTCATCGATCATATCGTATTTGTCCGATCCCTCGTTGAAATTGTTCTGAATGAACTGGAGGTTATCGTAAAGAGGCTGCATATACGGTTCGATCTTGTTGATGGCCGTGCCTGGAAGATAACCTATATCTTTATTGCTCAACGGTACGATAGGTCTGCTCAGGTATATCTGTTTGTAGCCCCTGCGGTTCTCCAGAGCTGCGGCAAGTGCCAAAAGTGTCTTTCCTGTTCCTGCTGTTCCGGAGATTGTTACCAGTCTGATCCTGTCATCCGTAAGAGCATTGATCGCGAAAGTCTGCTCAGAGTTTCTGGGTTTGATACCGAATACTTCACGCGGTTCTACGAGTGATATCTCCTCATCAAACTGGTCGTATCTGGCTAATGCATTTTTATTTGGCGAGTTAAGGATAAAATATTGATTCGGTTTAAGTTCTATAGATTTAGAATCGGTATCGCTTCTGAACTCTTCGACGGTTATCTTTTTTTTCTGATATAATACATTAATTGTGCTTTCATCCAGGTCTTCCATGACGTCAACCCCTGTGAAAAGATCTTCGGCGCTCTTGATTTTCCCGATCTGATAATCTCTTGAGACCATTCCCATTGCACGGGCTTTAAGTCTCAGATTGACGTCTTTGGTTACGAAAACTACTTCCTTCTTAGGATTATCCTGAATGAAATTATAACAGGCTGCAAGTATATGGTGATCTTCTTTTCCCGAAATGAATTTATCCGCGAATCCTTCTCTGAATTTCACATCTGTCAGTATAAAAACTTTCCCTTTATCAGGACCGAGGGATATGCCTTTTCTGAAAAGTTCCTTCTGCGATCCGTTCTCACCGCCTGATAATTCATCTATCTGCCTTGTGAATTCCCTTGCGTTAAAATTAAGCTGGTCATGACCCTTTTTGAATTCGTCCAGCTCTTCGAGAACTGTAATCGGAATGCCGATATCACCGTCCTCAAAGCCTTTCAGGCAGTTGTAATCGTGCAGAAGAACGTTCGTATCAAGGATATATGTTTTTGAGCTCATGAAGCCTCCCGTTTCATTTGATTTTAAATTTAATATAAGAAGCGTGATATATCAACATAAAAAAAAGATCCGGCGAATTGCCGGATCTCAGTGCTGAAGAGGAGATTTGAACTCCTACACCCTAAGGCGCCACCCCCTCAAGATGGTGTGTCTACCAGTTCCACCACTTCAGCATTACTTCTGTTCAGTCTCAACAGGCTGTTCCGGAACTGGAACTGTCTCCGACTCGTTTACTTCAGGCAAAGTTGTTTGGTCAAGAGAAGGTAAACCGGATACCGGAACGTCAGCTTTTTTCTGCATTATAATGCTCTGGTCGATATCGCCCGTGGAAGCAAATTCCACTTTAGACATAAGACCGATAATTATAGCAAGAACAAAAAATGATGTTGTTAGGATTATTGTAAGTTTATGAAGGAATGTGACTGTTTCGCGAGTCCCGAAAGTTGATGAAGCAGCTCCGCTGACACCTCCGAAAGTCGAGGAAAGACCGCCGCTTTTATCCGACTGCATAAGAACAGCTATCATCAGAATGAAAGTGTTGACCACGAAAAGAAATAATAAAAAATTGTACATTGAGGTTCCTTTGTTTTAATTTAACAAATGCGTGGAAATTTAATAAGAAATTAATATTTTGTCAATTCGTTTATTTTAAAATTTTGCAGACAATGACAGGATACAATCGATTCTAAGCGCTTTAAGATGGCCGTATCTTTTATTGCATGAAATAATCATACGATAGGGGGTATATTTAAAAACAGGACATAAAAAGCCGCAGAAATACTTGCCTTTCCTGCTGTAAGTTTACATAATATATATTATACGACATTCTGGTGCGTAGGTGGTTTTCAGTAGTTTTTGATATATTTATATTGTATATTATGCTTATTATTAGAAATACAATATATCACTATGCTTTGTGATTAAATTTGTGAATAAACTGTTATATAATAAAAAAAGACGGATCAATATCCGTCTTTTCTGAAATCTTCTAAAATCGTTTATTTGATTTTAATCGACCGTAATACTTTTGGAAACGTTTTTCGGAACGTCGGGATGAACGCCGTGCAGCGGTATATGCAGCTTATTCAGGTATTTCATTTTTTTGACACTCATCTTAAGCGCGAGAAGCTGTAATACTACCATGCTTGAGAACGTCGATAATAGCGTATCGTCAGTCTTCGGAAGTTTAACGAAAATAAATTCATAATTCCTGTTGTCAGCGGGAACTGACTTGCAGTTCTTTACGAGATCGTCGTTGTCTTCCGCAATAAGATATGTATTCGCTCCTCTGATCTTATGAGTGTTTATTTGTGATATAGTAAGGTTTACGTCCCTGGGATCAGGCCCCGTAAGAAATATCAGCGGATAATTCGTATCAAGATTCTCGATAAAATTGAATTTTGCAATTGCGTCATCGAAGATCTTCTGTGATTTCGGCATTATATTGAACGGTTTTACAGGTTCGAATATGTAAGTGCTGAGGTCGGAAATGAGTTTCTCTGTCTCTTTGTCGGTAAGTTTTTCCTGATGCGCCTGACCGAGAGCGTAAGAAATAAGGTTCTTATTATATTTAATGAAATACTCCAGATCTTTGGTGCCGAAGATCGTATTGAACCCAAGTATAGTATTAGGTCCGTGCTTGAATTCGGAACCTTCGATCCCCTGTGTATGGTTAAGAACTGTCTCGCGGATCTTTAAAGCTCCCTCTTCTGCGACGGAACTGACTTTAGTGGCAAGGATGTGTATGCTGGGCTGCATAAATAGAGAGTCAGCCATTTTTTCTACCTGAGATTCGGTGGTTGTGATCGTTTCATTGATCAGTTCGGGAATGTATTTAAGAGTTTCCTTCCTTCTTTCAAGCTCTTTCAGTTCTTCTTTGCAGTCCTCTTTTTTCTTAATATGACTGAGCTTGAATTCGGCGACTTTAATAGCGAGATAATAGAACAGGAGCACCTGATTCATATAGCTTTTAGTGGCCGGAACGGCGATCTCGGGTCCGCATTTTATCGGCAGGTAGAAGTCGCTTTTCTCCTGAGCCAGGGTCGAGTTCTCATTATTGACGATAGTGATCTTTTTAACTTTTTTTCCTGAGGATTCAAGGTCGTTGAATATATCTATAAGATCTTTGGTCTCCCCGCTCTGGCTTACTCCTACAAATACGTCATCCTCTCTTATGGAATTGGAATATTGCCCTCTGAAATTACCAGGCAGGATAGGAGAAAATTTTATTCCGGCTATTTCGTTGAAAAAAAGCGCTGCCGTTTTTGTGGCGTTGTAGGATGTGCCGCAGGAGATCGTGTAAATATTATTGTGGTCTTTCCATGCGTTGAAAATTGTTTCCGCAAAAGCGTCCGCATGCATATGGAATTTGTCTATTTCTCTTACTTCCGCACCTATGTCGAGGATTTTCGCAGCAAGCATATTATCTTTCACATATTCCCTGTCAGATATGATATCCAGAAATATGTTCGAGTAAGTAGAGAAAAATTCAGTATCAATAAATTTTTTCTTATGAAGCATGTCTGAGAATCCGGGAATTTCTTTTATTAGAGTTCCTGATATTCTACCGAATTCTTTTGACGATTTAAAAGCTTCGAACAGCTCTTTCTGTTCCGCGGGATTATCGGACCTGTATATTTTTTTTGCGGAGTCTTTCACTAAATCAAGCAGATTAAGTTTCTCAATAGTAGACCGTATACTTTTAGTGCTCGCGCTTCCCTTGTTCAGAAATGCTATGAGTTTTCTTGAACTGTCTACCTGATTGAATATCTCCTGATGCATAAAGAACTTGAATGGCGGTATAAGCTCGGTGTCCTCGGCTCTCAGCTTGCTTCTGGTCACGGGGACCTCTATCCTCTCCCCTTTTTTTATCTGCCTGACCGAACCGTCTTTGGATTTCCACTTAATGTCTTTGAAAGCGTATACCTGATATTCATCGCTTTTATATTCAATGAAAGTACCTTCTTTAAGATCGATCACGTTTTTTGTGAATTTCAGTATCGCCGTAAGATCGGATGACAGCAGAATGAAATCATTGTTGTCGACATTCCCTTTTCCGGCGTACAGGCTGCTTCCGGCTTTTATGGCATAAGATATCTCGGTGACAGGATCCACGATAACAGCCGCATAAGAACCTACTACTTTGGCAGAAGCGCTCAGAATAGCGTTACGCATACACTCTTTTCTTATATCAGTGTCACCATGTTTGTCATCAGAGTATTTTTCAAGGTATGAATCGAAATAATGCTCAACTGTATGAACAAGCATTTCGCCGTCGTTGTCGCTGACTACTTTATGGCCCTGATTTGTCAGAAATTCCTTTAAAGTGCTTGTGTTGGTGATGTTGCCGTTATGCGCTCCGTAAATGTGCTTCTTGCATTTTACTTCATGAGGCTGGGCGTTATCTTTCGTCACCGCGCCGAAAGTGGCCCATCTGACCTGGCCGCAGAATATTTTTCCTTTCATCTGAGTAATACCCAGTGTCTTTACGAGGTCTGAAGGCGCCCCGACATCTTTTTTCAGGATGATATTGCCTTTATCGTCCTGTATCGCGGCTCCGGTAGAATCATATCCTCTGTATTCAAGACTCCTGAGCAGCTGGGAAGCGTGTTTCCCCATATTAATGTTCAGCTTCGTAAAAGACATTCCGAGAACGCCGCACCCGGAACCGGGTACCGGTATCTTAACATTGAAATTCCCGTATTTCTCGATCTTTTCGGCAAGTCTTATAAGCATTTTATTCCTCATAAATTATTTTTCTTACTAAAAAATACGCCCTAAATATGAGCAATTAAACTGTATTTATCAAGAAAAGTTTTCAGTTCTTGCATTGACAGGCCGGATCATATTTAATATATTTATGCTTTGGTAATTATTTTAAGGAATATTGAATGAACTTGAAGTTTTATCTGATCGTGCTTTTAACGGCGGCATATATGATGTCGGCGGTAGCGGAAGACAGGCGCGTGAACATCCTCTTTTCAGGCAGCAGTAACGGGTACTACAGGGACTGCGGCTGACCGGTCGAAAGACTCGGCGGTCTTGCCGAAAGAAAAACGCTTATCGATAGTCTGCGCTCAGAGGACCCGAACACGGTCTTACTTGAAACCGGTGATTTCTTAAGTATCAAGTCCTCTCTTAACGACGACGATATCGTCTCTGCCGTATATCCCGCGATGGGCTACGATGCTTCTGCAATAGGCGATCAGGAGCTTGTGAACGGAATTGAGTTCTTCAAGACAAAGCTCAACGGCAAAATGAACTTCATTTCATCGAATCTGGAATTCAGCGACAAAGAGATCAAAGTCGAGAAATACAGGATCGTTACTACACCTAACGGGGTAAGGATAGGGGTCACGGCGGTTAATTTCAATACGAATTTTAAGTACCTGATGCGTACGGAAACAATAAAGGAAGACGATATAACCGTAGGAAAAGCCTTCGACAACCTTAAACCTGTTCTTGAAGAGCTCAAAGGAAAAACCGACATTATCGTGATCCTGGCCCATCTGAACGAGGACGGCCTGATCAAACTTATTGATTTTGTTGAAGGATACGATCTTGTGATCGCGGGTAACAATATGGGTGAATTCAAATACGCCAGAATGATAAACGGCAAAGTTCACCTGCAGAGCGGCAGGGACGGCGAAAAGATCGGTAAAGCGGTTTACAAAGTCCCGGAGAAAGGCAGGCCTGAATTCGAAAGCTACGAACTTATAAAAGTCCTCAGCAGAAAATATATCAGGGACGAAAAGATCGAGAAGATCATAACGGATCTGGAAAATTAGTACAGATGAATTTAAAAAAAACTTTAACATTGATTTTAACGGTAATATGCGCCGCGGCCATAGCTGTTACGTTCTGGGCTAAATATTCTGTATTTGACAAAAGCGTATTACTTTCGACAGACAGCGTTGTGTTCGTCATACCGAAGAATTCTACTATCACTCAGATCGCGGGGATACTCAGGGCAAGCGGCTTCAATATTTCAGACTTTGAGTTCAAGCTGACCTCCAAATGGTACGGTCTCGACAGTAAGATCAGGTACGGCGAGTTCCGTTATTACAAAGACGGTATTACCCGGGCGAGAGAACTGATAGAGTTCCTGACTACGAACGGTACTCTCACATCGAACGTTACAATACCGGAAGGATCACGGATCACGGAAATAGCCGGAATACTTAAAAATGTGCTCGGTATCGACTCTGTTCTTTTCGTAGATAACACGAAAGACACCCTACTGCTTAAGAAATACGGTCTTCAAGCCGAATCTTTCGAAGGTTACCTCTACCCCGAAACATACAATTTCAACAAGAATGACAGTTTCGATCAGATAATCGGCAAGATGTACGGCACATTCAGATCAAGAACGGCTGAACTGAAAAATATGATAGATTCGAGCGGGTATTCGGAGCACGAGATCGTCACTCTGGCCTCGATAATCCAGGGCGAGGTAATGGTCTACGGCGAAGTAAACGACATCAGCGCCGTATACAACAACAGGCTGAAAAAAGGCATACTCCTTCAAGCCGACCCGACTGTACAGTATATTTTCGGAAAACCTAAAAGGCTCTTTTTCAAAGATATAGAGATCGACAATCCGTACAATACGTACATTTATAAAGGACTTCCTCCAGGACCGATCAACAATCCTTCCGTAAAAGCGATACGAGCCGCGCTCGAACCTTCGGACAAGAAATATCTTTACATGGTAGCGAAGGGTGACGGATCGCATTATTTCAATTTTACGCTGGAAGACCATCTCAAGGACAAGGCAAAGCTCGATGAACTTAGAAAAAGCCTGAAAAGAAAAAAGAAAAAATGAGGCATATATGAAAACAACGACGGTCATCATGATCCTCCTGGCAATGCTGATATCCGGCTGTACGGAGAAGAAAGAAGCTGACGCGCAAAAGCAGAATATCGTGCAGGAAAAAATAAATTTCGATACCGTAAGCGCCAACGGGTACGGCGAATCGAAGGAGAAAGCTATCGAGGACGCGAAGAATGACGCGCTGAGACAGTTCGGGTTCAACATCGTATCCGACGATAAAGGAAAACCGGAGCTCGAATACGCGGGCAGAATAATAGATTTCCGTGTTGTTTCCGACTTCAGCGAAAAACTCCAGAACGGGATGTGGTGGGAGATAAAGATAGAAGCGGACATACAGAAACTCTAAATGAAAAACGAACTGAACCCGAAACAGAAAGAAGCCGTTGAAACTACTGACGGGCCCCTGCTTATAATAGCCGGGGCCGGCAGCGGAAAGACGCGTACGCTCGTCGAACGCATAGTCAATATCTTGCGGTCGAAGAAAGCGTATCCGAACCAAGTCATGGCCGTCACTTTCACCAACAAAGCGGCGGGTGAATTACGGGAAAGGATAATAAAATCCGTCGGCGAGGAAGGCAGGTCGGTCATGGCCGGAACTTTCCATTCGATCTGTTCCAGGATACTCAGAAGACATTCGAACCTGATCGGCTACGAGTCGAATTTCGTGATCTACGACGCTGAGGATTCGGAAAAGGTCATAAAAGCGATGATAAAGAAGAACAATCTGAGCAGTACGGCCTTTCCGGTAAAGAAAGTGAGCGGCATGATCTCGAAACTGAAGAACAGGCTGGTCTATCCTGAAGACTACGACCATGGCTCGGACGATTATTTCGACGACAAACTGAAAGACGTATATTCGGATTACCAGAAAGAGCTTAAAAGCTGCAACGCCTTCGACTTCGACGACCTTATCTGCATGACTGTAAAGTTATTCAGAGCTGAGGAAGAAGTGCTTTTCGACTACCAGAACAGGATAAAATACATTTGTGTGGACGAATATCAGGATACGAACTTTGTTCAGGACCTTCTTGTTTTCCTGATGTCGGAGATATATCAGAATGTCTGCGTTGTCGGGGACGAGGACCAGTCCATATACAGCTGGAGAGGAGCGGACATAAATAACATTTTGTTCTTTAAGGATAAATTTAAGAACTGCCCGGTAATTCAGCTTGAAAGAAATTACAGAAGCACCGGGAACATACTCAGTACGGCGAATTCGATCATCGCACGGAACACTCAGAGGCTGGGAAAGAACCTTTTCACGGAAGCCGGGAACGGCAGCAAAGTGAAACTTATCTCTTCTCACAGCGACAACGAAGAAGGGGAAAAAGTCACAGGCATGATATTGGATTCGGCGGCCGCCGGAACGAAACTCAGTGAGATATGTGTACTATACAGAACTAATTCTCAGAGCAGGATAATAGAGGAAAATCTCAGGAAAAGAGGTCTTTCCTACATTGTGGTCGGAGGTTTAAAATTCTACGAGAGGAAAGAAGTAAAGGACATCATAGCTTATCTCAGGCTGCTTGTTAATCCGGACGATAACGTGTCGTTCGAGCGGATCGTCAATTTTCCTCCGCGCGGGATCGGAAAAGTCACTCTGGAAAAGATCAAGATCCACGCTTTCCGCAATCAGATATCGTATTTTGAGTCTTTCAGAATGCTCGCTCCCGAACTGTCAAAGGGTAAAAAAATATCCGGGAAAAAGAATAATTTCCTTGATATATTCGAAGAATTCAAGGGAAGTGAAGCCGACGCCCGGGAAGTAGCTGAGAGAGTGTTCCTGATATCGGGCCTGAAGGATTATTATATCAGGCATTCCGACGCCACGGAAGACAGCTCAAGGATAGATAACCTGTATGAATTTTTAAACGGCGTGACCGAGTTCGTGAGGACGGAAGAGAACAATACGATCCTGGATTTCCTTACTTCAGTCTCGCTGCTTTCCGACATAGACAGTTACAACGACGATCTGGACAGGATAGTTCTCATGACCGTCCATTCGGCGAAAGGGCTTGAGTTCGGGGATGTTTACATCACGGGATTGAACGAAGGGCTGTTCCCGTTCGTCAATCCGCTTGAACCGCTCAAGACCGAGGAGGAGAGAAGACTGTTCTATGTGGCCGTCACCAGAGCGAAGAAGAATCTTCTCATCTCGACCTACGTCAAAAGAAGCAGGTTCTTCGGCGACCACGGGATGTACATGCCCTCAAGGTTCCTCGATGACCTGCCGGACGAGTGCGTGGATAAAACAGGTTATACAAAATACGACGAAGGCCAGATCAGATATGAAAGAACTTCCGGATGGGACAACAGGCGTCCGGACAGAAAAACTGAACAGTCTTTCGAGAAAAAGGATATAGTTTACTCCAGGCAATTTGGTGAGGGTATCGTTCTTGATGTGGACGGCTCGTCCGGAAAGAACGTTGTAACTGTGGATTTTGACGATTACGGCATAAAGAAACTGATGGTGAGATACGCGAATCTCACGAAAAGATAGGAGAAAGCCATGTTCTTCAGCAAAAAAAAAGATCCTGAGAGGGTTTATCACGATATGCTCGTCAGAATAGTGTCAAAGGGCGGTAAGCTGTCATCTGCGGAGATCAGGAAATTCAAAGATCCGGATCAGACTAAAGATATGCTGAATAAAATGGTGAAAGACGGGGTCGCCACGATCAGCGTAACGGATAAGGACAGCTTTGAATACGTATTCCCTGCCCTGCCGGAAAAATACAGGCCTCTGGACGTCTCAACTGCGGATGAATTCTTCGATATCCTTACAGGGTTAGGGCTTGAATCGGAGGACGGGCATATATTTCTTTCAGAAATAATCTTTGCATTTAAGATGTTTTACGATGATATTATAGAGGCTTTGGACATATACTGTTCGAATGAGTTCGTAACGAGGAATATTTCAAAGTCGGGTAACGTTTATTTCATGTTCGATAAAGATATAATGGAAAACGACCGGGAAGAGATTTGAAGATAATAGTACTGGGAAGCAGCGGAGGTGCGCCTACAAAAAAGAGGAACTGTTCTTCCTTTATTCTCGCCCTAGAACCGTACGGGGTACTGTTCGACTGCGCGGAGGGAACGCAGCGCCAGCTTCTTCAGGCCGGCTATAAGCTCAGCAAGATAAAGTACATCTTCATCTCGCACCTTCATTTCGACCATCTGGCCGGACTCGTTCCCATGCTTTCAACGAAAAGCATGTTCAGGATAGCCGGGGACGTCGTGATAGCGGGACCGAAAGGGATCAGGGAGTTCATAGAATATAATCTGGGCGTTACGGGATCGAAGCTGCATTTCGGGACAGAGATCCTCGAAATAACGGACGGCGCCGAATTCCGGTTCGGCGATTTTACAGTCACGACCCATCTGCTGAACCACAGGATCGAAAGCTACGGTTACAGACTGAAGTTCAACGACATCCCCGGCAACATCATCCCGGAGAAACTGAAGGAGTTCGGATTGAGCGAAGGCCCGGTCTGCAGGCAGCTCAAATCCGGCGAGACAGTGCTTAACGGAGAAGGGAAAGAAGTGACCCTCAGGAATGTCGCTACCGATGACAAACCGGGAAAAACGGTCGCTTTCGCCGGTGACACCTATCTGTGTAAAGGCCTTTACGCCTGCTTCAAGGACGCTGACACCGCCATAGTAGAAAGCACTTTTCTGGAGAGGGACCGGGCGAGAGCGGAGGAACGCACCCATCTTACGGCGTCAATGGCGGGGAACGTGTGCGAACGGAGCGGCGTTAACAACATCCTGCTCTACCATTTCAGCGCGTCATATACCAATATAAACGAGTTCAGGATTGAATGTTCCGAAAAATACAGAGGCGTCATAAATCTCGCCGAAGACTTTAAAGAAATAGAAATTGAATAAATGAGGTAAATAATGAAAGAGTACAAGAAAGAGTTCATAAGTTTTCTGATCGCTAACAATTCGCTAAAGTTCGGCGAATTCAAGCTAAAGTCGGGCAGAATGTCACCGTATTTTCTAAACACCGGAATGCTTTATTCGGGCGAAGCGGCTTATAAACTGGGAAAATTCTACGCGGAGACAATAAAAGACAGAGTTACCGAAGACTTTAACGTGGTGTTCGGACCGGCGTACAAAGGCATACCGTTAGCCGTATCATGCGCCTCTTCCCTGTTCTCGGAGTTCGGGATCAACAGATCTTATTCGTTCAACAGAAAAGAGTCCAAGGACCACGGCGACGCTTCCGGGCTTATCGTCGGAAAGCCTCTGAGCGCTGAAGACAGGATCGTTCTTATAGACGACGTGATCACGGCCGGGACCGCCATAAAAGAAACATTCGCGCTTCTGGAACAGTGCGGAGCTCCGAAGATAGTATCGGTCGTCGTATCGGTCGACAGGATGGAAAAAGGAGCCGGAGAACTTTCGGCGATCCAGGAACTTCACCAGTCGCTCGGAATAAATTTCTACCCAATCGTCAACATAAAAGAGATCATCGAATATCTGAAAGAGAACAATACGGTAAGCTCGGAAATGATAGAGAAAATGATAGAATACCGCAAAATATACGGAACCGACTAAATTAAAAAGGACAAACCCCGAATGGAGTACAGACTTTATATTTTCTTAACTAATTACAGACTGATGAGAGATGTTTACAAGAAGGATATCGACATTCTTTTCGAGAACATTTCGTCTTATCTCGAATCCGAACTGGAAAGTATTTCCGGAAAAGTAGAGCGGTCCGACTATAAATCCATGCTCGTTAAAAGCTCGGTGTCGAATGATTTCGCCACGATCCTCAGACTTGCCGGCGAGTGCGGGATACTGATATCAAGGATCAGGTCTCTGATGAAAGATTTCAGGACCAGCGTTCCGGTAAAGATCGGTGTGATCACGGCTGATGAAAAGGATAAGAGACATCCCTTCAAATGGAACCTCCCTTCGGAGGATATGGATCAGCTGCCGGACGTTCTGCTTTCCGACAGGACTTCTGTCTCCGTCATAGAGAATTACGAGATAAAAGCGTGCGGATTAAAGAACATCTGGACAACAACGGGAGTCGAGATCAGCAGATCGAAAAAGATCAGGAACATCTATTTCAACCGCGACGAAGAAGACACCGTCGAGGAGTTCATCAGCGGGAATATCGAAGAGAAAGTCCTTTATGTATGGGGCGAAAAAGGATCGGGCAAATCGGGCATCATAAGAGAAGTTCTGAGCAGGACCGACAGCACTGGTATAATCCATATAAGAGAGAAAAAACATTCTACCAGAGAATTCAAGATAATACACGACCTTATGTATAACCTCCTTTTTATAAAAAGACACGGAGAACTCGGCGGCATAGACGACGTTACAGGCAGGATATCCAACTCGATCCTTCCCGCGATGAACAAAGCCAATCTGACTTATTTCGTGAACCTGATCTTCGGAGATATGGAACCTGAGGAAACTCTTCTGTTCGAATACGGGGATTACCGTACAAGTCTGAAGAAAGCTTTGACCGACTGCCTGAAACTCAATCAGGACCCTTTTACGATCATAATAGACGACCACCAGTGGGTGAGCGCCAACTGTGAGAAGATGCTGTTCGAGATCGTCGCTTCGGCTCAGGACAGGCTCAGACTTATACTCTGTTCGGACGACAAGAACAATTCGAATAATATACAGCTCCCCGTGAAGTACCTGCACATCAGCGATATGAACAAGGTGCAGATATCAAAGATGCTTCAGATGCTGTTCCTGAGAATGAAAATAGCCGGAAAGACGGCTGATTTCATCCATAAGGCTACCGGTGGCAACCTGTATACGGTTATTGAGTTCATTCAGTATCTCACGAACAAAGAATATTTTTCCGTCGCGGACAATAAGGTCTGCATAAACTATCCTGACCTGAAGAACATACCGGACAACCTCACGGACATGTATCACGAAAAGATAGCTTCTCTTTCAAAGAACGCTTCGGACATCCTTAAAATAATATCGGTAATGGGAGACGATTTCTATCCCAGCGATCTTGACTGGCTGCTTCACGTCATCAACTATCCCGGGGACGAACGGGATGCGATAAAAGAGCTCGAGGACAGGGGCATCATAATTAACGAGGGTGACCATTATACGGTATCAGAAATATCCGTCATAACCGAAGTCTACAGGAGCGTGAACGAAAAGAACAGAAAGCTCATTCACGGACTTCTCGGCGAGCTTTTCGAGACCAAAGGCTTCGAGAAATTCGGGTTCAAGGTATTCCTGCACTATTACAAAGCCGAGAACAATGAAAAACTTATCTCCCTCCTTCCTGAACTGATATCCGACGCGCATAAAGGTATTCAGTTCCTGGCGATGAGGAACATGCTCGAGATAGCCGACAAACTGCTTTTCAGGATGTGCATAAAGGAAGCTGTCTGTCCCGTCGACAGATGGCTGTTCAATCTTAAGCAGACAAAATATCTGTTCGATGCCGGGGATCCTCTCGATACGGTAAAAAGGTTCGAGAAAGCGATAGATCATCTTATTAAAATAGAAAAGAGCGAATATTCTCCCGATCTTTTCGTCATCCTGCTGAAATGCTACATAGCTTCAGGTAAATCAAAAAAATCTTCACAGTACATCAAAACAGGGCTGGAGATCGCGGAAAAACTTCAGCTTACTTCAGTAAAGCTTAATATCTCCGTTCTCGATATGATAATGAAGCTCGACAGCGGAAAACCCGGATCAGCGGTCAGAGACTTCGCGGAGATCGAAGCCGCCGCTTCTGAATTACCTGAAGTGACAGGGACCGACGATTACAAATACCTTAAAGCCCGTGTAAGCCTCATTGCGAACGATACGGAAACGGCTCAGGAATTATTGACCGGACTGCTTGACAAGTACACTTCGGAACTCAATTTCGCCCGGACGGGCGAGATCACCGGTCTGATGGTAGAGATATCTTTAAAGAAAAGGGATCACAAGGCGGCAGAAGATTACTGCAAATATATTCTCGGTTCGGAAAAAAGTTCCGGCTCAGGATCGGACGCTACAGTCGCGACGAACATACTTATCGCAAGGCTATACGGTTATCAGAATAAGTTCCTGCAGTCCGTATCTCTGCTTGAGTCGCTGGCTGAAACGACCAGAAAGCGGGAGCTTAAGAGCGAGATCTTTTACGAACTCGGTTCACTTTACCAGTTCTACGGAGAAAAGGAACTCGCTCTGAAGACTTTTGAGAACGCAATACAAAAAATAAAACCGGCGGTTAAGGGAAAAGATCCTGTATTCGAGCTTAAAATCGCGCTTGTACTGGCATCACTGGAAGAATACGAAGAAGCGGCTGAACATATCAGGAAATGCGTTTCAGGAAAGAACGAACTGTGCAGAATGCTTAATTCCGTCATAAGGTTCATAACCAAAAAAGAACCGGACGGTACGGCTGAACAACTGATAGGAACGGTAAAGGATTCTAAAGCTGAAAATACAGATATAGTGTTCGAAACGGGCCTGCTTCTTTTTAATAATCTTACGACGAGAAGAAAGTTCAGCCTCTGCAAGGTGCTTTCGGGCATTTTGTCTGAAATGACGGAAAGAGTGCGCGATTATAATCTGGTACTGGAATTCAATAAAGCCGGCAAGTCTATTCTCAGGATCTCCGCAAAAGGTAAAAAGAAGGCCGCCGACATAAAGAAGGTCATGCCTTCGGTCAGAAAAAGAGTCAAGAACAGAAGAAATTCATAGAGGAGTTAAGAAATGCCTTCGAACGATTATTTTACGGTAAACGGTGGAAAAAAGCTGAAAGGCGATATATACCCTTCAGGCAATAAGAACGAGGCTCTTCCGGCCATAGCGGCAACTCTTCTGACCGACGAGGAAGTTATCATCGAGAACATTCCGGATATAATTGATACCGGCATAATGATACAGATAGCTCAGAACCTTGGTGCGCAGGTTAAAAAGCTGAAGAACAACACGTTCAGTTTCATAGCCGCGGACATAAGGAGCGGCGAACTTGACATGAACCTGTCATCCAAAATACGAAGCTCGCTTCTTTTTCTCGCGCCTCTGATACTGCGCAAATGCGAAGTGCCTCTCCCCTCTGCCGGCGGCGACAGGATAGGGCGGCGCAGGATCGATTCGCACCTTCTCGCCTTTGTAAAGCTCGGCGTAAAGATGATCCACTGCAAAAAAGGGGTTTCGCTTAAAGCCGGAAAGCTCAAAGGCGCTGATATCCTTCTGGACGAGGCGTCGGTAATGGCGACGGAGAACGCGGTCATGCTTGCCGTGAAGACCCCCGGTACCACATGTATTTACAACGCCGCCTGCGAGCCGCACGTGCAGAACCTGTGCAGCATGCTCGTCTCAATGGGAGCAGACATAGAAGGGATCGGCTCGAACAGGCTCGTCATAAAGGGAGTTAAGAAGCTTCACGGCACAAGGCACAGGATACTCCCCGATCACATTGAGGCCGGATCGTTCATGGGCCTTGCCGCCTGCACAGGCGGCGGCGTGACCGTAAAGGAGGCGTACACGCCTCACATGGAAGTGATCTTTCCAGCCTTCAGAAAGCTCGGTATAGAGTTCGAGGTTAAAGGAAAAGACATCTTCGTCCCGGGTAGTCAGAAACCTGTCATACTGGACGACTTCGGCGGAAAGATACCGTCGATCTCAGACCAGCCCTGGCCCTGTTTTCCGGCAGACCTCACCAGCATCATGGTGGTCTCCGCGGTGTTCTCTAAAGGAACGGTCATGATCCACGAAAAAATGTTCGAGGGCAGGCTGTTCTTTGTGGACTCGCTGATCAGGATGGGCGCGAAGGTCGTTCTCTGCGATCCTCACAGGGTCGTTATATCAGGCCCGCAGAAGCTAAAACCCGTAGAACTCTCCTCACCCGACATCAGGGCCGGTATGGCCCTTCTGATAGCGGCGCTGTCCGCGAAAGGCACTTCGGTCATAAGGAACATCCGGCAGATCGACAGAGGTTACCAGGAAATAGAAAAGAAGATAAATGCGCTCGGGGCGGACATTAAAAGAATAAACGGATGACGAATTTTTTCTATGTTATCATATTTATTTTCACGGCATCACTGCTGATATCGGGATTCAGAACGATACGCTACCTGATATCGGTTAAAAAGGCACATTCCGGCGAACTTTTCGACCTTATCAGAAAATGGTACGGTCAGACTGGAGAAGGCCCGGAAGATGCGGTACTGAAAGAGATCGAGAGGAACATAGACGGGAAATTCGAAAATAAGATCCATAAAACATCGCTTCTTCACTTCGACGAAAAATTCATTTCGGATTACCTTAAAGCTGAGAACATACTGCACGATGAAGGAGATCCGGAACGGATATTCGAACAGATCACCAGAACGGATCTGAAGAAATCTAAACAGAGCCTTAAGATCCTATCCATGGCTTTCGGGCATAAATTCACGCTCGGTAATTATTCATATTACAATTACTGGCTTATTCTGAAAGGCAATTATCAGCTCTGGAAGTCCGGGAAATCCGATCCCGAAGGCAGAAAGTATGACCGTAGGGATGTGGAAGAACCGTTCAAAGTGCTCGAATATTATTTCGGCGAAAGATAAACGACCTGATAATGTAAAAAAGGCGTGTAAAAGTACACGCCTTTTTCGTTTGTAATCTTGCGTTTAATTCCCGGCAGTCACATAATAGAAATATTTATTTCCGGCCGAAACGTCTGTGTCGGTATAACTGTTGGTCGCGGAAGTGCCGATCTCGCTGAAAGTACCGTAAGGATCAACAGATCTGAAAATGTGATAGACCGCCGCTCCGGTAACTGCGTCCCATTCAAGCCCGGCCTGCGATGAAGTCACCGAGACCGTCATCAGGTTCTGCGGAGCAGTTAAACTTACCGGCACATAACCGGATATTATAATATTGTCAAGCGCGAACACCTCTTGACTGCTGCTGTTGTAGATCGCGAATCTCAACATTAAAGTATCACCGGTGACAGGTATGGGGTATATAAACTGTTTCATGGTCTCGTCGAGTACTGTGCCGTCCCCTGTGCTGTCCAGATCGGTGTCTTCGGATATATAGCCTTCGTTCGACGAACTGTTGCCCGTGAACTGCGCGAATTTCGTCCAGACCGTTCCGTCAAAGCTGTACCGTCCGTAAATGTAATCGCTGCCGAAATTGCTCGACATGGACTCATATTCGCTCGCCGCTCTGGCCGCGATTGAAAAAGCAACGGACACGGTGTCCGCCCCGCTCACGTTTATATCGTCGATGTTCAGCTTCCCCGTCGAATACAGTCCCGTCTGTCCGTGAATGTCTCTTCCCGCCAGATAATAGGTACCCTGAACTCCGCTGAAACTGCCGTGACTTGCCGAAGCGTCGCCGTTATAGCTTCTAGTAAAGTAGTCTTCAGTCGAAAATATACCTCCGTTCAGCAGAGTGTAGTTCTGATCCGCGGTCTCGAAATCGACTGTAAGAATCACCTGAGCAAAAAACTGAACAGAAAATGTCAATATCATCAAAATAATTTTTCTTTTCATTTTGTTCCCCGGAATAAATTTCATTATTTTTCTTCTTTACTTCTCGGAGGATATAATCCTTCCACGCAGATACAGTATCTAATTGTAAGGTAAGGAGGCATATTCTCGTGAGCATTGTTGTCTCCGGCAGTATTGGTGGTGAAGGAGCCGGTAGTTGTAACAGTACCGTCCGCCATGGGGATAGTGGGCGCGTTCGTGGAATAAACGTCGATCTCCGCTCTTGACGGGCTTCTTCCCGAAGGGGAATCGTCGTTAGCGGTTCCGGTATCGCACATTACAGTACCTGTAGAAGTAACAGTCCCGGAATGTGTATGAGAGGGCATGTGATATTCGTAAAGCTGCACTGTTTCATATCCGCCCTGCTGACCTAAAGGTCTGTAAGAAGTTGTCGGACCGTCGCCGTAACCTATAGGCGCTCTTCCCCTAAGATCAGGGAGATTAAAAGTAGTATAACCGTCTCCGCCGTAAGTCGTGCCGAGTATTGAATATAAAGCGGAATATTGCTGTATCAGCAATGTCTGACCTGCACAATCCATATAATTCATGGGTGTATATGTCCCTGCGAAAAGCATGATCTCACCAAGATAGTCAGAATCACCTTTCGTTGTCGTTTCCTGTGCTGCTGCAAAAGAAAAGAGCATGCAGATAATGAGTGTGCTGATAATTTTTTTCATGATTCTCTCCTATTTGAATTTTTTGTAAAATATAATCGTTGGATTATACGAAAAATAAGTTTAATAATCAAGCTGTTCCCAACCTGACATGCAGTTATTATGGCTTTATATTCTTTTTAAGCTTAATTTTATGGAGAAGTATATGAGAAGATGCATGTTGCTGATCATTCTGTTAATTATCACTTTCAGTTACACTCAGAACAATATCTATTAGTTTCTCGAATTTATCCATATACTGATTATACTGATCTTCGCTTGTTATGACTTTATACATCAGGATTTTTAATTATTTCTGAACTTTATTTAAATTCTTAAGTATTTCTGTAGGATTCATAACGGGCAGAACTATCTTCCTGTAATCATCATTGTTATTCAACAAAGAAAGCATTCCTCTTGTGCCAGACAATGAGATACCGAGCAGTGAAGCTAAAACTTGATTCGGTATTTTGTACTGACCATTTTCATCTTTTGTTAATTGTTGCATCAGGTTCAGTATTCTGAATTTATGAGATGTTGTTATTCCGAACAAGTCATATTCTTTACCTTCTTCGATGTTCTTATATACGATCTCCAAGATAAGGTCAAATATCTCCAATTCTTCAAAAATACCCATCTTCATTTCAATTTTGAATGTAGCCTTTGCCTTGTCAAATTCATTTTTGAAGTTGAAATCCGTCAAAGGATTCTCGAAGTATTTTATATTTTTTACTTCTGTAATTTGTATACTTACAGTTTTTGTTTCATTCTTTTCCATTTTATCCTCCATATCTCAATGAGCAATCATTTACTGACATAGGTTGTATTTTAATTTGCTCGTACAAGTGCTTATCTGCTTTTGTTTTGAAGTAATCAGAATTAGAATTGATCTCAATTGTTTCAACTGAATGCATCAACCAATTATAATGAATCGCTGCTTTTTTATCAGCTGATTCCTGTTTTACACGTTTCAGTTCCAAGTCCAGACCCACGCTGTCAGCCAATTCAACCATTTTTATGATAGTCAGATTGGGAGTTTTGTTCAGCAGCTTGGAAACGGCCGCTGCGGAAATATCCAGCTTTCTCGCAATATCGGCACGTTTGATTTTTTTATTTTCCATCTCGGTAAGTACCAGATGATAGAAATCGTGGATCATTCCCCAGGCTTTTTCTTCAGCATCGGGGGCTTCTAAAAAGAAGTCCTCAATTTCCTTGTATGTATTGCTCGAATGCTTTTTCATATTCATCCATCTCCTTTTGTATTGCCTGATAAATATCGTCACCCAGTGAATCTTCTTTCTTCTCTTCATATCTGAAAAAAATTATATTATCCATAAACTTTATAAAGAAAAAGAACCTGTGCCTGTGCGGTTTTAGCTCTCCATATTTATAATTTTTATGCATATTTCTTTTGATGTTATTAGATTTAAAATCCCTGATCTGAGCCATACGGATGATGAGACTTTTAACATTTTTCTGAATGCTCTTTTCCAATCCGCCAAACGATTCCATCACTTGTGATCTTCCGTTTTTAAAGACGTAGAAAACTTTAAAAAACACATTCTCACCTGGTATCTTAAGTTCTTTAAACGTTATTGATTCGGATTTCTTCTTCATTATGCTCAAAGTTAACCTATAAGTTAATTATTGTCAAGTTTTATTTAATAATATTTATTATGCTGTAAATTTATCTGCTGATAGATAAGCTTCACCAGTTTGAGAAGCATGTCGACGTATTCTGTTGACTACATCTGCTGCTCAAGTTTCCGATACGCCATGAAACTTTTCCTATGTATATACTTTACACGAGAATATATTTCAAGTCTTCCGATTTGGAAAGAGTTATTTTAAAAAAAATTGAAGTTGCGTAATTAAGTTTCCGTGATTACTTTAATTTAATCATGACGGGAGCAACTTATGTATAATATCACTGTAATGCTTTTCTTAGTCTTTACAATAACCCTGAATGCTCAGTTCGCTGGCGGAAGCGGAACTGAAGCAGATCCCTATCAGATAACTAATGTAACCGAACTTCAGAATATGAACTTATATCTTGATGCACATTATATAATCATGAACGACATCGATGCTTCCGAAACCAGAACATGGAATGCGGGAGCCGGTTTTGTTCCGGTCGGCGGTTATTATTATCAAACTTCTTTCAAAGGATATCTTGACGGTCAGAATTTTACTATTTCAGATCTGTACATCAATGTTCCGACTGATACAGACCCGGTAGGTTTATTCCGTTCTTCTTATGATCCTTTATTGACTTACAGCAATCTGAAAAATATCATCCTTGAAAATATCGATTACCATGTAGGTGGTTTTGCCGGGGCTTTAACAGGAATAAATAATCGTTCAATATCCAATTGTCATTCTTCGGGTACTATTATAGCTACAATTACCGGTGTTAACCCTATGGGTGGGGACATTGGATTAGGCGGTCTGGTTGGAGTAAACAACTGGGATATGATGAACTGCAGCAGTTCATGTGATGTAACCGGCATTAATACCGTAGGTGGTTTAATTGGCACTAACAACAGCCCTGACGCTGAAGATTTCGGTATGATGAAATGTTACAGTACCGGGAATGTGTCCGGAGAGTATGAAGTAGGCGGTTTTGCCGGTAAGATCATAGGTGGAAATGTATATAACTGCTATTCAACAGGTGATGTTTACAACTCATCAGGCAAATCAGGAGGATTCGTAGGATATGTAGGATCTTCTTACTATATAGATATATATCGTTGTTACTCAAACGGTTATGTATACGGCAACACAGACACCGGAGGTTTTTCAGGATCACAAATTAATTATAATGTTAATATATTCAGTAGTTACTGGGATACGGAAACTTCGCACCAGAGCACTTCCACCGGAGGTACAGGAAAAACAACTGCTGAAATGCAGACCCAGTCAACATATTCTGAATGGGATTTTGCAGGTGAATCCTATTATGGTGATGAAGATATCTGGAGTATCAACCCGTTACTGAACGGAGGCTATCCGTATCTTACCGGGCAATTCCCTCAAACACCGCAGAATGTAACTACTGCTGTGAACGGAACAAATATGATAATATCCTGGGATCCGGCTGCAGATGCAATATCATATAAAGTTTATGCTTCATTCGAGCCATTTACAGGCTTCTCTGATCTGTCAGATTTCGGTACATTTAACGGAACGACCTGGTCTTCCCCATTCTTCGGAGACAAAATGTTCTACTATGTGATTTCAAGCACAGAAAACAGCAAATCAAAACCAATTGAGAATGTGACAAAAGAAATGATACTTGAGTATTTGAGGAAGTAGAAACAGATCAGAATTTATTTTATCAGCTTCATAATGATTAACTTTTACGCTCTATCTTCTTAGCGGCGAAATGCATATTTTCTTTATTTTTATTATTCAACGATCTGGCTCCTGTTCTCTTTCTGCCTTATGTTGAGCTTTCTGGCCGAGCCTACCGCCAAGGCTATGCTGACAACTAATACGCCGATGAAAAGCAGGACTGCGTACCTCTCGCTCTCCGTCATTTCGTGCGGGCCCTCGAAAGCGTCCTTATTAGCAAGGTACATTAAAGGAAGATCGTAGAGACCGTGCAGGATCATGGCTGTTATGAGGCCGAAGTGCACTGAAGTTCTTCTTTTCGGGTCGAAAACGGCCTGTCCGGCATAATAGCCCATTATCGCTCCCCATGACGCGTGGGCGGGAACTGAAGTTATTGCACGTATTACTGCGGTGTAAAAACCGCCCTGCAGGACGTACATGACATTTTCCAGCGTCGCGAAACCGAGCGATGCCGTGACTCCGTAGACGATCCCGTCCATGGGTTCGTCGAAAGATCTGTTCTTCATGCTGTAGCGGTTCAGTACTCTGAACTTGAAATATTCCTCCGGTATCGCCGCTACTACAAAGGCAGTGTATACCGCGGCATGGAGCACTGTTCCTTTGAAAGGATTAATGTAATCAAGCGGTATTCCGATAAGCAGAACGGGAAAAACGGAAAGAATCCCTTTGAAAAATGTTCCCGCTATTACGGCCGACGGTTCGGGATGAAGGTCCTTCTTAAGAAAATACTTGAGTATCAGTATTGACGGAAGTACCGCGCCCGCTATGCTGATAAAAAGATCCATTAATGATTACATTCCAGACACGGTTTCAGGCCTTTTTCACCGGCTTCCTCAATCGTTTCAAAGTAAATAAGGTCGTCGTTGTCTATCATCTTAGCTATCTTGCACCACGGTCTGTGGAAAGTATTGGACTTGGCTGAAGCTACATACCTTGCCTCATAGAATTCATCCGGTTTGGGCTCCTCGTCCTTCTTGTTCCTGTACTTCCACGGTGAAGTGGGATTTTCGTCGTCCCATAATCCTAGTTTCTGTTCCTTTGCCGAAGCTTCAAGCGCAGCGTATTTCATGTCCATGTTGAAAAGCTTGTAATGCCAGGCTAGACCTGCTGAGAGTAGCGCTTCATTCAGCACGGTACTGTCCGGCAGCATGACTTTAGCGATATATCTGTCATATTTGTCCTTTGAAGAATAATCCGCCGTTACTGCGATGCCTAAACAAAGATCGGAAGTGAATTTCTTCGCGCTCTGACCGAAAGCCTGATCCAGCTCGGGGGCGTCTATCCCGTCAAGCCGTATAGTATATTTCTGGTCCATGTCAAGCAGATCGATCGTGTCGCCGTCCGTAACTCCGACTACTTTTCCCGTGATGATCTCGGCGCAACCGACACCTGTCAGCAAAAGCAG
>QKDR01000136.1 GCA_003252515.1 Candidatus Delongbacteria bacterium | reverse complement strand
ATAATAAATATTAAGTTTTTTTTCTACCTTTCATTATATCAAAATACCTGATCAGAACAATATAATCCTGACTTTAGCCCGCAGCTTTTCGATCTGCTTCGCGGATACGGGATCATTAATAAGGTTCAAGAATTCAGGACATTACGGACAAAACCCGATACTATTTCGAATCCAGAGCCGTTACATAATAAAACAGTTTAGTTGCTGCCGCAGAAACAGTATAACTGTTCGTCCCCACGGTTGTCAGAAGTGTGAATGTTCCATAGGGATCTTGTGACGAATAAACCGCGTAAGTATTTACACCGTCAACAGTATCCCATGTTAAGTTGACATCCGTTCCGGTTGAAGTAATAACTAAGTTATGTACGGTCTTATCTCCCGACAGTGTAACATTGCTGATCGTTCCGGATATGTTTCCTCCTGAAAAACCGAGGGAGGAATTGTCCGTAATAAAAGCCTGAACAGTTCCCGAAGCATCAGAAGCGATGTCGCAAGTGAGGAAATAATAAGTTCTGCCGGTATCGATACGACTGGTATAACCTTTGTTAAATACTACAACTCCTCCGTCGCCGGGATCGGACAGTGTGCCCGGACCCAGCTGAATATCCTCGACAGGATCGAATGATTCATCCGCGCTTTCCCAAATCCTGAAATCACTGTATCCGCTTCTGACCCCGCTCAGCATGATATCCGCTCTGATCAGAGAGAACGGAGAAGTGGATTCAAGATAGAATCTTCCTATTGCCTGATCTTGCCCGCCGGGAATATATTCCGGAGTAAACCAGTCGCCGCCGGTCAGATACGCCAGATAAATAGGAGACATCCTCTGCTTCCACCATGCGATCCCGTTAGTATCATTGTATGCACCGCCAAGAATATCCATATCACCGTCACCGTCCAGATCCGAAAAATTAACATTCTGGGCATAATTAAAATCAGAATCCAGAACTCTTTTGGTAAAGCTCAAAGACCCGTTATTTTCCCACCAGACGAGATCGGAAGCCTGATAAGCTGCAGCCATAATGTCCATATCACCGTCGCCGTCAACATCGGCGGCTTTTACCGATTGCGCCCCCTCCAGAGCGATGTCCACGGAATATTTAATCCAGCCTCCATCTGAGGGCGTACCGTCATTTTTCCACCACGAGATAGCGTCTCCCGAAAATTCAGCGCCGAGAACATCCTGAAATCCGTCACCGTCCATATCCGCACAGAAAACCGAATAAAAATAACTCCCTGAACTTATTGATCTTCTTGTCCAGATCCCTCCTACGTTCTCCCACCATACGATGTTAGAAGATTCACCGGAAAGAATATCAATATCGCCGTCGTTGTCTATATCGGTCGAATAGACGGAATAAGCATTTACGGTGTCGGAAAGGCTGTTTTTTGTCCAGCCGCCGTCGGACGGTGTGCCGTCGTTCTTCCACCATGCCACGTCGCTCCCGTTACCGTATTTTGCCGCTCCGATTATGTCGGCATATCCGTCGCCGTCAATATCATCAACATAAACTGCATTCGCCCCGTCAAAAGTATCGTCAATAACATGCTTGGTAAAACTCTGATTCCCGTCGTTTTCCCACCATGCTATTTCGTCAAGACCAGCTGAGCTTCCTACAATGTCAATATCGCCGTCATTGTCCATATCCGCAGGATAACATGATTCGGACAGATCAAATGACGAGTCAACAACATGTTTAGTAAAACTTTGAGAGCCGTCATTTTCCCACCATGAGATTTCATTATTAACATCAGCGGAACTTACTATATCCATATCCCCGTCCCCGTCCATATCTATCGGATTTACCGAACTTACCGTTAAATATCCGGTGACGCCTGTCTTACTGAAAGCGACTGTTTCAACTAAACCTACCGCATAATAAGCGTCTCCGTCGGTACTGAAAGCAGAAAAAGTTACTTCTCCGCCTGAAACTGAAGATGCTGTCGCGACAACGGAGAACTCACCCGTAACTTCTGATCTTCTTAACAGTCTGTAGAACTCATTCGTTCCTCCGTCCATTTCGTCCGCTCCGAAAGCGCTGAAGTCGAATTTCAGATCAATTGTCTGAGAACCGCCTTTATATTCATCGTACATGAACCAGACTGCAGCGGACCGTCTCACAACTTCTGCCGGAATATCGCTGTATGATAAACCTGTTTGACCGTTATTGGCAAACACGCATGAATAATCAGCAGGCAGCGTCGAAGGCGTATTTGCCATCAGGTATAACCCTGAAGAACCTTCCGTCCACGCGGAACCGTTACCGCACCAGAGAGCTTCGGGATCATTTGTATATCCGGAAGGGAATTCCGCGAACGGGGCATAGGACACTGAAGTTGTAGCCCCGCTTGTATTAATCAAATCCTCTTCTACCGAATACCCACCCACATTGTTGCTTGCGTCGTCAAGCCAGCCATCACTCCAGTCCGTATCGGTTTTATAATAATTCCTGAGATATGCGATCTCAGGATGATCCGAGCTGATTATCCGGTGTCTCCATGAGTGGATCTCTTCAGCCGTAAGAACCGTATTCCAGTACCTTACCTCATCAATGTAACCGTTAAAATACCTTCCTTCAGGTGTGGAATCACCGGTAGCTTCCGCTCCGATCAGGATACTGTTGTCAGGATCATAACTCATCGTCGAACCGTCCCCGTCGATATTCACACCGTCCACATAAAGATCGGCATCTGTCGAGCTGTGCGTTACGGCGATATGATGCCATCCTGATGCAAGCGATGAAGCAGGATAATATAAGTAAAGATAACCGTTATTGGCCGAATTCCTGTAAACGAACTGTACGTTGTTATTGTAAAGGCCTATACTGTAACCGCCCGACTGTGTACATGATATTATCGTCTGTTCGTCCGTTACAGTCCAGTCAGAGGCATTAACCCATAATTCGATGGAGAAATCCGTAAATTTAAAACTTGATCCTGAATCGAACCAGTAGTCTCCCCCGGTCAGATCAGCGCACGTCCCGTTACCCTGCGCAAATAAAAATTCCGCCAGCAGCAGCACTAAAACCACTTCAATCAATTTTCTTAAAGCTCCCATATCAATCTCCCGTGTAATGTATATATTTCTGAATGGCAAAATAACACTCCGTTTCAAGATTTTCAATAACAAAAAACAGAAAAAATTTTCTTCGGATATTGTACCATAAAAAAGATTGGAGATACTGTTGATTACTCTCGATTTGAGAATCTCCGGAGTGATAAAATAGAATATTCTGCGTCCAGACTTTTCCTCACATTTTAATTTTGATAAATTTAAAATATGTTAAGCCGTTTGTCCAATTTTTTCAGAGTAGTCCGACCTGTCAACTTTTCATATGTGTCTTAACACATTACTGAAGCACGATCTCCACTCTTCTGTTCTTCCCTCTTCCCTCTTCGGTCTTATTTGACGCTACCGGAGCTGTGGAACCGTCGCCGTAAGCTTTGAGCTGTGCAGCGCTTATTCCGTACTTCGAAACGAGTTCGTTAATGACCGACTTAGCTCTTTCGAGAGACAGCTTAAGATTGGCATCGAAATTTCCTGTATTATCGGTATGTCCTACCACAAGATATTTTGCGTCCTTCTTCGACTTAAGATACTCCGCAATGCTGCTAAGAGCTTCCTTCGATCCGTCTTTGATCTCCGACCTGCCGGAATCGAAATAAATACCGTAAACGGCCATATGACCCGTATCGGCGATATTCTCGTCTAAACTTTTAACTGTAACGAGATCCTCGTCCATCAGCCTGACTTCAATGGCATCGAAAGTTACAAGCGGATAATTCTGGTTCGTAGTAAAGACGACGACGTAAATTTCTTTTCCCTGAATCTTCTTTTTTGCCGCAAGATATGAAAAATTTTCATTGTAATCGGGCTTGTGAGCTTCGGGCGGCAGAGCGTTCAACCCGTTGAATTCCTTATTGTAAACATATTCCTGAAGGTTCACGCCGCAGTTCTTCTCATCCAGAACTGTGATCATCTCGAATCCACTCTCCTTTAAAGCGCTCTCGTAGCTTTTCGATATTTCGAATACGGAATGATCATTCCCTACAGAATACTGTATCCTCGTAACCGCACCATCAATCTCGAAATTGGAAATTTTGTTATCCTTAAGATCAAGAATAAAATATCTGTCAAAATTTTTCTGCAGATACCACTCTATCACCGATCCTTTAAACCTTGATACAAGAGAATAATCTTTGGACCCTTCCGCATCAGTCGTTCTCTGGGCTGACACATTCGCCGTAAAAAGCAGAAAAGTTAAAAATAACACGACCGCTGTTCTCATTTTTACCTCCGTGCATTAAATAAAATATCGTTCATATGAAGAATGTAAACACACGAGTTAAAAAAATCAAGTCTCTATAATACATCAGATATGGTCTGCCCTGGGTTTGAGAAAACATGCAGTCAGAAACACGATCTGTATTTTGCCTGTTACTCTCAAGATATCTTACCGCTTTATAACGACCTCGATCTTTCCTTTCAGCAGTTCCTTAAACCTCTCCGCATCGTTTTTTGATCCTACGACAGTGCCGTAATGCATCGGAATGGCGACTTTCGGTTTGATGTCGAGAGCCGCATTGGCGGCTTCACCGGCGGTCATGACATAAGTGCCTGATACTGGCAATAAGGCTATATCCGCATCGAAGGCCTTCATTTCAGGAATGCGGTCGGTGTCTCCGGCGAAATAAACCTTAGTACTATCGACAGTCACGATATAGCCGACCCACCCTTTGTCTTTCGTATGGAACTGTTTATTTGTGTTGTAAGCGGGAACGACTTTGACCGGTATCCCCTCAACGACAGTTTCTTCTCCAACAGCCACCTGAATTACCTTTCCTTTGAACGGATATGCGATAGTCTTCGGAATGACGATCACGGTGCTGTCGGTCGCTATCTTTGCCACATCGTCAGGAGACATATGATCCCCGTGCTCGTGCGTGATGAAAATGATGTCGGCTTTCGACATGTTTCCGGGCAGCTTGTACGGATCGAAATATATCACTTTATCGCCGTCTATGCGCACGGTCGAATGAACTATCACGTTTATTTTATCCAGTATATCCATTTTTCCCTCCTTTACTGCATACGAAGCAGTCATAACACATAACAGGACTGTTGACAAGATCATGCTCTTCATGCTTCAGTTACCTCCGGCATATTATTGGTTATCAGCCTCACGTGCAGGCATATTTTTAAATTTTGTCAAAGCTTCGGACAGCATTTTCCTGGAATCCGCCAGTATCTTTGATCTCCATGCTTCCGACGAGGGATAATACATCTCCCGAATGATCCCGGCGACACTGAGACTGTCCTCTTTAGATGCGTAACCGTATCCGAACCCCTGATTTTCGATTATCATATTATGAAGCGACCTTATCGATCCCATCAGCGTCTGACTGTCTAGAGTGCCGAACTCAAAGACCATGGGCAGATAATATTTGCCGGGCAGTATTTCGCCGATATATGAAGAAAGATTGCCTGTTATCGTATAAAAATCGTCACTGTTCCCCCAGTCTATCTTATTTCCTGAGAACAGATATTCGATATCTTTTTTTACTTTGTCGTCCTCTACGGGATTTGGAAAGAGATGCAGGTTGCCGCGTTTGCCGTATCCGGTATGGAGATCTATCTCGAATATCATGCCGTATTCTGCCGCGAAACGCTTTATCAGCCCGGTTACCTCCCGGTTTTCCTGTTCGAGACTGTTCCCGCCGTAATAAAGTCCGTCAGGATATCCATATTGCCCCTGCAGGATAGCCTGTCTCATATTTTTTTCCGAATATCTCGCGATTTTCAGTATCGTGGTCAAAGGGAACAGATAATATCCGGCGTCCTCAAAACCCGGACTTCCTTCCGGGTTCAGCATTCTTTCGAACAGCTCATAGCCCAGGTTCCGGCTTGAATACAGTTTCCCGTCAGACGAACAGTTTCTGTTAAGATCTACATTATTCTCAGAGACGCGTCTGTTATATTTGAACCCGAAAGGGTTGACGGCATGTATCAGCAGTACTCCGGTCTTATCGTCTATCGTACTTCCGGCCAGTTCTTCTTCGAACATCAGCTGAACGGCGCTGCCCGCGAACCCTTCAACGCCGTGAACGCCGGAAGTCAGTATCAGAAGTCTCTCAGGGAATACCCTTGCCGGAACATAACAATAATCTATATACAGCGAAGTATCCCTTTTGCTTTCCACCCTGACCGCAGAAATTTCGGTACCGTCATATTTTTCCTTAAGTTTCTCCGAGTAAAGACGGAATGCCGTCCTGCATTCGCCGTAAGTACTGTGAAAATATTTCAGGGCTTCGCCTGAAGTGCCGTATTTCACTTCTTCCGGAGAAAAATTCATATATAAGATAATAACGGCCGCGACAGCCAACACCGCCGCGATCAAAAACAGCGATATGATTATACGGATCGGTCTTCCGAATCTCAAATCCGCCCCCTTAATAGAAATTATATGTTATCATGCCTCTGATCTCGTGATTGAACACCTGAACGTCGGGATACGACAGATATACGCCTTCCCTGTCATAGAATACGTACGATACCGCCGCGCCTATACCTTTATATATGTTCTTCTGAGCTTCGAATCTTCCCACGCCGACCGATTCAACTCCCTCCGCACCCGATAATGTTCTTATCCAGAATCTGTCTATATTCACTGTGACCTTTGCGAAATCATCCTTGTAGAAGGCAAAACCCATTTTTATGATCGCCCCCGGCCCAAAATTGTAGTTCCTTTCAACCTCCACGAAATACTCTGTACTGGCTCCGCCCAGTGCGATCAGTCCGACCTGATGATTATGCAGAAAATGCCAGTCTTTGAAACATATCCTTTCAGCCATGAATTCTATACCAAAGCTACTTTCAGCAAGTTTATAAGTCTGGCTGGTTATATAATCGAAATTCTGAACCATCCCTAAAGCCATGTTCACATATTTCTCAGCACGAACGTTCTTTTTCCACAACAGTCCCTTCGCTGTAACGTTCGCTACAATGTCATTCCTGAACGACAATCCGAAGTTCATGGAAAAATAGTCCAGCGGTTTCCTTGAACTGAACGGTTCACCGTATATCATCTGGAAATTATAGTTCGCGAAAGGTACTGTAGTAGTCGAATCGGCTTTATTCTCATCGATCCCTTTAGTCTTCAGGAAAGAGTATATTTTTTTCTCTCCGGAGATCTCGAATTTTACCTTTTTGCCGGAATGGTCGTTGACCGAGCGTATTCTGAACATACTCCCGCTAATCATGCGGTGGAGGCCCTTCATAGGATTAATGATGAACGCGCCGGTCTCTCTTGCAGCCCTTTCAAGTCCGTCTGAAGTATCGTCAAGTATGTTCTCAGACAGCCTGCCCGTTATTTCTCCCAGCATAGCACCGCCAAGACTGGTCGTGATAAGATCGTTTATCGCCGGCTTTTCCGTTTCCATAAAATATTCCCATTGAGCGCTCCCGAACGATGCGAAGAACATGCTTTTGAAATATCCGTGACCGTAATGACGGGCGAGCGAATAATACAGGCTTCCCTGATACGGATGCCCGATCTGATTAACGGCGAAATTGTCGTCGTCCCAAACCCACGGACCGTTGAAATTCGATTCTATCGAGCTGAAGCTGATACGGGCGTAATCAGCATCGAAGACGAACCTGTTACATGCTGCGACAAATCCGTTCACGGTAAGTATCTCGGATGCCGGCAGAAGAAGATTCTTTAATCCCGATCCTTCCCGTCCGAAGATCGCTCCTGATGAACAAACGAGTGATATTACCAGAATATAATTAAAATACTTTTTCATTTTATTGCTTCCCGCTTACAAATTTAGATACTGAAATTAAACAAATCTCAGCATCAAGTCAAGAAAATTGAAAAATATTGCTTATTGAATCGGCTTAGCTCTGCCTGCCTCGAGAACTGTAAGATATTCCTTCATGACTTTGCCGGCGTAATGTACATCGATAAGAGATTTAAGCTCGGATAAAAATTTCTCCCTTACACTTTCATCAAGAGAGAGACAGTCGGAGAACGTTGATATGAGACCGATATACTCATCCGAAGAATATATGACGCTCCAGGGATATTCCTTTCTGTGAACAATATCGAAATGTTCTCTGCTGATCAGCTCCCGGCTTTCGATCTTCGGAGTCTGTTCGGGAAAATATTTCGCGTAGACTGACTGCGACTCCGCGAAGTATCCCTGTTCTCTGTTCGTGTGGATATATCTGAACACGGCAAATATCCCGCTATCTTTCAGCAGGTTAATAGTCTTCAAATCGCCTTCAGGCTGCTTTATCCAGTGATACGCCGTCGCGGAATATATCAGGTCGAATTTTCTGTCGAACTCAAGAGCTTCATATTCCCCCGTAACAAAAGAAACATTTTTCTTCGCTTTGAGCTTATCTTTCGCTATATCAATAAGTTCGTCACCTATATCAATGCAGAGGATATTCGCTCCCGTTCCGGCGAACAGCTCCGTAGCTATTCCAGTTCCGCATCCGATCTCCAGAATATCAGACCCCTCATCAATAGTCTTGAACCTGCGTATCTCATCAAGAATACCTACCGGATACTTAGGCCTTGATTTTTCGTATTGCCCCGCATTTGTATTGAACGTTGATCTAAGCGTCATAAGTTTAACTTATACAAGAAACTTTTTAGCCAGTTAAAAATTAAATTCGTTTTTATATTCCGCTATCCAGTATCCCGGACCGCAGGCCGCTTCGAGAACATCAAGTCCCGAAAATGCTTCTTTCAAATACACATGTAACATCTCTTCCTGTCTTTCAGGTTTGAGATACACTTTATCATGCTCTTTAGCCCTTTCAGCGTAGTACTGTTTCATTTATTGTAATCTCACATTAATCATGCATATAACCACAAAAATTGTTACTCCTTAAAATAATCCTTCAGTTTCTGAATATACTCATTTACTCTCTTCATATTATCTTCCGTATTCATGTTATCTCTCGCATAGTAACAGTTCTTCCTTGCATTGGTAATACCTTTTTCCATCCAGTCATATAGAGGCAAGAGCCACATATGAAAATGAACTGAATCTTCTTCCTGGATCAGATAAACCGTTTGAATATCAAGCACTTCTTTCATAGCCTTGCGTACTTCGTACAGAAAAGTACTGTATTCTTTATGCTCCTCTTCAGTGAATTCGGAAACACTTTTAATATGTCTTTTTAACTGTATTACCATAAATCCCGGGATCGGTATTTTCCAGTCCTGGATTACATTGAAATTCTTTGATTCATGAATGAATCCGCCGTTCACTTCAAATGAACCGTCCTGAATTTCACATCCTATACACTTATCTGCCATATCTTATACCTTATATATTTAACTTTAAATATCAATTTCAAACAATACCGTCTTGAATGCGGGTCTATCCTTGAAAAACCATTCTCCCTCTATCCTCTTAAATCCCATTACTTCATGAAATCTCTGCGATGTGACATTTTTGGGATTAGTATAGAAATACACTTTTTTTTCGTCAGAATTATCCTTAGCCCATCTCATTCTGACCTCCGTGAGCTTAGTACCTATCCCCAACCTTCTATATTCAGGATAAACGCCCAGCCCGAGCAGATACCATCCCGAAGGTGTATTATGGTCTTTATATTGTTTGAATTCTTCTCTGCCGAAATCGCAGTATTCAATATGCGAATATCCGATTACCTTTTCAGCTGCGTCAGGTTCTTTTTTATCTACGATATAAGCTATAAAATACTCGTTCTCTCTGGATTTTTTTTCAAAATGCTTTTTAAAATGTTCGAGGTTCTTCTCATGATCGGCCTTTTCACCTTCCCTGACAGTCGTGATCTTTGCAGCCTCGACATAATCCTCAAAAACTGCCTGTCTAAGGAACAGATCATATTTGTCATAAAAATCTTTATGCTTTTTTTTATTCTCAGGTTCGTATTCAACAAAGAATGCCATAGGTTACCTTATTTTTCATTTAGTAAAAACATTTTTAGCATTAATTCTTTTTGCCAGTATTTCAAATGTCAGAATGGCAAACATTGACCCGATTCCGCTCGCAATAATGTCGTAAATATCATAAACGGAACTTGCGTCAGCATACGGTCTGATCTCTTCTATTGTTAAAAGGATAAATACGACCACAGCTACGATATAAACGACTGATCGGCTTTTTCTGAGATTGATATTTTTTGAAAGAACAGATGATAAAGGAAAAAGACTGATAATATAGGCAGCCATAAAATTTGAGAAACTGCCAGTAATTATCCCGATGATCGGAGTATTACAAAAGACCGGTCGTATAAATTCTTTGTTAAATGAAACTGAAAAGTATAAGACTGCAAATAATATTAGATTTATTGCCAGTTTTTTTCTTTTAAGATTTCTGGAATTTATTATACCCATTACTCACCTTTATACTTGAGCTCAACGATCCTGTTGACTTTTTCGCTCAGGCTGGCTGACACTGGGCATGTGTCAACTACGTGCTGCAGAGCTCTTTTCTGTTTGTCGGTGTAATCGTTGTGAGGGAACGTTATCGTTATTTTTACTTCGGCTACTCTTCTGGGATTCGCTGCCATGATCTTCTCAGTTTCCGCTACCGCTCCGTCTATATCAAATCCCTGCGTCTGAGCGACCATTCCCATTATAGTGAGGATGCAGGCCGGTATGGATACGGTGAACAGGTCGGTCGGTGAGAAGAACTCGCCATTCCCGTTATTGTCGGGCGGAGCGTCGGTCATAATTTTAGTTCCGGACAGATGATGCGTACATTCGGTCTTCAGTCCCCCTTTGTAAACTGTAGTCATTTTAGACATAATATTTCCTTTGATATTTATTCGATTATTCCGCGTCTGACGATCTCACTGACCATGGTCTGAACGTGTTCCCAGAGCTCTTCCGAGCCGTCCTTGATGATCGAGTTGCGGTCGAGGATCATGCCGGATGTGATCTTGTGTTTGACCCAGTCACTGCCATCGTTGTAGTAGTTCTGCATAATCGGTTCGAGCCTATCCAGCACGCGTGCGTACTTTGCTTCGGGCGTCACCCTTGCCTCGAATTCCTCCCACAGTCCTTTGAACTCCATTTTCTGATCTTCCGGGAGCAGTCCGAATATCCTCTCCGCGCCTTCCTTCTCCTTCTGCTCCTTTTCGGCCTGTTTATCGGTGTAGAAAATATAGTCTCCGGCGTGGATCTCGACGAGATCGTGAACAAGCAGCATCTTGATCACTCTCAGCAGATCGATATCCTTCCTGTTTGAGTATTCGAAGAGTACAACCGCCATGACCGATATATGCCACGAATGCTCGGCGTCGTTCTCGTAAAGGTCGCTTTTGAAGCGTTTCGACTTCCTGATTATATCTTTTATCCTGTCTATCTCTCGTATGAAATCTATCTGCTTTTTCAGCCTTTCGTTCATTCATTGCCCTCTTTGAAGACCGGAGCTGTTCTTTCGGCCCCTCCGAACCTGTCTCTATATTTCTTAAGCCTTTCGTACGCTCTCTGGAAAGTCACTTCGGTCTCGCCTTTCACCTGATCATGATCCCTGAGCTTCACTGAACTGGTATTTCTGCACTTCTGACATTCAAATACGAGCCTGTCGTTCTTTTCCAGCCTGTCAGCTTCCCAGAAATCCTCCCCGCAGACAGTACAGCACGGCCCTTTTACAGCCTGGAATTTCTGATTTGTCGTTTTATCCTGCATCCATGAATGGTAGAACGCTACCGCCCCGAGCTTCAGTCCGATCTCGCTGTCGCCTTTCATAGCTTGTTTCGCCTGCTTCCTGTTCATCAGGATCCCGATATAGAAACCAATGAAAATAAAAATGACCGCGCCGGGTATTACGAACGATATGAAAGCCAGGAACCTCATGTTCGAAGCGATGATATCCCTGTTTATTATCAGCGAAGCCATGAAAACCGCCAAGACAACGCTCAGTATAGTACCGCTCGCGATCGGGTTCTGATTGAAAAGTTCTCCCACTTTTTCGAAGATATTATCTTTTTTGCTTTTGGATCCCATAAATTTATTTATCCGTTAAATTATTTTTTACTTTTTCGATCGCTTCAAATACGAAAGCGGGGCTTGAGTTGTGGATCAGGATCGTAAGATCCGTACTGAACTTTCTGCTGATATTCAGATAATACTCTATTTCGGATGTGATCTGATCTTTCTTCATTTTCCCGTGAGCGTATAAGGTCGTGTCCATCACGATAAGCGGGTGTTCTATAATTTCGTGCGCGCATTTACGGCTGAAATCCCAGGGTCTGAAAGTCCTGCCGGTCCCGCAGCGGAAGCCCGTGTACCTTGAGTATCCCATAGTGTAGTCCTCCTTTATCCCGCTGCGCACGAGAACATCGTACGATCCGCCGACATCGAACTGGAGGAAATGCGCTCTCCCCTTTTCAGAGGTTAAGGAATACTTCTTCTCAAGCTCGAATTTTTCACCTCTGATGTTATTCTCGCTCAAGAGCGAGAAATAACCGTAGTGAAGCCCGATACCTGCGCCTTTTTCCGCAAGTTCTCTAAATACCGCAGTATCTTTTTCCAGTTTTGTGAACCATCCGTCGTTGTACGGACCTTCAGGCGCGGCGAGTATGAAGAATACGGGCTTCGTTCCGAACTTGCCGGCAATAGAACATATCCTGCCGAATTTATCATACGGATCCTTAACGCCCAGAAGTTTAGCACCGTACTTGAACAGATCGGACGCGAACATGAACGGATTGCACCTTTTAAGCAGATGCCCGGCGAACATTTTGAGCGTCTTTCCGCGCATGAACTTATCGAAAGAATCGACATCAGATGTTACATATACTTTCGGTTCGTATTCTTTGAACTTCACCGAAGGATCAAGTTTATTTATGAGTTTCTTCAGCAGCAGGATATTCTCGTCGACGACGGGTCGGCGGATGAACCCGTGCCCAGCCGCGAAACTCAGCTGTCCGGGAAACCTTCCGTGGTCGTCCCTGTCCTTTACGGCGACCTCTTCCCATCTGCTCAGCATGAAAAAAATACTCCCGAAGATATCGATGCCCAGCTCTATATGAGTATCGTTATCGTAGAAAGAATCATTGCCGTATATTACAGGCATATTTTCGCAAAGACCGCAATTAAATATCTTTATTCCGTCAGGTATCAGTTCTCTGTCAATGTAAGTGTTCTTCCTGCCAAGTCCGCCGAAAAAACTGTCACGGAAAACTATTTTCTTGCCGTTCGGCATAATAAATTCGTAATCTTCAGTACATGTTTCGACGGTAAATTTTAATCCGGTAAATTCGGAGATTATATCAATAACGTATTTTTTTTCTTCTATAAATCCGGAAGGAATGCGGCAAACGATCTCATGCATTATTTAGCCCTCCTGATCATATAGATCCCTATCAGTCCGAAGATAAAGTTCGGGATCCACGCGGACAGGATCATATTTATCTGTCCCACCGCGCCCCAGTTCTTGAACATGATTATGAGAAGATAGTATATAAAAGCGATGCCTACCGATATCCCGAAATTGACCGAAGCTGCGCTTCTCGCCCTGCCGGTTCCGAGAGGTATGGCTATCAGCATCAGTACCAGGTTAATTACGCTGTAGGATATTTTCGAGTGTCTTTCGACTTCCCACTTTGTCATGTCCGCGCCGAGCTTCTGTTTCTTCTCAATATACTCTCCAAGCTCGAAAAATCCCATTTCTATCGGTTTTAATTCTGTTTTGGTAATGTCTTTCGGCTCGAAATCGAGAAAGATCGAAAGTGAATCTAGTTTTTCATAAACGGTCGAATCCTTTACGAATGTCCTCTTTACAAGATTCCTCAGCCTCCATTTACCGTCAACCCACGACATCTGTTCAGCGTCGAGCCTGAAATCTATCCTGCCGTCATTAATGGCCTGTATCGAAACTCCTCCGGCCAGGTTTCTGTTCCCGTCAAAAGTGCTGATGTAAACGATGCTGTTACCTTCCTGATAGACGAATTCGTTGTACTTTCTGTGTATCTTGGACGATTTCGTGAGATAATAATCCTTCGCCTCGTAATGTTTTCTGGAAGCGTACGGTACGACCGATTCTGTAAAATAAAAATGACCCGCTGATATAAATACACCGAGCATGATAAAAGGCAGCGAGATCCTGAACAGGCTTATGCCTGATGAAAGCATTGCCACGATCTCGTTGTATTTCGTGAGACTTCCAAGGGTAAAAAGCAGCGACATGAAGCCGACCAGAGGAAGTATCTGCGAAATAATTTCAGGTATCTTGAGGGTATAATATAAAAAATAACCCATGAGCGGCATCTTCGCGTCGAGGAATTTGTTCAGATGATCGAAAAGGTCGATTATTATGTATATGAGGATCATTGTGGACAGCGACACGAAAAGCGTGACTATGAATTTCTTCATCATATATTTGTCGAGTATACTTGTCATTTCATGATCCCCAGCTTTGAAAAAACATATGAGAAGAACGTTCTGATCCATGTAAAATTGATCTTGACCCCTCTGGAAGCGTACCTGACCAGGAATAACCCGAGAATTCCGATCACCACATTGGCGTTCCACATCGCGAGAACGGGATCAAGTTTGCCTCTGTCGGCAAGGTCCTCGCCGGATATGAGGAAGAACCAGTAGATCATGAAGATAAGGATGCTCATCGTCACGGACGGCCCGAGCCCTCCCCTGCCCGACATCAGTCCGAGAGGGGCGCCTATCAGCACCATCACGATACAGGCTATGGAAAGAGCGTACTTCTTGTGATATTCCACCACCACCTGAGCTATAAGGAGCGTCGAGGATTTTTTGGCTTTCAGTCTTTCTATCTTAGCGAGCAGACTGTCCGCGCTTTTTTCCCTGTCGCCGTAATAATTTTTATCCTCGACCTCGAAATCTATACCCGACACTTCTTTTGTCAGCTCCATCTTCGAGAATTTCGATCTGAAATAACCTTCAGGTTTCTGGGGATCAAGGTTGGCTATCTCTCCGTCGGTAAGAATTATCCTGTACCTTTTCACAGCCTGATCGTAAAAAAGCTTACCTTTTTCGGCTGTGATCGTCCTTCTTTCCTTGCCCGACTTTGAGCTTTCGATCAGGATAACCTTGAATAGTTCATTATTGTAATGGTCGACAGTTTCGGCTTTGATCACATACCCCGGAATATCGGTTATGAATATACCCGGCTCTATCACGGCAAGCGGTTTTTTCCTCGTTATGGACTGCTTTATGATCTTGCTTCTGTGGTTCATTTCAGGCAGGATGTTATTATGAAAGAATATCATTCCCCAGCTCAGCAGTATTGAGGCTATTATAGCGGGTGCCATAGCCTGAAATATGGAAATCCCGCTCGACTGCATCACCGACCATTCGTTGTCCTGTGACAGACGGCCGTAAGCCATGAGCGAGGCCACCAGTACCGACATCGGGATCGCCATGGCGAGTATCCATCCGAGGCTCAGATAAAAGAACTCGATTATAACGATCAGGTCGAGACCTTTACCAACAAAGGTCGTCATCATCTTCATGACTATGTTGAGAATGAACAGCGAAAGTATCATTCCCAGCGACATGAAAAACGGGAAAATATGTTCTCTGATTATGTACCCGTACAGTTTGAACACTATTTAGATTCCTCCAGAAGAAGTTCGACCGCTTTTTTCAGTTCGGGATCGTCGTCGTTGAGAAGCTGTGTGAAAGTAGGTTCGACGTAAATGTCAGGCTGTACTCCATTACCCTCCATGTTAGTTCCGTCCTTCCTGAACCAGCCTACTTTGGGAAGACGCATTGACGAGCCGTCCATCAGAACGTGGTGTGTGGTACCGATCACGTCGCCGGTCGTCGGAGTGCCTATGATCTTACCGAGACCCATCTCCCGGTACAGCGACGGGAAAATCTCGGCGTCAGAATAAGACCTGTTGTTTATGAGCACGACCGAAGGTTTGTCCCAAATGTCCGACGGCGCTTTCATTTTCATGTTGCCCGTCCACCTTTCGGAAGTAACGGCGTACTGCCGTTTTGTCAGCAGCTCGATAAGCTGATCATGAGTATAGCCCCCACCGTTGTACCTGACGTCTATTATCAGAGCTTTTTTATCGTAGTTTTTCGCGAATACGTCCTCGATGAATTTATTTAACGGGCCGTCCGACATTCCCTGTATGTGCGTATAACCTATTTTACCGTCCGAAAGTCTGTCCGTTATGGACTCACGCTCGTTCACCCATGTGCCGTATTTAAGATCGTAATCAGAATCAAGCCCTTTTATCTCAACCGTCAAACTCTTTCCGTTCTTCAGGAATTCGAGGCTGATTTTTTCGCCGGTCTTATTGACCAGAAGTTCGTAAAAATCCGTAAGGGGTGTTATTGATATTCCGTCAATCGAAAGCAGAATATCCCCTGCAGCTATACCGTATACCTTCTTTAATACCGAGCTGTCGAATACTTTGCTTACCGTCAGTCCTTTCTCAAGCCTTGTCTTAAAGTCGAATTCAGCTCCGACCGACGCGACAGGCAGACTCTGCACATCCGGTTCTTTCGCGGGATAGAATCCCGTATGAGACGAATTCAGGTCTCCTACCATCTCGTCTATGATCGATCCGAAGCTGTCACTGTCAAGATTGACACCCAGATAAGCCGAGAAATCAGATCCCTTCTTTTTCCAGTCGACACCATGCATGAGCGGATCGTAAAACCATCTTGCGAGAATTGAATGAGCCTCATCAAAGACTTTCCAGTAAATTTCCTGCCTGCTGTAATCGTATTTAACATTGAAAGGAGTATCTTTCGTTTTTTTCTGGGCTGCCTCGAACGATTTTATTTTCCCGTCCTGCATATAGAAAAGCGTCAGCGTTGAATCGCAAAAAGTGAAATCCTTTATATTTTGTCCATTAAATTCCGTTACTACCTCGTCGTTCTTTGCTTCGAAATCGGTCTTGCGCAAAGTTTGCTTATCCTCGAAGCTGTTGATATAGTAAATATCTTTATTTTTTGTTATCGACAGGATGTAATTTCTTCCCGGATTTTTTATCAGTCTACCCTCTGTCAGCCTGAGATCCTTATTGACTGGTTCGAACTGCGTTACCGGTTCTTTTTCATCCTTTTTCTTTTTGTCGTTCTTATCGAATATATCCTTCCATTTATCCTTATCGAAATAAAATTCGCTTAAAAATTTCGTTTCGCTCCTGAAAATATCGCCTTCTCTCGTATAAAAAATGAAATCTCCGCCTGGAGAGAGCCTGAAATTCGATGTCCAGTCGGTAGAAGTATATATCTTCTCTTTTGTGCCTTTCTTAAGGTCGTACAGATACAGGTCGGTCCTGTAAAGGCCGGGTTCCATGATCTGACAGAACGCATAGTTCCCGTCCGGTGAAAGTTCCGCCTCAACGACGTACATTTCTGTCTCGATGTCTGTGAATTTTTCACCTTTTGTATCAGTGAAAGCAAGCATGTTCCTTTTTTCACCTGCCGAATAATAGACCAGCACTTTTCCTTTTACATTCTGGATCCATTCGACGCATTTATCCTTGCCCCACTCGACCGAGACCGGATCGTTGCTGTAGCGGATACTTGTCCGATACAGTTTCGGTTCTCCTTTTACGTATGCCGAAAAGAACACTGTTTCATTATCGTCCGCTATTATAAAATCAGATATGCCGTCATGGTTCCCAGTTACTTTTTTTACTTCTCCACCCTCGTAAGGGACGGCGAACAGATCGAATTTGTATCTGAATAGCGTCCAGTTCCCCAGAGACGATACATAGAACCTGTCGGCCGAGGAAACGGCTGTATCGTGCACGGTATCAGGACCGAAAACATCCTCTTTTATGTCAATCTCCAGCTTAGCTGCCGTTCTTGTATCGGGATCGAGCGTCCAGAGGCAGTCGAAGTATTCGAAGACCATTCTGTCGTTCAGCCATGCTATGGAGATGTCCCTCGCAGACCACCAGTCGAAGTCCGTCAGCTGTTCAACGACCGGGTCCTGCTTGCCGACCTCATTCTGCGGTAGCAGACATATCTGGAACCTTTCTCCGTCTGAACGCGCGAAGTAAATACCTTTGCCTGTTTTGGAATAGACCGGATATCTTTCTGTGTATTTACTGTCGTATATCTTATAGTACGCTCCCGTAGCAAAATCTAGCAGATGCAGGCTTCCGTTCCCGCTGCCGGTCTGTTTTTCCCTGAAAGGGTCGCCGTTGTGGCAGAAAACGAACTTGTCGTTGTCTTTCGAAAGGTCTCCGTAGTAGTTACCCAGCGCGTTCATGTCGGTCAGACCGCTTCCGTCCAGGTTCACTCTGTAAAGCTTGTTCCCCTTGAACCACTCGCCTTTTACCAGCAGGAGAGCGTCGGAATCTTTGAACCATCCGGTCAGCATAAAACCACCCGAAATTACTTTTTTCGCCTGACCTCCGCTGAAAGGGATAGTGTAGACAGCCCCGTATCCGTCCCTGTTCGTCGTGAACGCTATGGTTTTTCCGTCAGGAGAATAGACAGGCCCGCTGTCGTCGCCCTGCACCGATGTAAGCCTTCTCGCCGTTCCTCCCTCGAACGGAACTATCCATAGATCCTTTTTATATGAAAAGCATACCGTATTACCGTCAGGAGAAACTGCCGGATCTTTCATAAAGAAAGGCTCGAAAGCCATAATTTGCGCAACTATTACAATAACACTTATTAATATTAATCTCATAGTTTAAACCTCATTCTCATTTTAAGACTGATAAAATATAAACAATAAGGCGTGAAAAAGAAAAGGAAAAAGGATTTATATTATCGTTCTGTGCGAACGAATATTTTTTACATCTTCACCCGACCTGACAAATTTGCCGTATTCGTAACTGACCGCAAGCCATTTTCTCAATTCATCCTCGCGTTCCAGATTAACCGATGCCACCTGTATCCAGCACTCCGACGATCTGTTCCTGTACCGAAAATCTTCCACTCCTTCCAGTTCCAGGCATTCTTTTTTCATTTTAGGATCAACCCTGGTGATAAGTCCGCCATCCGTTACTGCACATAACAGGTGTCTGTCGAGCATAAAACACATACCGCTTCTCGCTTCCCTGAGTACAGGTCTCAGACTTTTTAAAGAACGCTGAACTCTTAACGCCAACTCTTCGTCATAAGACATTTTTTGCGGTCCTTCAGTATTTTCTTTACAGCTCAAAAAGGGGTTTATTTATTTTTAATATAATGATAAAACATAAAAAAAACAAATAAAAAAACCCGGAATTTCTCCGGGTTTGATAATAATATTCAGTGAATTTCGTTACTTCTTCTCGCAGGTCATCATCTTGTATATGACTCCAGCAAGGATCGCCCCTGCTATCGGCGCGACCCAGAAAAGCCAGAGCTGACCGAGCGCGTCTCCACCGACGAACAGTGCCTGAGAAGTGGACCTTGCCGGATTGACCGACGTGTTCGTGATCGGGATGCTTATCAGGTGGATCAGCGTTAGCGCCAGACCGATGGCGAGACCGGCGAATTTGCCGTTGGCGTTCTTGTCGGTGGAACCGAGGATCACGAACAGGAAGAACATGGTCAGAACGAGCTCCGCAACGAATGCGGTTCCCATACCGAAGCTCCTTCCGTTGTAAACGGCTTCCCCGTAAAAATTCGTGGCGAACGCTCCGGGTTCTGATCCTATAGCCACGTTGCCCCCGCTGAGTATCAGGTAAAGTACCGCAGCGGCAGCTATAGCGCCGATGAGCTGGGCAATGATGTACGGCGCGAGCTCTTTTGCCGGGAACCTTCCACCCGCCCACAGACCGAACGATACCGCGGGATTGAAATGACCTCCGGAAATATGGCCTACAGCATAAGCCATCGTAAGTACAGTGAGACCGAAAGCCAGCGAGACGCCGACCAGACCGATCCCGATATTAGGAACACCGGCAGCGAAAACCGCGCTGCCGCACCCGCCGAACACAAGCCAGAACGTACCTATGAATTCGGCGGCCAGTTTTTGAGACATCTTCATACTACACCCTCCGCAATAATTTTACATTACTTAGAGATTGAAATTTATGAAAGGCAGAATAAAGAAGATCGGACTGTTCTTATTGTAGTTGATCAGACCTATCTGGAAATTCGCCCCTCCGCCCTGAATAACATTGACAAAACCCAGCTGCAGACCTGTCATCGACTGTCCCGTATGATTAATCAATCCCCATTGAAGACCTTTCATATTGGCACTTGTCGAGAAAATTTCAGCAAGCTGAATTCCTGTTGAATTTCCTTTATTGAAATTAACCCAGTTCCACTGCAGACCCTTAAAATTCGAATTAACCTGGCTTATACAACCAAAATCGAGTCCGGTCATGTTTGCGTTAGCACTGTGCACCAGATTGATCTTCAGCCCTTTCACACTTTCTCCTTCACCTGTAAGCTGAATGGGATTGAACAACCCGATCTGAAAAGGTGCTTCAGCTAAAAGCGCTATAGACATTACAAGAATTGTGATTAAATAGTATTTTTTCATTTTTCGCCTCCCGTTTAGAATTTATACGAAAGTCCTATTCCCAGAACTTCTTTGAACTGTGTATCTTTGCTTATATTATCATCATGGGCCAGCTCAAAAGTAAAATTAGCAGACAGATATTCATTAACTTTCATTGTCAGCAGATTCGACCACGTAATATCTATGTTCTGAGGCTTCTGATCCGTTTTCTCATCCGATTCGTAGTTTGAGAAAGCCTCGAACTTGGATTCTATACCGATATTTGTGAATATTTCTTTCTTGTAAGCAGCTCTTAAGTACCCGCCGATATTCGAATCAACATTATCCGCACCGTCAGGAAGGAAATCGTCGTTCATTATCATATTCGCTCTGTAAGTGACAGGTGAAATGAACAGACTGAGTTCGGGAACCGCTTTCCAGTCCATACCAAGCGCGGCCAGTATTGAAGCAGGAGAAAGGAATTCCGACACTTTTACACCTGCGACTTCAGTAGGTGTCATCTGTGACTTGAAATTAAACAATCCGGCATAGTACCAGTCGCTGAAAGCTTTTCTTCCATACTTGGAAGTCAGGTCAATTTTATCGTCCGATTTCACTATGTCCGCACTTCCCTGCTTTAAAAATCCGTAACCGAGATCCAGAGTATTTTCCCAGATGTTCACGCCGTCTGAAAAATTAGCGAATACACTTACGAGTGAGCTGACAGCCATTGAATTCTCCGTTCCTGCAGCCCAGTTCGATGAATAAGCCGCCTGTGAAAAATTCACGGAAACAGTTCCGCCTGTTTTCCATCCTGTATGTTCGGCTGTAAGTTCAGTTTTAAGTGTTCCTTCCGCTTCGGTCGTCTGCGCGAATGAAATCGCCGCTATAGCAAATGTTAAGATAAATATTGTTGTTTTTTTCATCATTTCTCCTTTATTGGTTGTGCACATGAACATCCATTTGCGGGAACGGAATGTTAAGATTATAGTCTTTGAATCTCTTATAGACCTTTTCGTTCATGTCAAAGAACACACCCCAGTAATCCGCCGCGTTGACCCACGCCCTGACCGCGAAATTGACAGAACTGTCACCCAGTTCGACAAGTCCAATGAAAACGGCCGGATCTTTCAGTATCCTCTGATCCTCGTTTACAAAATCGGTTATCGCTTTTTTTAAATTTCCCATATCATCACCGTACGCTATCCCGAATTTCCAGTCAACTCTTCTAAGAGGTTCTCTAGAGAAATTTGTCAGCGATCCGGTTGACAAAGGTCCGTTGGGGATAATTATAACTTTGTTGTCGACTGTGTTCATAACAGTAGTGAAAATACTTATCGCTTTCACGGTTCCCATGTAACCCTGAGCTTCGATAAAATCACCTACGTTGAACGGTCTGAATATAAGGATTATTACTCCGCCCGCGAAATTCTGCAGGGTTCCGGAAAGAGCCATACCTACGGCGAGACCGGCGGCACCGAGTATCGCCACGAACGATGTCATCTGGATGCCGATCATGCTCATAACAGTAATAATAACAAGTACTTTCAGAAGAATATTCGTCAGACTCTTCAGAAACGGTACAAGTGAAGGGTCGACCTTTCTTCTTTCAAGAGTTCTTCCTACTGCTTTCGTTATTGCTTTTACGATCCATAATCCTACGATAAGGACTATTATTGCACCGATCAGCTTCGGTCCCCAAACGATACCGAGATCGATGAGTTTTTCAACGTATTTGCCTACGGCTTCCACCTGTCCTTCCATAATACCTCCATTTTTTTTATTTATACATTATAAAATATTATTATGAAAATTTATTTCCCGTATAATACGAAGTAAGGCTCTAATAATTGTAAAATTCCATTCTTCTGTTAAGCCATCTCCTGTGCTCCATAGTATCTTCGATCAGTTTTTCAAATACACTTTCAATTGCGGGAGCGTCGGAAGAAAAATTGTCGAAGAATTTATCTTCGAGCATGGAGCTTTCCTGTTTGAAAGCGATCAGATATGCTTCTTTATGCGTTATCTTGTATTCATTGCAGTACCCGATCGTTTCATTAAGAGTTAATATTTCTTTTTTAACGGCATCTATAGAATACTCCGGATTTCTGAAATTAATGACCCCTTCTTTAAGCTTGAGCATTATTTCTTTCAGCCATGATTCATGCTTTCTTTCCTCTTCTTTCATAAAAGGCCACAGTTCGTCATCTGGAAATATCTTACCGAAAAGAGTATATAAGTTAGCCAGAAGTCTTTCGTGCTCTGCATGAAGTCCGATATAATGATATTTTTCAAATATCCCGTCCAGTTCCTTCTCAACGATTTCTGAAGTCTTTTCCTGTTTTTTCTCAAAAGATTCTTTTTCTGCCGGACTTGCTTCACCGATCGTTTTTAATCCCTGAAACTTCCCGTCTATATTCTCAATGTTCTTTTTATATTCTTCCAGCCATGATCTTTCTTCATTGTCGTCATCCCAATTAAAACTGTCGATCAGAAGTTTCAGCTCCTTTCTTGCGTTCAGGTCGTGCTTAGCTAATTCATAAACTGATTTCCATTTTTCTAGTTTTTCTTCCGACTCTCTTTTTCTTTCTTCAAGACTCTTTTCAATTTTCATTTTGAAATCCTGATTAAAATATTATTGTACTGTTTAATAATTTACTCAGATACTAAGTTAATGTCAATATAAATATACGGATACCGCATTATGACAATTTCCATTTGCGACTTTGTGTATAATTTCATATTTTAAAGCGGAAAGTTAATGTAAAAGGAGAACTAATGAAGAAGTTCATACTAATATCGCTCATGCTGATCACAATGATCATTACCGCGCAAACCGCTGTAGCACCCGCATCAGGCGACGGAACAAGCGGGAATCCGTACCAGATAGCGACGCTGGAAAATCTTTACTGGATAGCCTCTGATACCGCCAACTGGAATAAATATTATATCCAGACGGCGGATATTGATGCATCATCAACATCTGCATGGAACAGCGGTGCCGGATGGGTCCCTATTGGAAATGAAACGGTTAAATTCACCGGAAGTTATAACGGGAACAGGCACACGATCACAGGTATTTACATAAACCGCCCCACTGAAGCTAACCTGGGGCTGTTCGGTTATGTTTATGGCGGTACCATAAATTACTTAGGATTAAAAAATGTAAACATTTCAGGCTACAGGCGCATTGGTGCTCTGGCAGGATGGATATCAAGCAGCAATCCTGTAAATTACTGTTTTTCTACGGGAGTTGTAACCTCTTCCTACGAATACTCCTACACCGGAGGACTGTTCGGTTATTCCTACAATACAGATATACTTAACTGTTATTCAATGGCTAATGTGAATGGACGGCAAAGTATCGGAGGTTTTATCGGTGCTACTCAGGATTCTGACATTACAAATTCCTTCTCAACAGGACTTGTCACAAGTTATAATCCGATTTATGAGGGAGGATTTATCGGTACCTGGGGCGGTAATGCTTCCTATCCAGGACTCACAGCTAATTTCTGGGATATTGAATCTTCGGGAACAACAACAGGTATTACAAACCAGACATTTGACGGAGTAACCGGCAAAACTACTGCTGAGATGCAGACAGATACGACATTTACAAATACAGGATGGAATTTCTCCACTGTCTGGGGTATCGACAGTTTGTACAATGACGGCTATCCTTTCCTTCTGTGGGAAAGAATGTCCCTTCCTATACTGACTACTCAGAATGTTACTGGCATTTCAACAACATATGCGACAGGTAACGGAACGATCGTTGATATTGGGTTCCCTTATCCGACCCAGCACGGTTTCTGCTGGAATACAACAGGGATGCCAACTCTGGCGGATTCTTTTACCCAGGAAGGAGCAGCTGACTCCGCGGGAACTTTTACTTCTCAACTGCTGATGCTCGAAAGTAATACTTTGTATTTTATCAGAGCTTATGCAACAAATACACTCGGTACTGCATATGGAGATGAAATGTCATTCTCCACTTTGGCAATTGTCGCCTCTGAACCGTCAGGATCAGGAACTGAGATAGATCCTTATCTTATATCGAACATCGAAGAACTTTACTGGATCACCCAAAGCGACTCAAGATGGGATAAGTATTATCTTCAGACAGCTGACATCGACGCATCGGTCACTGAGTTCATCGAGTACGGAGGCGGATGGCCGGGCATTGGAAATTATTATCCGGGATTCTCAGGATATTATAACGGCCAGAATTATACTATCGCCGGTCTCACTATTAATGCACCATCATCGCAGTACAAAGGTCTTTTCGGTCAGACGAACGGGGGCTCGATAACAAATGTCAGTCTGACAGGTGTAAATATTTCAGGTTCAGGTTACACAGGATCCCTGATAGGATATAACGGCACAACATTCATACAGAACTGTACAGGGGCCGGGGATGTGACCGGTGACGGAATGACAGGCGGTCTTGTCGGAGGTATCTCGGGCAACAGTTCGCTGCTTGTCGAAAACTGCAGTTTTGACGGAACAGTTACCGGCACAAGCTACACCGGCGGTCTTATAGGCGACATTCAGAATTTCTGCCAAATAGAGAACTGTCGCAGCAATGCTGTCGTTACTGCGACATCATCGTATACCGGGGGATTCATCGGCCGCGCCTACACATATTCGACTGTAAAGAACAGTTATTCTGAAGGAAGCGTTCACGGAATTTATACTACGGGCGGATTCGCGGGTATGCTGGACCAGTACGCAGAGATATACAACTGTTATTCCGCGTCCCAAGTGACATCTGATCAGGATTACAGTGAAGAAACAGCAGGTTTTGCAGGTCAAAGCTATTATTCATATATCTATGATTCCTATGCTACAGGAAGCGTTACGGGGTACTGGATCGCGGGAGGTTTCATAGGCAGGAACAGCGGCGCTTCGAAAGTTTATAATTGCTACAGCACCGGAGCCGTAACGGGAGACAGCGAACTCGGAGGGTTCATCGGACTTGTTTACAACGGCGGAAGTGCAATTGTAAGCAACTGTTTCTGGGATACTGAAATTTCAGGGCTCAGCACTTCGCAGGGAGGTACCGGTGTAACAGGTAAAACCACTGCCGAAATGAAAACTCTGGCTACATTTACAGACGCAGGATGGGATTTTGTTGACGAAACAGCGAACGGAACCGATGATGACTGGAATATCGACGGATACAACAACGGCGGATATCCGTTCCTGAGCTGGCAGGATATTCTTCCGGTACCTTTAAGCGCACCGCAAAATGTTATCGTTGCTTATTCATCTGATCCCGAACTCACATGGGATGCCGTTTCCGGCGCTTCTTCATACTCCGTCTATTCATCTGAAGATCCGTATACAGAATTCCCTGCGGGATGGACACTTGAAACAAGCGGTGAAACGGGAACAGGCTGGACAGATACCGGAGCGGCAGAGACTAAGAAGTTTTATATCGTTGTTGCGGTCAACTGACATAAAAAAAGCCCCGGTCTTCCGGGGCTTTTAAATTTAGCGGTTAAAACCGCCCATCGGCATTCCTTCGACCTTCTTATATCCTGACAGAGGTTTAAAGACAGATTTGTCCACACCAGCTTTAATATTTGTATATTCCATTTTCATGGTATAAGGTCCCATTTTCATTCCCATACCTACGAACATCTTCTTTGCAGGGTCAATGTACATAAAGCTCTCACCGTCCATTTCCTCTTCGTCCTCATCATCGTCGTCTTCTATATCGATCACTTTATATTTGTCGCATTTCACGCCTGCGAACATCTCTGAACCGACTTTTTCTAGCATTTCGTCCTCTTCAATATCACCGGGAGCCTCCATTGATCCCATATCCCCCATCATTCCCGACATATCGTCCATCGTCATCACAGTGTAGGTTTTCGTCTTATTGTCGTAGTTGTAGATCATATCCTTTCCGTTCTCCTCCACGAAGATGCTTATGTTGTTCTTCATGTCCGTTCTGCTGTTGCCGTCCCCGTCAGTATAAATGGTGTAAGGTTCCTGAGTGGGCATCATCGGGATGTCCGAAGTGGTTTTGACGGTCGCGGAAAAACCGTTCTTAAAGATCTCACCTCCCACGACGGAGCTCATTTTTACTTTGTCTCCCGCGGCAAGCATAAAAGCCGTCGTCAGGCATAATAGCACTATGGTCTTTTTCATTATTTGTCTCCTTTTAATTTTTTTATTATTTTCCGTCTCTCAATTTTTGTAATTCCGCTCCGTATAATTTCTTTTTGCATTCCGGGCACAATCCGTGCGTGAAAGAAGCGCTGCTTTTCTTGCTGATATAACTTTCGACCTGCTCCCAGTCATCAGAATCATTCTTTATCTTCTTACAGTTCGAGCAGATCGGCAACAGTCCGCTTAATACGTCGACCTCCTCCGACAGCTTACGATTATTCTCGGAGATCTTAGCAAAAAGTGTTGCCAACAAAGCGAAAACGGAAACGCTGACGGCAAAGTTCAGACCGGTCTCAATATAAGTTCCCGGAACTACCCACAACATGACGCTGAAATACAACCTGAATAAAGACAT
>QKDR01000172.1 GCA_003252515.1 Candidatus Delongbacteria bacterium | reverse complement strand
GATCCGGCGCAGATCCAGAACGCGATTCTTAATCTTGCTCTGAACGCAAGGGATGCCATGCCGAAAGGAGGTTCGCTTATCTTTGAAACAAAGACGGTGGATCTGGACGGAGAATTCTGCAGCATGAAGACAGACCTTATTACACCGGGAAAATATATTGAGATAAGCGTAACCGATACCGGAACAGGTATGACGGAAGATATTCAGAAAAGGATATTCGAACCTTTCTATACGACAAAGGAAGTTGGAAAGGGAACAGGAATGGGGCTTGCGGCTGTTTACGGTACGGTCAAAAATCACAGAGGGGTTATTGACGTTTACAGCAGGATAGGTAAAGGTACGACTTTTAAGGTATATCTCCCTGTGGCTGTATCGGTAAGTGAGATCGGCAGCGAAGGTGTTTCGGAGCCTGTTTCGTTCGACGGAAAATTGAATATCCTGATCGTGGACGATGAGGATATTGTCTGTACGATAGGAAAGGAAATGCTGGAAGTTAAAGGCCATTCGGTTTCAGTATGTAAAGACGGGAACGCCGCAGTGGAATTATACAGAAAGAACTGGAAGGATATTGAGCTTGTAATTCTTGATATGGTAATGCCGCAGATGAACGGAACCGACACTTTCAGAGCCCTGAGAGATATAAATCCGGACGTTAAAGTGCTTCTGTCTTCAGGATACAGTATTACGGGAGAAGCTCAGAACCTTATAGATCAGGGAGCTAAAGGATTTATTCAGAAACCTTTCACTTTCGAAGAGCTTACGAAAAGTATTGCCGAAATATTTCCTTTTTGATAAATTGCCCTCTCATGAACCGGAGAGGGATTTTTAATGAATAAAGGTGTACTTTCAGGTATTGGTGCATATGTCCTCTGGGGACTGTTCCCGGTCTACTGGAGGCTGCTTCATCATGTACCGGCTGTTCAGATAATCGGCCACAGGATCATCTGGTCTTTCATATTTCTTATAATAATTGTCTCGCTGAAAGGGCGGTGGAAAAAATTCTTTTCATCCGTCGCGTCTAAGAAAGTCTTCTTTACTTTTCTTGCCGCTTCGGTTCTTCTGACAGTCAACTGGTTCGTATTCATATGGGGTGTCAACACGGAAAGGATAGTCGAGACGAGCCTCGGTTATTTTATCAATCCGCTGTTCAGCGTACTTCTCGGCGTGGTGTTCCTTAGGGAACGGCTGAGATTGTTTCAGTGGATCCCGGTCGGACTTGCTGCTACGGGAGTGATATATCTGACCGCCGAATATGGAAGGATACCGTGGATAGCGATCGCGCTGGCTTTTACGTTCGGGCTTTACGGACTGGTCAAGAAGACCGCCCCGCTCGATCCGCTCTTCGGGCTCACCTTCGAGACCGCGCTCGCGTTCCCGTTCGCCGTTGCGTACCTGATCTTCACTGTGGCTAACGGAACAGGCTCGTTCCCGGCAGATGGTGTTGCAACTGGTATACTTCTCGCCGGTACGGGAGTAGTGACCAGTATTCCTTTGCTGCTTTTCGCCTTCTCAGCAAGATCTATCCCTCTTTCAACTGTCGGGATACTCCAGTACATCGCACCGACGCTGCAGTTTATCTTAGGTATCCTTGTTTACAACGAGAAGTTCGGCGGATCGGACCTGATCGGCTTCGGGCTCGTCTGGGCAGCACTCGTCATTTTCGGAACGGAAAGATATAATACATCGAGAAAACCGAAACATGCGTTCAGTAGGCACAGGGTATGATATAAATAAAATTAACCGGAGTTTTTATGCCTGATCGGGATGTTAAGACCATATGGGATGTTATTAACTTCCAGTATGCAAAGATAATAGCATGCAGCGCTTTCGGATGCGCGAACGGCAAGGAGGCTAAAAGTAAATATTACGGATTTATTAAGAAAACTTTTAATGATCTGAAATCAGGAAGAAAATCATGGTCGGATATCCTGAGGGAGGACTGGCAGCTGGTCGAAGCCGAAAAGCAGTGTATTTATTGCGGCGGTAGATCCGATCTGGCGAGAGAGCATATCGTTCCTAAGTCACTTTCGATAAATGAACGATGTTCGGGCTGCGATATCATTCAGGGTATTCATAATCAGGTGTGGTCATGCAGGAAGTGTAATTCTGAGAAAGGAACGACGGGATTATATTCTTTTTATAAAAAACGTTTAAGTGAAGAAAAAAAATTCTTCGATTTTATTCCGCCGCTTGTGGAAAAGAAATATTTAAAGACCGTTTATTGCTGCTTTGAGCGTTGCGCGGATTGTCTTGAAACCGGAGATCTTGACGGCGACGGGGAATTGACCGTGCTGGATATTGATTTCGCGTTAAAGCTTTACGGAAAATTATAGGCCGGTCCGAATGTTAAAAAAATCCGGAGAACTGCGAAGCGCCGTCAGATTATCAGTAATTGAAGGATCTTTTGCTCAGATATACTCCGCTCTGTCCGCTATAGGAACGGTGTTCATCACGAAATTCGCCCTGATGCTTCATGCCACTCCCTTTCAGTTCGGTGTCCTGACCGCGATAGGGCAGTTTTCGCAGCTTTTTCAGCCTTTGGGCTCGATAATAACAAAGAATCTGGAATCGAGAAAGAATACAACGGTTAATTATGCTTTGGCCGGCAGATCCCTCACGCTGCTTCTTCCGGCTATTCCATTCCTTTTCGACGGCAATACCGCCATGTTCGTTTTTCTGACGGTCTGTTTTGTCAGCACGGTACTGCTGGCGATATCGGGAAATATGTGGATAGCGTGGATATCCGATCTGATCCCGCTGCGTTTTCGCGGACGTTTTTTTTCTAACAGGTCCGTTTATTTAACCGTGGCTGCGATACTGACGGGTTATATATTCGGATTTTTTCTGGATATGTTCGACAGTGCGGAGGGAAGTTTTGTGGAAAAGATCAAAAACTTCTTTTCTTTCGGAGAATATTTTAGTAAAGCTAACCTGCCTTATGCTTACATAGTTATTTTCGGTACGGCCTCCGCTATAGGATTATATGGTCTTAAGATACTGGACAGACAGCCTGAAAGACCTAAGAAAGTGGAAACCGGGAGTTCCGCCGCTCTGGTTTTCTCGCCGTTCAGGGATAAAAATTTTCGCAGACTGCTGATGTTCGGATGCTGGTGGATGCTCGCGGTCGGCGTCGGAGCCCCGTTCTGGCAGCCGTATATGATAACCGGACTGAATATGTCTATGCTTGAGCTGCAGATATACGGTACTTTCGCGACGGCCGGCTCTCTTTTGATGCTTCGTTCATGGGGACGTTTCATAGACCGTTTCGGTAACAAACCGGCCATGATAATCGCGATCATTCTGGGCTCTATAAATCCAGCGGTGTGGCTCTTCGCGACGGCTGACAATTACTGGTTCCTGTTTATCGAAGCCGTAACCTCCGGAGTGATGTGGTCGGGGACGGGCGTGATAATAACGAATTTCGTTCTGGCGGTCGCGCCGGCCGGAAAGCAGCAGATATATTCTGGTATGTACAGCGCTGTCGCCGGTCTTGCCATGGTCGTTACCATGCTTCTCTCCGGAACATTCCTGCCGCCGCCTGCGGAGATTTTAGGATTACATCTCCAGTCCGAGCAGGTTCTTTTCGGTCTGACGGCAGTTCTGAGGCTGACCGCGATAATTCCTCTGACAGGAGTTTTTGAACATAATGCTAAACCTATCATGCTGATAATCTCACACCTCAACGATTTTGCCAAGGTCAGGATAATAAAATATACTGGAAGGATGTTCAAATAGTATATTATTCCGTGTTGACTTTTAAAGATCGTATCGTTAAATTCAATAAAGTGATTTGATAAAATACGATAAACGCTGTGACGTAATGTAAAACCGTTCGTTAAAAAAAGGAGGACGAATATGGAATTACCGAAAGGTTTTGATCTTGATCTCGCTCTGGAACTCGCCGGATTGAGCAATGACGCGTATGTTCAGTATGATGACTATAAAAGCGGGAAGAAATGGCCGGGCCCCGAAGGGTATTGTCTGGAGGCGGAGTTCAATGCCGTGTACGAGAATAAAAATCTCCCGATAGGATTCATAGCTTCAAAAGGAAACGATGTTTATGTCAGCTGGCGCGGAACATCTTCTCCGGAAGAGTGGATAGAGGATGCCAAATTTGATCAGACAGACTGTTCATTTCTGCCCGGGAGCGTCAAGGTGGAACTGGGATTTCACGAATTGTACGTGACCGGTAAGAACGGGTCTTCTCCTCAGGATGTGGTCCTAAACTTTCTTAAGAGGAAACAGGTTGCCGGAAAATTATATGTGACCGGTCACAGTCTAGGTGGAGCGCTTGCCGTTCTGAATATTCTCGATATAGCGAAAAATACCGTGAATAAATGTCCGGTTCTTTACTCGTTCGCCGGGCCGCGCGCAGGTTCTCCCGATTACGCTTCAGTATACGACGGTACTATATCGGACTCGTGGCGGGTGGTCAATTCGAACGATGAAGTTCCCAAGCTGCCGATGAAGGATACTTTCGGAAATCATTACGAGCATGTGAACACGGAATTCGACATCACGTTCGGCGGAAAATTCATCTGGGAATGGGGTGACGATCATTCGCTGACGAACTATATAAAACAGCTTAAAAAACTGTCGGAATTATAAATTATATCGGGTACTATTTTAAGAGATCTTAATATATTGCTGTGACCTTATAAAATCTCTTACCTTCGTTCTGGTCCCATAAAGTAAAATTTGACGATGTCGTTTCACCCTCATAAGTCCATAGGGAAATGTCTTTATACGGATCGTCGGACGAGTATACTTTATAGGATACTGCGTATGCGACCGGGTCCCAGTCCAGGCCGCCCTTTCCGTTCTCAAGTATGAATTCGGTAATTACAGGTGTGGCAGGACCGTTCTCACAAACGAAGATCTTTCTTGATGTTCCTTCTCCCGTCTCACAGTAGAAAATACCTGAATACGCAAGACCGACCGGAATTTCCCAGCCCAGGTATTTATCGTCCGTCCCGTTAAACCATGGATCACCGTAAAGCGGAAGTTCATTGAAGTACCATTCGTACGGAGCACTGTCGGATTCGGCGACGAAATATCTTTTCCCTCCGTTTATTTCAGTCCCTCCGGGAAGATTTATGACCTGATCGTCTTCTCCGTTGAAATAGATGTAATTGTTATCCCACACACCGTAATTAGTGATGTCGCCTTTGATATTGGTGGTCATCTTATATACCTGTCCGTTGTCCGCTATTGTGCCTTTATTGTAGAAGTTTCCGAGAATGTTCACAGCGGAATTGCCTGTCGTCACGTTTCTGAGGATACCGTAATTCATGACCTGTCCGTTCAGAATATTACCGGTACCTTTAAATTCCACGATCCCGTCAAGGTCAATGCCGTTGATGATCGACGATTCTATATAGCAGCTGTTCGATGAGTCGGATGTGAAAAGCGATCTCGAAGTGCCGTAAGTTGAGATTACCAGAGTCGAATCTATATAACCGCCGCTCAGGTTCAGGTCGTTCCCGTACAGGTCAAAAGAGTGCCCGGTCAGTTCAAGTCCCGTACCCGTGAAATAAATATCTGAAGCCGCTTTTATTCCGTTCGGATTGGTGCATTCCAACGTGCCGACAGCGAAAGGTTTATCCTCGTCGCAGGAAATATTCTGTTCCCCTGATCCCCCGAAAATGATCCTGCTGTTGTCCCAGACAGAAGCATTATGTATACTGCCGTTTACGTATACCGTAAAGTCATTGTCGTAACCGTTCATCACGCTGCCCGAGTATCCCAGAAGGTTGATGTCATTGATCAGATCTCCGTTGACTGTAAGTCCGTTATTGTAATATAAACCGGAGATATATCCGTAATTTACGACTGTCCCTTCGAAAGTCACATTGTTATATATAAGGAATTCTCCGAAAAGATTTACATTATTGAAACGGCAGCCGTCCAGCGGTATGACACTAGTAGCGGAAGACTTGGGGTAGAGTATTGACGAAGACGGTATATTGTTCTCAATAATACCGGTTATAGCGACATTATTTATCTTTGCTCCCTCGACATACATATCAAAACCGTTGAGGTAAATAGGATTATTTCCGAAGTCTATCCCGAAATCTTGATTATCCAGTCCGTAATACCGGAAATCAGAGATGAGTATGATCCCCTCAGGATTTGTGCAGTATATCATTTCAGTTCTAACAGGCGGAAAAGAGCACGCCAGTTTCTGGCATTCACTTCCGGAAAAAATTATAGTACTGTTGTAGAAATAACCCTCGTTGAGAAGATCACCGGCTACAGAAAAGGACATATCACCGTCTACCGTGCCTAAGTTGGTAAAACTTATGATTGAGGTCAATATCGTTGTAAAAGTATCAGCCGGTTCGATCTTCCCGAAATTGGTCATCGGTCCGATCAGGATACAATTCTCACCTTTTACAAGAAAGGACCCGTCAGTGTCTGTACGATAAATTGATGTGTTGTAAATATATGCGTCATTACTAAGGGCGATCTTAGTTTGGGATTTTGCATAATGTTCAGGTCCGTATACAGATGCCCCCGACAGATAACCGCCGTTGATATAAATGTCGTATCCGTCCGACAGATCGAAACCTCCTCCGCCTGAAAATATTATTTGTGAGTTCATGAAATGAAGATCACTTACGGCTTTGACCGGTATGATGTTATTCACATAAAAATACTGGGTTCTGAGAGGAGTTGTTGAAGTCGTAGCTACTGTCTGTCCGGTTGTTCCGTTCAGTGTTACGGATCTGTTACTTAAGGTGCCGGAATTATTAAGGGTCTCACTCGTCAGTAGATCAAGATAATAAATAGTACCGCCTGTGAAATAATTCGCGACAGTTCCTTCGTTAATAAAATTTCCGTTCACCGTAAGAACGACGTTCGGGGATGAAGGGAGTATCTCTCCACCGGGAAAGACATGAATATCCTCATTGATGAGCGTGTCTGCGGACAGTTCCCATACACCTGTTATGTCCAAAGAAAAAAGTCTGGAAGTTAGCAGAAGTAAAAAGAATATAAAAAGTGAGATGTTTTTGTTCATACTCACAGCCTCCGGATGTTTTCGGGAAATATAATACGGGTACACTTTTTATTCAAGAGGGATCGTATGTGTTTTTTTTGTAATAATTTCAGATAATTACAGCCTTGACATTCATCTTGACAGGTATTAGATTCCGTTCAAAAATCAGGAGATGATATGCATCTTGACCAGATCGTTCCGGTACTTCAGCTTTCCATAGGCCCCGTTATCCTTATTTCGGGTATAGGACTCGTGCTGCTTTCCATGACCAACCGTTTCGGTAGGGTGATAGACCGCACAAGGATCATGGCTGATATGAAGAGATCCGACGATGAACAGATTGCTGAATGCGCCGCGAAACAGATCGGCATACTTATCATAAGGGCGAGACTTATGCGTCATGCGATCGCTCTGACATCGGTAAGTATTCTTTTCGCAGCTATCCTGATCATCACTCTTTTTATTCTGGCGCTTATTCACTTTGAAGCTGCATTTCTGATCTTTATTATATTTACACTGTGTATCGTATCTCTTATAGCGGGACTGGTCTTCTTTATTAAGGATATAAACCTGTCTTTATCGGCGCTGAAGCTGGAGATAGGTGCGGGTGATAAATAAAAATATCGGTCTGATATTTAAATTTTGAATATATAATATAATTTTGTATATTTTCAATATATTCTATTACAGAGTAACTCATTTATAAAGAAATAGAGAGGTGGTTATTATGTTAAACAATAGGATAGTACTGTTAGTT
>QKDR01000142.1 GCA_003252515.1 Candidatus Delongbacteria bacterium | reverse complement strand
GAAAAATATTGTTAATATTATTTTATTTTAATATTGACAAACTGGGAAATCAGTATTATTTTTTGGAGAGTGTTTTAAGACTAATCCCGCACAGTGCTTAAAAAAGCATTGAAATAAGAAGCTAATAATTAATTATATGGAGGTATAATGAGGAAAATCATGACAGCCGTACTGACTGTAATTATGTTATTGTCAGCGGCAGAAAAAGCGGTTCTGGACAACTCGAAAGTTACCGGATACAAGATCACCGGAGAAACTGAAAGTTATCTTGAAATGAACTTCAATTTGAAAGATATCAATTATACTGATATCGAAACTGAAAAAGGCGCTTTTACGACAGTTACGATCGATAACGGAACCCTGACAGGGGTTGAAGGATCCCCGGCGATGCCTGCTTATAACAAAATGATAGCTATGCCTTTCGGTGCAACACCGGAAGTTGAAGTGATCAGCTATGAAACGAAAGCTTACAAGCTCAGTGATCTCGGAATAATTAACAGGCTGATGCCATTACAGCCGAGTTATTCAAAAAGCTCAAAACCCGAAGACAGAAAATTCATCTATAATGAAAGTTCATATCTGTCATCAAAATTCAGCGAGTCGGGTATCGCGTCAGTTTCAGTGAGCGGTACGATGAGAGGAATAGGAGTTGCTTCCATTTCTGTTGCACCTTTAAAATATAACCCTTCAACAGGCGAGATATTAGTTTACAACAATGTGGAATTGAAGATCAATTTCAATGGAGCTGACCCTAGAGCGGCTGAAATAGCAAGGGAAGAGTATTCTCCATATTTCGAGAGTGCTTACTCAAAACTAATAAATTATAAACCGCTTGATTCGAAAGCCGACATAACCACTTATCCAGTAACGTATTTGATCCTGGCGAACAGCGGATTAAACGGAAATGCAGACCTTAACAGACTGATCGCATGGAAGAAAGAGAAAGGTTTTAATGTTATAACAAATTATGTTTCAGCATCTTCTACGATCACTACAAACGATACCTGGATTGAAACTCAGTACAGCAGTTTAACACCTAAACCGTCTTTTGTACTTGTTGTCGGAGACCACGATGGCACTTACGGTGTTCTTTCTGAAGTTGACCCTGCTCTGGGGTCGACAGGCTCAGTTACACGTTCGGACCTTCTTTACGGTGTGATCGGAACTACAAGCTCAACGAACAAGATACCCTCAATGTATGTGGGGAGGTTCTCTGTCAGAGCTTTAGCGGATCTTACAGCTCAGGTAGACAAGACACTGTGGTATGAAAAAGAGCAGTTTTTAGTAGCTACACCGGATCTGAACTACCTTACCTACACTCTTGGTGTTGCAGGCGTCGACGCGTCTTACGCTGCAAATTTCGGTGACCCGCAGATTTATTACGGATGGACCTATTATTTTAATGCTGCCAACGGAATGGGAAATTCAGAGACTTATTACTCAAGCGAATCGAATGCTTCTACAGCCGATCTTGAAATAAGGAATTTTATGTCGGCCGGCGCTGCTTTCTACAACTATACAGCTCACGGCGATATTGATATGTTCTATGACCCGAATTTTACAATTACTCATGTTGACGCTATGACTAACGCAAATGAATATCCTATTATGGTAGGGAACTGCTGTCTGACCGGATCTTTCGGGACAACCGAATGTTTTGGCGAAGCGCTTCTGAACGCACCGAACAAAGGCGCGGTCGGATACATCGGAGCTTCCATGAGCACTTACTGGAATGAAGATCTCACAATGGGTGTCGGAATGGATGTCAACGGAGATTCCTCACCTGATCTTGATACTGCCAATCCCGGGATGTACGACGGGATCATGGGTTTGGGATACTATACTGTAGCCGCGATGAAACACGTAGGACTGATGGCTGTCGACAACAACAACCAGACATATGAAGACGATTACTGGTCGGCTTATCACCTGTTCGGAGATCCGTCACTGATGCCGTATTTCGGTATTCCCGGAACGATGACCGCATCGCATGACGGCGTGATCGCTCCCGGAGCAACCACTTATACGGTAACTACAACTCCTTACGCTTATGTAGCGATGGGTGATCAGGACGGCGTTCTGCATGGTGCCGCAAGGGCCAATTCTTCCGGAGTTGCTAATGTTACTATTACAGAATATACAGTAGGAGATACTGGTAAACTAGTTATAACAGCACAGTTTAAACAGCCTTATTTCGAGGATGTGCTCTGCACCGGCTCGACCGGAGGTATTTTTGCGATAAATCAGACATTGATGTCTTATGGCAGCATAGATGCCGGTTCGACGAGCGTTCAGCAGTTCCAGATAACGAACTCGCACGCTTCAGAATATCTGATGGGAGAGATCACGACCCCGACGGGCTTCTCAGTTGCCGCAGCCTCGAAAGTGATTTCAAAGGACGTAAAGAACACGATCAGCTACTCAGTAGCACCACAGAGCTCGAAGACATTCGACCTGACGTTCGCTCCGACCGCCGGCCAGACCTACAGCGGCGATGTAACGCTCACCTCAACGGATACAAACACCCCGACAGCGTCGATATCGGTTTCGGGAACAGGTATAGTACCTGAGATCAACATTCCCGTAACGAGTCTTGCAGCAAGCGCGTCACCGGGTAATACGGCCCTAAAATACTTCAATGTCGAGAACGTCGGCGAAGGCGCCCTGAGCTACAGCATGTCTATAAACTATACGAGCGGTAAAGAAGTAAAAGGCTCCGGCGGCCCCGACACTTACGGCTACAAATGGGTGGACAGTGATGAAACGAACGGTCCTGTTTACAACTGGATCGACATAACCGGAGTAGGTACGTCAATAGCATTATCCGATGACGGAGAATCATCATCGATCAGTATGGGTATGACCTTTAATTTTTACGGAGTAGACTACACATCACTTGTGATCGGCTCAAACGGCGCAGTAATGTTCAACGGTACGGATCTTCCTTACGGGAACCTTTCGATCCCGACCTCGACGACACCGAACGGGATAGTCGCTCTTCTTTGGGATGACCTTAACCCTGCTTCAGGCAACAACATATACTATTACCACGATACGGCGAATACCCGTTTCATAGTATCCTATATCAACATACCGCATTACAATACAACGAGCTACAACACAGTCCAGCTGATCCTTTATGAAAGCGGAAAGATAGTCTATCAGTATCAGGAAGTAGGCTCATCAAGCGTATCGACCTGCACAGTGGGTATCGAAAGCGGCGACGGACTTGACGGTACTCAGGTTGTCTATAACGCGGCATACCTGAAGAACAATTTCGCGATCCAGTTCAGCGCTACTCCTGAATGGCTGAGCCTTGACAGCACGTCTGGCACAGTACCGGGAACTGACAGCGTTGAGATCAGCGCTACCTGTGACGCTTCGGAACTTGATTACGGCGTATATACAGCGGATATCACTGTCACTTCAAACGACGTAGACGAGCCTATCATAGTTATCCCTGTAACATTCACAGTAGCGGACGTTCTCTCAGCACCTGAGAACACTGCGGTAGTAACTGCGACTGCGAGCGAAGTTAATCTTGGCTGGGACGCGGTGAGCGGCGCGACGGTATATTACATTTACAGATCAAGTACAGATCCTTACAGCGGATTTACGCAGATCGGATCATCGGGTACGAACAGTTATCAGGACACTGACGTTCTTAGCGGTAACAAGTATTTTTATTACATAACCGCAGACAGCGCAAAGAAATGATCAGGTATACATAATTTTATCTCAAAGCCGGACTTCGTTCCGGCTTTTTTATTTTATTTAAATTGACAATGGGCATATTATGTATTATTTTAATCACAGTTTAGTTACGTAATGTTCAGCAAGGTTTTTAATATGTAATTTGTCATGTAAATATAAGGAGGGGAGTTTAATGAAGAAGTTTATCTCAGTATTGGCGGTTTTTCTGATCGCCGGGATTTCTTTCGGAGGTTCGGGCAGAGGATTCGATGTGAAATATCAAAGAGTGTCGGCTGACGAAATGCGGCTTGATTTCACTACGGATTATACTCTTTCGGTAGTCGAAAAGAATGGAATAATGTATACTCAGATCGATGGTACGGGAAGTATCATGACGAACGACAAAGGTTATGCGGAGGTTCCAAGGTTCGCGTCATCCGTGCAGCTGAAAGACGACAGGAACGTGGATATGATCTATGACGCGCAGGAGTATAATGATATTGAGCTTGAGTATCCGCTTCTGCCTTCAAGAGGCGTGATCTCAAGAGAGCAGAATCCTTCGGAAATACCTTATGAGATCATTCCGGAATCAGTGACCGACACATGGTATCCCGGTGAGATAGCGATGAATACAGATCCATTTATTTTCAGGGACGTAAGAGGAACGAGCATTGTGATTCATCCGTATCAGTACAATGCCGCAAAAAAGATTCTCAGAGTTTACAAAACCGTTGCGGTAACTCTTAAGGAAAACTATGAAAAACCCGTTAATCCGCTTAACAGGGTCACAAAGAACGTTGTGTCGGAAATGAGCGGTATATATAAGACTGTTTTTATCAACTATAACGAATCCAAAGCTCTTTCGATCGGAGAAGAAGGAGAATTGCTTATAGTCTATACATCACAGAACGGCGGTCTTGCTGCTTTACAGCCCTACATTGACTGGAAAAAGCAGAAAGGTTTTAAAGTGAACACTCTTGAAGTTGCTAATGGTACAGATCTGAGTACCACAACTGACATTCAGGACGCTTATGATGCGAACAACAACATCCTTTATGTAGAGCTTATCGGAGACTGGGCGAACCTGAAATCGGCATATCTTAACAGTGTAACTTCAACATACGGGAACCAGGATCCGATGTTGGGCTGTACAGTCGGAACAGACCAGTATATCGATGTGATCGTGGGAAGGATCTCCGCACAGTCGGAAGCGGATGTTACGAATCAGATCAATAAAGCAATAAATTACGAAAAGAATCCCCAGATCGGAGCTGCATGGTACAGCAAAGCTTTGGGAATGTCATCGGACGAAGGAACAGGGGACGATGCTGAATATGACTATGAGCATGCAGAAATAATCGGTACTTACAGATTGCTTCCTTACACTTTTGACACTGTGAATTATGTTTCTGTTGAATACGGCGACAACGCTGCAGACGAATCCGGATATCTGAACGCCGGAGTCAGTTTTGTGAATTCCACAGGTCACGGATCTTACGACCAGTGGCAGAGTCCATATTTTTATAATTCGGATGTTCTGGCTCTTACGAATGGTTCTATGCTGCCGTATATTGTATCCGTAGCATGCCTTGTAGGGCATGTGTCCTGGGCGACCGGTGACTGTTTTGCTGAGACATGGCTTAAGCATACGAGCGGTGGAGCTGTTGTAGGGATGTTCTCGTCTATCAGCCAGCCGTGGGTACCTCCTATGGTCGGTCAGGATTATTTTGCTGATATTCTTGTAGGCGGGTACAATTATGATACTCAACCAGGTTCAGGGATCAACATCACAGAGCAGAGAACGCATTTCGGCTCCATCGCATGCAACGCGACCAACATGATGCTTTTTGAGAATCCGACCGACGCTTCTACAAAAGATACTCAGGAAGCATGGAGCATTTTCGGGGATGTTACTCTTCAGGTCAGAACAGATCAGCCTATACTGATCGATAACGGCAATACAACGCTTCTTATCAGTAACTATTCAACTACAATAACTTCAGGCGGAAGTCCGGTGGAAGGCGCGGTCGTTACCCTGTTCCAGAACGGAACTGTTTACAGTGGTGTTACAAACTCCAGCGGTTACGTATCTATTGATCACGATTTTACGGTAGCTAGTGATGTGATAGTTACAGTTTCAGGATACAATCTGGAAACCGAACAGTCTACGATGATGGTTACTGGTGATATCGGGGGAGATTTTTCACTGGATCATTCATCTTTAGACTTCGGCTATGTTACTGTTAACGGGTCACTTGCGATGCAGTTCACTATTACGAACGATCATAATTCCGAAGTAATAATCGGCGAAATAACCAGTCCTTCTAACTTTACCGTTGCAAATGCCTCGAAAGACACTAAAAATACTATGACTTATGCAGTTTTGGAAAACAGTTCGAAAACTTTCAACCTGTTTTTCGAGCCGACCGCCCAGACCAGCTACAGCGGTAATGTTGTTATAACTTCTTCTGACCCGGCACACGACACTGAGTATATTTCTGTCAGCGGCGCAGGATCTTATCCTGATATCAACCTTGCATCAAGTACCGGTGCAACTGCATTACCGGGCGGTACTGTCGGTGACTCGTTCGATATCCAGAACACCGGACTTGCAGGACTGAACTACAGTCTGAGCAATACCTATTCAGGCTATTATGATCAGTCAGTATTCCACTCTAACAATTTTGAATCAGGTCTTGTATATACCAACAGCGGTACAAGGAGCTGGGCGACGGCGACCGGAGGAACATGGAACTCCAGCACGATATGCGCAAAAGCTACTGCTCTCGGCGCATCGACCGGAACGGATTCGTTCATTTTAACTACCGCCACTTTTGACGGGTCAGCTTATAATGCGGCGACTTTAGATTTTGATCAGGAAGCAGTATTGACCAGCAGTAATCTGACTTTGGAGTTTAATGACGGTACCGGATGGGTAACAATTTACTCGTCTTCGACTTCTGCGACGGGACATCAGACTATATCCCTGCCGTCAATAAGCACTACAATGCAGTTGAGATTCAGCTGTGTTCTGACAAGGAAATCAGGCTCTTCATGGGGTATAGACAATGTTTCTGTGCTGGGAGATGTTCCTCATAGCTGGCTGACGTTCAACAGTCCGACAAGTGGTCTTGTAGCGGGATCTGGAAGTAATACGATAAGTCTGACTTATGATTCTTCAGATCTTCCTTTAGGCGTGTACGAGTCTGATATAACCGTAAGTTCTGACGATCCGGACGAACCTTCGGAAGTTATTCATGTGACATTCACTGTTTCCGCAGGTTCCGCTCCAGAAGTTCCCGCCAATACTACAGTCGTTACAGCTACGGCTTCAGAAGTAAATCTCGGGTGGGACTCAGTAACCGGTGCGACATCATATAACATCTACAGATCTACAGAACCATACAGCGGTTTTGTCAAGATAGGAACATCCGGAACGAACAGCTATCAGGATACAGACGTATCAGCGGGAAACAGATATTTCTATTACATAACTTCTGAAAACTAAAAGTGATAAGGTGAAAATTAATTATTTAAAAGTATTGAGGAATGCAAATGAGAAAGTTTATCACAATAATGTTCGCGGTCACATTGAGTTTGTGGTCCGCGGATAAAGCGGTTCTTGACGCTTCCAAGATTACCGGGTACAAGATAACCGGTGAATCGGACAGCTATCTTGAACTAAGCTTCAATTTGAAAGATATCGCCTGTTCAGACGTTTCGACGGATAAAGGTATCTTTACACGAATAGGCATCGATAACGGTTACACGTCACAGGTTGAAGGATCGCCCGCTCTACCCGAATTTCATGAACTGATCGCTATGCCTTACGGAGCGGAACCTGAAGTCGAGATCATCAGTTACGACTCGAAAGTGTATAACCTTTCTGATCTCGGTATAAAGTATCCTGTATATCCGGCTCAGCCCAGCTATTCTAAAATGACTGAACCGGAGCAGAGACTGTTCGTTTATAACGAAGCTGCATACAAAGCGGCAAAATTCACAGATACCGGGATCGCAGAAGTAACAAAAAGCGGTACGATGAGAGGGGTGGGAGTAGGAATGCTGAAAGTGAAACCTTTCAGATACGATCCTTCAACTTCTGAGATCGAAGTTCTGAACAACATCGTGGTAAAAGTAAACTACACGAACGCTCATACTGATGCTGACGGAATTGCAAGGAACGAATATTCTCCATATTTCGAGAGCGCTCTATCACAACTGATAAATTACAAATCTCCCGCTCTGGATACGAAAGCTGATCTGATGAACTGGCCGGTCACTTATCTTATTGTAGCAGCGACAGCATTAAACGGCAACAGCGACCTTCAGCGTCTGATCGACTGGAAAACGGAGAAAGGATTTAATGTAATTGTGAATTATGTGGCTACTACTGCGACAATTTCTGCCAATGACACTTGGGTTGAAAGCCAGTACAGTACACTCAGCCCGAAACCTTCTTTCGTTCTTATCGTAGGTGACGCTGACGGCACTTATGCCGTTCAGGCTGAACTAGACCCCGCTCTGGGTTCCGGCGGAGCCGTATGCGGTTCTGACCTTATGTATGGTGTGATCGGTGCTACAGGAACATCGAACAGAATACCTTCAATGTACGTCGGAAGGTTCTCAGTAAGGGCTCTGGGTGACCTGACCGCTCAGGTCGATAAAGTGCTGTGGTATGAAAAAGAGCAGTTCACAACAGGTTATGATCTTAATTATCTGACATACATTCTCGGAGTAGCCGGATATGACAGTTCCTACGGTGAAGATTATGGTAATCCTCAGATAGAATACGGCTGGACATATTATTTTACTTCGGTCAACGGAATGTCCAATGCTCAAACATATTACTGCCCTGCTACAAGCAACTCGGCCGTTGATCAGTATATCGTCGATTATGTTTCTGCCGGTTGTAACTTCTATAACTATACAGCTCACGGATGTAATACGGGCCTTCAGGATCCCGAATTCTACGGTGTGAATTCAGTAGGAAAAACGAACGATATCGCTGTACTTGCTAATGCCAATGAATATCCGCTTGTTGTTGCCAACTGCTGTCTGACAGGTTCGTTTACGAATAACTCTGATTACGCATCGACTTACGGAGGTGCGGATTACTGTTTCGGAGAGCAGATGGCAGTAGCTGCGAACAAAGGAGCTATCGGTTATATCGGTGCCTCCATGTCAACGTACTGGGATGAAGATCTTGTTATGGGAGTCGGCCTAGACGCGGTAAGTCAGTATCCGCCTCCGCAGGACGTATCTAATCCGGGGATGTATGACGGAGCTATGGAACTGGGATACGCTTCACAGGCCGCGATAAAACATGTCGGACTTATGGCCGTCGAAAATTACGGCGGAACTAAAGTTGACTGGTACTGGTCTGCCTACCATCTTTTCGGCGATCCGTCTGTAATGATATACTACGGTACACCCGGAACAATGACGGCTACGCATAACGGAGCTATCTCTCCGGACGATACGGAATATACTATAACTACTACACCATATGCCTATGTCGCTTTATCTGACGATTCGGGAGTTCTTCACGGGGCCGCAAGAGCGAATTCTTCAGGAGTAGCTGTAGTATCGATAACGAATTATGACGCTTCTCAAACAGGTAAACTCGTAATTACCGCTCAGTTCAAGCAGCCTTATTTCGAAGATATCTTCATTGACGATTCCGGGTTAAGCTCACCGAAGGTTTTCGCGGCTTCAGCACATCAGAAAGACGTTTATCTCAGCTGGAACGCTCCCGCAAAAGCGCTTTCTTCCTATAAGGTTTACAGGAACGGCACAAGTATAGCTACAACATCTAATACAAGCTATATTGACTATAACAGGCCGGAAGGCACTTATGAATATTATGCGACCGCAGTATATACCGGCGATCCGTCCGGTGAAAGCTACCCGTCAAATAAAGTGAGTGTTACCGTTGTACAATTCCCGATTCCTTTGAATTTCTCCGCGGAAATAGGGGATGAATGGGATATTGCAGCCTTAACATGGGATGCTCCTTTCAAAGCTCTTATTGATTACGATGTTTACAGAAATGGTTCATATATTGCTACTACAACGAATAATTTCTATAATGACGAAGGTCTTTCAGAAGGAACTTACAGCTATTATATAAAAGCTACTTATGATGATCCGGGTGAATCAGCGGCCACATCGACCTTACAGGTAGAAATAAACGAACCTCTATATCCTTCGGCAGCTTCTTTAGGTTTCGAGAACGGAGGATCACTGCCTGCCGAATGGACTAATGAAGGCAACTGGACATTCGTGACAACATCAACCTCTCCGACCGCTCCTGCGGAAGGCTCGTATTTCGCTTATTTCAATACGACTACAGGTTATGTGCAGAAACTGACCACTCCTAAGTTCGACATGCATAATTACGAAGACGTAACACTTGATTTCCAATACTGTGTAACCCGCAGAAAAAGCGGACCGCTCTATTACTATGATAATCTGAAAGTATATTACAAAGATGCCACAAGCAAGGCAGACTGGGTTCTGCTTGCTTCTTATGAGAACCAGGCATATACAACATGGCAGACGGCTTCAATTCCTTTGGACAATTCGATCTTATCTAAAGATTTCTATATTGCATTCGAAGGAATTGACGGAGGTGGTAACGGTGCAAGCGTAGATGATATAGTTATCAATGGAACATACATCGGAGCTTCTATAACACCGGGGACACCGTCTAATGTCGTAACAAGCATATCGGGAACTGATCTCGTGATTGATTGGGATGCTGCGGCAAACGCGACAAGTTATGATGTTTATTCTGCCGACGATCCTTACGGTACGTTTACTTATGAGGCTAACGTTGCAACGAATCAGTATGTAATTCCATATACCGATTCCAAGAAATTCTATTATGTAATCGCCAAGAACGCGACAAAATAGAATTTATTAAAAAGCAGATAAAAAAGCCGGTGTTTCGCCGGCTTTTTTATCTGCTTTAATGTTCTTAAAGCACTTGTTTTTTTAATGTTTATATGTTATTTTCTAGAAAAATTTTATTTTGTTCGGGAGGAGAAATGAGAGCGATATTATTAATGACCCTGATGGTGTTCAGCTTTGCGGTTTATCCGATGTCTGAGCGCAATGAGGAATACAACAGGCCTTTATATCTTCAGGGGGTTGTGAAGATCAAGCTGACTGAAAATGCGATGTCCGCAAAAGAATTCCGGGTATTGAATCACGGAGAGAAATATTCATCAACGGGTATAGCTTCCGTTGATAAAATTTGTAATGAACAGAACGCTTCCGGTGTGAAAATAGCTCATATTCCGGCAAAGAATAAAGAGCTGGAAAAGGAACTCGGATTAAACAGGTGGCTGCAGATATCGATACCAGAGGATGTCGATCCTTTAGAAGTATCAAAGATATTTGAGAAAGATCCCAATATTGAGATCGCGACACCTAAATACCTTGTATATACTGAAGCTATTCCGAACGATCCTTTGCATGAAGATCACTGGGGTCACAATAATACATCACAGATGATATCGTATAACTGGTCGACGTACGATCATACTGGACCTCTTGTGGGTACAGTTGGATTTGATGCGAGAGCGCATGCGGGTTGGGACGGTTCACAAGGTTATGGCGATTCCGGTGTCATCATCGCGATATTGGATACAGGTGTTGATTATAATCACGAAGACCTTAGCGCTAACTGTATGACAGGATATGATTACGGAGATATGGATACAAATCCGATGGACGCTATCGGCCACGGTACATGCTGCGCCGGAGTAGCCGCCGGAGTAGTCAGCAACAATAAAGGAGTAGCCGGAGTAGCCGGAGATTGTACTATAATGCCTTTGAAAATTGCCGACAGCGCCGGATATCTGGTCGGGGCTGAGGATGCAATAATTCATGCTGCTGATAATGGAGCCGATATTGCAAGTATGAGCTACAGCGGCGACTACACATACGGCACATACCCGTCTATGGATGACGCGTATACATACGCATACAATTCAGGAGTGACTCTTCTTGCGGCGACTTCAAATTATAACGAATCGCATATCAGATATCCTGCATGCCACCCATATGTAATAGGTGTCGGAGCGGCCGCACCTGACGACGGAAGGAAAAGAAGCAGCAGCAGCAGATTCGAAGTGAACAGCGGAGTAGATACTGACCCGAACGGATATACAGTTGACGGGGAAAGATGGTGGGGATCAAATTACGGAGTGGCTACTCAGGACGCTATGGATGCCGTGGATGTGATAGCTCCGACGATTCTGGTGACAACAGATATATCGGGCGACGGCGGATATGTGACAAGAGCTGACGCTCTTGGTAATCCGTACGGCGACGGAAATTATGATTTTTGGTTCAACGGCACTTCCTGCGCTACTCCTTATGCCGCAGGTGTGGCTGCACTGATAAAATCGAAATATCCTTCCTATACACCGGCTCAGGTTACGGCCTTACTCAAGAGTTCGGCGAGAGATGTCGTAAATGTTGAATCAGGAACCGGATGGGATAAGTACAGCGGTTACGGTATTGTAGACATCAGCGCAGCAGTCGGGGTAAGCGGATCAGCTCCGTCTGTACCTGTTCTCGCTTCGCCTTCTAATGGCAGCAGTGTCGCGGATCTTACTCCGACGTTCGACTGGAATGATGTCGCTGATGCGACTTCTTATACGATCCTTGTCGACAACACCTCGAATTTTTCATCACCGGAGATCAATCAGACTGTTACCGTAAGCACTTATACACCGGGAACAAATCTTACGGCAGGACTTTATTACTGGAAAGTACTTGCAACAAATTCATATGGTTCGAGCGCTTATTCGGGAGCATGGTCTGTTACTCTGACAGCACCTCTTCCATTACCGGACGTACCGACACTTATATCACCGATCAGCGGTTCAACTGTCGAGGATCTTACTCCGACATTCGACTGGAATGACGCGGCGAACGCAACAAGCTACCATATTCAGATAGCTACCAAATCCAATATGACGGGACTTGTCGTTGATACTGATGTTGCGTCCAGTACATACACTCCGGCATCTGATATGGCAGTTGACCTGTATTACTGGAGAGTTCTATCGACAAACGCGACAGGTTCAAGCGCATACACTTCAATCTGGAATGTCAACGTGATCGCTCCTCCTCCTCTGCCCGGCACACCGACTCTGATCTCACCGGCGAACGGAAGCGGAACTTCAGATACTACTCCTTCATTCGACTGGTCCGACGCATCTGACGCTACGGGATATGAAATACTTATTGATAATAATTCAGATTTCAGTTCTCCGACTATAAGCACAACAACAACGACGAGCGATTATACAGCAACCACTCTTGCTCTCGGAACTTATTACTGGAAAGTCAGGGGAACGAACGTTACGGGAGCAGGATCATATTCGGCATCCTGGAGTTTCTCTATAGGAAGTCCGCCTTCAGCACCTGTGCTCGTAGCTCCGGTCAACGGAAGTTATACTTCAGATCTGACACCGACCTTCGACTGGAACGATATTTCCGGAGCAACTTCATACACGATACTTGTAGACAATAATTCGGATTTCAGCTCTCCGGAAATAAACCAGTCACCGACTTCAAGCACTTATACACCTGCATCGAACATGACAGTAGGCACATACTACTGGAAAGTGCTTGCCACGAACATATACGGATCAGGAGTTTATTGCACAGCATGGACAGTAAACCTCGGCAATCCGCCTGCGGTTCCTGTTCTCGCGGCTCCGGCTAACGGCAGCTTCACTTCGGACGCTACACCCGATTTCGACTGGAACGACGTGACTGGAGCAACTTCATACACTATCCAGATCGACAATAATTCGGATTTCAGCTCTCCTGAAGTGACAAGTTCGCCGGCTGTAAGTAATTATACACCTGCGTCTAACCTTGCGAACGGCACTCAGTACTGGAGAGTACTCGCCACCAACGCTTACGGATCGAGCGCTTACAGCTCATCATGGAACTTCTCGATCGGCAGCGCGCCCGGGATCCCGACACTTCTGTTACCTGCGAACAGCGGACTGACGACCGATCAGACCCCGGCGTTCGACTGGTCGGATGTGGTCAGCGCGACATCATATACGATACTGGTCGATAATAACTCCGATTTCAGCTCACCGGAGATAAACCAGTCACCGACGGCAAGTATGTACACTCCCGGTTCGAACCTCGCGCTCGGAACATATTACTGGAAAGTGCTTGCGACCAATGAGTACGGTTCAGGTTCCTACAGTACGGCATGGAGCTTCTCGATAGGAAGCGCTCCTTCGGCTCCGACACTGGTAAGCCCTTCGAACGGCAGTGATGTAGCAGATTTTACGCCGGATTTCGACTGGAACGACGTCAGCGGAGCTGTTGGCTATACTATTGTCGTTGACAACAACTCTGATTTCAGTTCACCTGAAATAAATGAAATACCGACAGCAAGTGCATTTACAGCGGTTACGGACCTCGGTTACGGAACGTACTACTGGAAAGTTCTTGCCACGAACGCTTACGGCGACGGACCTTATTCTTCAATATGGGATTTCACGATACCGGCACCGAACATAAACCTTAATCCGGTTTCGATAATTACTACTGCCGCTCCTGATGCAAGTGTAGGGGAATCGTTCAATATCGGTAATACCGGCGGAATGGACCTGACATACGATCTGAGCGTGGACTATATCTATGCGAAAGCCGATCAGACTGTTGCGGCTCAGAACTTTGATACCGATCTGGGATGGACTGCGTCAGGAACACTTGTTTGGTACAGAAGCACGTCAGCAAGCAGTCTTGACGGAACACCATATGCTGTTGTCGAATCAGGTTCCACGAACTCGACCGGAACTTTAACTTCAGGTGTTTTTGACGGAACGGCATGTGATCCGCTATATATCGATTTCGACCAGTACGCCGAGTTCATTGCAAGCTCCGGAGTAGTCGAATACACACTGGACGGATCGAACTGGGTTCAGATATATACTAACGCAGGAATTCTCGGCGCATGGAACGCGCCCGACCACCAGTCGTTGCAGATACCTGCTACAAGCGCTACGATGCAGGTTCGGTTTACCGCTACGCTCAAAAAGAATTCGACGGTGTGGTGGGCGATCGACAATATCAGTATTCACGGAACAACGACAGGACCTGTCTGGATAACTTTCAACAGTGCGACATCGGGAACTGTCTCCGCTTCAGGAAGCAATACTATCGATATTAACTGTGACGCGACAGGAATGTCCGAAGGGGTTTACGACGCCAACATAAATGTGGCTACGAACGATCCTGACGAGCCGGTCAAGGTGATACCTGTTCAGTTCACGGTACTCCAGCCGACAGTAATTCCGGGGATTCCTTCGAATGTTGTTACAAGCATATCCGGAACTGATCTTGTGATCGACTGGGATGCTGCGGCAGATGCTACTAGTTATGATGTCTATACTTCTGATGATCCTTACGGCACATTCACTTGGGAAGCGAACGTTTTAACCAACCAGTACACTATTCCTGCTTCTGTAGCGAAGAAATTCTATTATATCGTATCTAAGAATGCGACAAAGTAAGCCTTAATAAATAAAAAAAGCCGGTGTATTGCCGGCTTTTTTCTTTTCATAAATATGATTTTTGTTATTGATTTAAATATTTAAACTGTTAAATTTATCGTTAAGTCAATAATTACGATAGCTCAAGTATATAATCAACTACATAAAAATAAAAAAGGATCAGGAGGAAGAATGAAAAGGATCACTGTAGTTATTTTGACAGTCGTTTCATTACTTGCGGCGTCTTCGGGAAGAGGATTCAGCGTGGATTACAAAAGAATATCCGACACTACGATGAATCTGGGCTTTACTGTTGAAGAGCACAAGATCGTAGAAGTAATCGAGAACGGTGTGAAGTACAGCAAGATAGAATTCGGCGGAAGTGTAGTGACGAATGAAAAAGGTTACGCGGAACTGCCGAGATTCGCTTCGGCCGTTCAGCTCAAAGATGATAAGAACGTAACTATGAAGTATTCGTCTGAAAGCTATACGGATTATCAGCTGGATTATCCTTTGCTTCCTTCAAGAGGTATCATCACGAGATCACAGAACCCGTCGGATATACCCTATGAGATCGCTAATGAATCTGTGACCGATTCATGGTATCCCGGGGATATTACACAGATCACCGATCCCTTCATTTTGAGAGATGTAAGAGGTTCCAGTATTGTCTTCCAGCCTTTTCAGTACAATGCAGAAAAAATGATACTGAGGGTTTATGATAAAATCAATGTAGAACTTACTGATGACGACACAAAAGCCGTCAATCCTCTGGTAAGGGAAAATTCATCCGTAATTTCAGAAATGGCGGGAATGTACAGTTCACTTTTCGTTAATTATAATGAAACTAAAGCTCTTTCTGCCGGCGAAGAGGGCGAGATACTTCTGGTTTATACTTCTTCGAACGGCGGACTTACAGCTCTTCAGCCTTATATCCAGTGGAAAGAGGAAATGGGTATTAAAGTAAATACTCTTCAGGTGGCAAATGGTACAGATCTGAGCACGACAAGCGACATACAGGACGCTTACGATGCTAATAACAATATTCTGTATGTACAGCTTGTGGGAGACTGGGCTAATCTGAAATCAGCATATCTTTACAGTACGACTTCAACATACGGCTCGCAGGACCCGATGCTCGGTTGCGTAGTCGGAACAGACCAGTATATTGACATTTTTGTCGGCAGGATTTCGGCTCAGAGCGAGTCGGATGTGACAAATCAGATAAACAAAGCGATCAATTACGAGAAGAACCCACAGATAAGCGGAGCCTGGTACAGTAAAGCTCTGGGTATTTCTTCGGACGAAGGTACGGGCGACGATTCCGAATATGACTATGAACATGAAGAGATCATCGGTACTAACAAGCTTCTTCCTTTTACTTACGATACCGTAAATTACGCATCTGTTGAATATGGAGACAACGCTGCTGATGTTACTGGGTATGTTAATACAGGTTTAAGCCTGATCAACTATACCGGTCACGGATCTTATGACCAGTGGCAGACTCCGTATTTCTACAATTCTAACGTATCAGCCTTATCAAACGGTTCTCAGCTTCCGTTTATAGTATCTGTTGCCTGTCTTGTCGGCCAGGTATCGTGGAGTTCAGGAGACTGTTTTGCTGAAACATGGTTAAAGCACACAAGCGGAGGAGCTGTCGTAGGTATGTTCTCTTCGATTAGCCAGCCGTGGGTTCCGCCTATGGTAGGACAGGATTATTTTAACGATATTCTTGTGGGAGGTTATGATTATGATACACAGCCGGGAAGCGGAATAAATATTACCGAACATAGAACTCACTTCGGATCTATTGCATGCAATGCAACAAACATGATGCTTTTCGAGAACCCTACAGACGCTTCTACTAAAGATACTCAGGAAGCCTGGAACATTTTCGGTGACGTATCTCTTCAGGTCAGGACTGATCAGCCTATCTTGATAGACAATTCTGAAACGACACTTCTTATCGGGAATTATACAACTACGGTAACTTCAGACGGAAGCCCGGTAGAAGGTGCAAGAGTAACTTTATATAAAGACGGAGAATTCGTTACGGGATTTACCAATTCAAGCGGTACGGTCTCTCTGGACCACAGTTTTAATGTCGCTGATGATGTGACCCTGACGATCACCGGATTCAATCTTGAAACTGAACAATCCGTTATGATGGTGACCGGAGATATCGGCGGTACTTTCGCGATAAACCAGACATCGATATCTTATGGAAGCATAGATGCCGGTTCAACTAGTGTTCAGCAGTTCCAGATAACGAACTCGCACGCTTCAGAAACACTCACCGGAAGCATCACGACCCCTGCGGGATACTCAGTAGCAGTAGCATCAAAAGCGTTCACAAAAGACGTAAAGAACACGATCAGCTACTCAGTAGCACCTCAGAGCTCTAAGACATTCGATCTGACGTTCGCTCCGACCGCCGGTCAGACCTACAGCGGCGACGTGACGATAACGTCAACGGATACAAACACACCGGCTGCCTCGATATCAGTAAGCGGGACCGGAATAGTACCTGAGATCAATCTGCCTGTAACGAGCCTTGCAGCAAGTGCGTCGCCGGGCAATACGGCGGTAAAACATTTCGACATCGAGAACGTCGGCGAAGGCGCTCTTAGCTACAGTATGTCTATAAACTATACGAGCGGTAAAGATGCAAAAGGCTCCGGCGGCCCCGACACTTACGGCTACAAGTGGTTGGACAGCGATGAAACGAACGGCCCTGTTTACAGCTGGATCGACATAACCGGAGTAGGTACGTCAATAGCATTATCCGATGACGGAGAATCATCATCGATCAGCATGGGCATGACCTTTAATTTTTACGGAGTAGACTACACATCGCTTGTGATCGGCTCTAACGGCGCAGTAATGTTCAACGGAACCGACCTTCCCTATACGAACCTTTCGATCCCTACGTCGACGACACCTAACGGCGTAATAGCGCTTATCTGGGACGACCTTAACCCTGCGTCTGGCAACAACATATATTATTACCATGATACGGCGAATTCCCGTTTCATAGTATCCTATATCAACATACCGCATTACAATACGACGAGCTACAATACAGCACAGATCCTGCTTTACGAAAGCGGAAAGATAGTTTATCAGTATCAGGAAGTAGGGTCATCAAGCGTATCGACCTGCACGGTAGGCATAGAGAGCGGCGACGGACTTGACGGTACTCAGGTGGTCTATAACGCGGCATACCTGAAGAACGATTTCGCGATCCAGTTCAGCGCTACCCCTGAATGGCTTAGCCTCGACAGCACATCGGGTACAGTACCTGGAACGGACAGCGTTGAGATCAGCGCTACCTGCGACGCTTCGGAACTTGATTACGGCGTATATACAGCGGATATCACTGTCACTTCTAACGACGGGGATGAACCGACCATAGTTATCCCTGTAACGTTCACAGTAGCGGACGTTCTCTCAGCACCAGAGAACACTGCGGTAGTAACTGCGACTGCGAGCGAAGTTAACCTTGGCTGGGACGCTGTAAGCGGTGCTACTGTTTATTACATTTACAGATCAAGTACAGATCCTTACAGCGGCTTTACGCAGATCGGATCATCGGGGACGAACAGTTATCAGGACACTGACGTTCTTAGCGGTAACAGGTATTTTTATTACATAACCGCCGACAGCGCAAAGAAATGATCAGGTATACATAACTTTATCTCAAAGCCGGACTTAGTTCCGGCTTTTTTATTTTATTTAAATTGACAAATATAGAGAAATCATTATATTTGTGTAATTAGTTGAAGTAGGGATATAGTTTAAGTTTAATAATAGGAGTGTTAAGTGAGAAGTTTTATCAGAAAAGTGTCTGCGGTGATCTTTTTTATCAGTATAGCCGCTTATTCACAGAAAGTAAAGTACGACGACAGCTGGGGACCTCAGGGGTTCAGCATGTCAAAAAGCGCGACGACGGGAACGGAGGTGGTATTTTCGGTCAGGGAATTTTCTTTAACTGAAGATAATATTGACGGGGAAGAGGTCAGGACACTGCAGTTCCCGGGTGTTTTCCTTCCGAACGACGAGGGCGCCCCGAACCTGCCCGGATCATCGAGGTATATAGCGATACCGCAGGGAGCGAAGGCGGAATACGTAATAAAGGACTACAGGACGGAAGTTTATAAGGATGTGAATATATCCCCGGCTCCTAATATCCCTCTGGATAACGACAATGCGCCTGTCGTTTACAAAAAGAATGAGGCGATCTATTCGAAAAACGAGTTCTATCCATCATCGCCGGTCGTGCTTTCCTCTCCGTCAAAGATCAGAGGACTGGATGTGGTTCTTCTGGGGATCACGCCGTTCCAGTATAACCCCGTATCAAAAGAACTGATCGTATACAGGGATATCAGAGTGGATGTGACATATTCCGGAGGGAACGGTCATTTTGGGGATGACAGGCTTAGAAACGAATATTGGGACCGGATAATAAATAATACGGTGATTAACGGCAGCGTGCTGGAAGATATCGATTACAGCGCGCGAACTTCTTCGTCAAAAGGAACGGATTACGAATATATCATTATTTGTCCCGATGACGCTACTTATATAAGTTACGCCAATCAGCTCAAAGAGTTCAGAACGAAACAGGGTATAAGGACCGGAGTCGTCACGATAACGGAAGTAGGCGGTAATACTTTTGCGGCGATAGAGGCCTATATAAACAATGCGTATAACAACTGGACCATACCTCCGGCTGCGGTATTGCTTATGGCGGACTGGGGGTCGGAAGGTTCTGCGGGAACAATATATGCTGCGGAGTATTCCGATACTTATTATCCGATGGTGACAGATAATTTTTATGCTGATGTGGATACTTCCGACGGAAAAGCTCTTCCCGAGATAGTCATTTCAAGAATGACCGCCCAGAACGAGGAACATCTGCAGACAATGGTAAGCAAGATAATCAATTATGAGACTTCTCCGCCCACAAGTTCAAGCTTCTACAATACACCGATTACCGCGCTCGGGTGGCAGACGGAAAGATGGTTTCAAATATGTTCGGAAGCAATCGGAGGATATTTAAAGAATGAACTCGGAAAATCTCCGGTGAGGATCAATGAGGTTTATGAAGGCAATCCGTCCGTTGATCCGTGGTCGACAGCTCTTAACACTTCTCAGGTTGTTGATTATTTCGGGCCGTCAGGAAGAGGATATATCCCATCTTCACCTACAACTCTCGGTAGCTGGACAGGCGGTGATGCCACTGATATCGCAAACGCACTGAACAACGGTGCATTCATGCTGACTCACAGGGATCACGGGATATATTACGGATGGGGAGAACCCGCCTTCCAGACAACCAATATAAGTTCTCTTACCAATACTGATCTTTCTTTTATTTTCTCTATGAACTGCCAGACGGGGATGTTTGATAATTCAGTGGAGGTATTCGCGGAACGGTTCCACAGATATACATACAACGGTCAGAATGCCGGTGCTCTCGGTGTGATCGCCGCGACCGAAAACTCATATTCGTTCGTGAACGATTCGTTCGCATGGGGAATATTCGACTACATATATCCGAATTTTATGCCTGATTACGGATCTTCTCCGACCAGTAATGATGAGTTTATGCCGGCTTTCGCCATGGTGAGCGGCAAATATTTCCTTGATTATTCAAGCTGGCCGTACAATACGGAGAACAAGATAGATACGAACTACCTTTTCCATATGCTCGGTGATCCTTATCAGGTAGTGTATTCCGAAGTGCCGCAGAACCTGACCATAAATTATCAGGAACTGTTCGAAGGAGAAACGGTACTCTATATTTCCGCGGACGCCGGAGCGAAGATAGCACTCGTGTCAAACGGAGAAATACTCGCAACGGGAACAGGTACGGGAGGTATGACGGGTATAACGATACCACCCCAGCTGTATCAGACCGAGATCATCCTGACAGTAACGAAACAGAATTATTTCAGATATGAAACGACTATAGAAGTAGGAGTTCCACTGACAAATATTGGTGGAAATTATACTGTTGACAAGGCGGATGTTGATTACGGCTATGTAACGGTCGGAGGAAGTTCTCTTCAGCAGTTCACCATAACGAATTCACACAGTACGGAATATCTTCTCGGAGATATCACGACGGTTTCGGGTTATACTGTCAATTACGCCCTGAAGGATGCTAAGAACACACTTCATTATACTATCGCACCGGGTGCGAGCAGAACATTCGATCTTGTGTTCGAACCGACTGAAATAGCGGACTACAGCGGGACATTGACGATCACATCCTCGGCTGCCGGGCATGAAACCGAATATCTGCCGGTATACGGGGCCGGCGCACTGCCGGATATCAGTCTGCCTGTGAATGTCAGTGTAACAACCGAGCCTGAAACGTCGACACTTAAGAATTTTAATATCGATAATACGGGACTTGCCGGGCTTAATTATAGTCTGAGCCAATCATATTCGGGATATCAGCTGCTGGAGGATTTCCATACGAACGATTTCCAGTCCGGACTGATCTACACTAACAGCGGAACGAGAAGCTGGGCAACTGCAACCGGAGGAACCTGGAATTCTAATACGACTTGCGCAAAAGTCAGTGCTGCCACAGCTCAGCAGGGAACCGATACAGGAATAATGACATCAGCTTCTTTTGACGGTTCTCCATATGCTTTCGCGACACTGGAATTCGATCAGACAGCCACATTGTCGAACAGCAGTATTACGGTCGAATATTACGACGGCTCTACATGGACATCAATATATACGTCATCATCTTCCGTAACCGACCACCAGTCGATACAGCTGCCTTCAGTCAGCTCAGCCATGCAGTTAAGATTCAGCTGCTCGCTCCGAAAGCAGAGCGGTTCTTCATGGAGTGTAGATAATATTGCGGTTACGGGTACTTTGGGGTATTCCTGGCTTACGATCAACAGTCCTGTGACCGGTCTGGTCGCCGGATCAGGAAGCGAAAGTATTGAAATATCTTGTGACGCTGCAGGATTGTCAGAAGGGGTGTACAATGCCGACATCAACATAACGTCAGATGATCCGGACGAACCTTCGGAAGTCGTTCCTGTTATTTTTACTGTTACTTACAGCTATAATCCGCCTCCGTCCGTTCCGTCCAATGTTGTAACGAGCGTTTCCGGAGCGGATCTTGTGATAGACTGGGACGTGTCCGCCGATGCTACGTCTTATGATATTTATTCAGCTGATGATCCTTACGGAACATTCACATATGTAATCAACGTTTCAACGAACCAGTATACCGTACCTTATACTGAGGCAAAGAAATTTTACTATGTCGTAGCAAAGAACGAGACCAAATAATTATATACTGAAAAATAAAACCCCGGATAATTCCGGGGTTTTTTATTATATTTCTATCAGGCAGTCTTTTTTAACCCAGCCCTTTTTCTCTTCGTCAAGCCTTATCTCCAGCCACAGTTCGTTCGATCTCGTGATCTCGGCTTTGGTTCCAAGGTGTAGGAAGAAAAGTTCTTTCGAGTTAAGATTTTCATCAGGTGAAGACATCACTGATATTTTGTCTTCCGCTACAACTCCGTACCTTCTTCCGTTCATCGAATAAATGTCGTAGTACATGTAGCTGAAGAATATCAGAGCAAGAACGCTTAGAATAGAAGTATAGAATACAAATCTTCCTGATATTGTATTCTTAAGGAATATATAAAGCGAAATCATAATGCCGGTAATAAGGATCAGTATCAGGAATATGCTTTTAGAAGTATATATATTGAATGAGTTCCTTATGTTCGAATAGATCGTGAAGAACGGATCGGCATCATGTTCCTCGATCTTGTCGGTCAGAGATAATCTGGCCGTTCTCAGGTTCTCAATAAGATCGGCATCATCAGGCAGGAGTTTCAGCGCTCTTTCGTAATTTACGATCGAATGTGCAATGTTTCCCAGTTTATAGTAAGAATTACCGAGATTGTAGTATGTTTCTCCGTTCTCAAAACCTCCGGAGATTATCTTTTCGTATAAAGCCGCCGCTTTCCCGTATTCGCCTTTTTCGTAGAACTGGTTCGCTTCGTCGAAGTCTGTGACAGGAACACAGAAAAGCATCACCGTAAGCAGCAGTAATAATATCGAGAAAGTTCTGTACATAATAAAGTTCCTATTTCAGTCGTTCGTTAATATTTATCATAAGGTCTTTAACCGTTGAAATGTCGCTGCTCATCTCGCTTAAGTCGGGTTTCACGGGTGCGAACTGTATTGATGCCGATTTGCTGAGGATAGCTTTCATTTCCTCAATTGTTTTTTCTTCAACGCCTTTCTGTCCTAGTGCAGCCGCGATCTCGTCGACTATTATTCCTGCGTGGCTGATATTGAATTTATCTGCAACGAATTTAAGCAGGGCTTCGTCGAGATTCTTATAAAACCCCGAAGTATCTTTCTGCTCAAGTGAGCGGTATGAGCTTTTCAGACGTTTCATGGCATTCTTTACCGCTTTCCTGTTCCTGGACCTGGCCAGATTTCCGGAGTTTCTTGATATGAAGTAATTAATAATGAAAGACAGCAGTATAAGTCCTGCGGAGATGATCAGGCGAAGGATCAATTCTGCGGGAGTAAGTTCTTTTCCGGTTTTATTATAAAAAGGCCCTGTGTTCTTTTTTATATACCTGATGTCGCTTGCCAGGACTTCGACCTCTCTCCTTGAGAATCCGGAGCCTGTTCGTTCCTGTGCGGCTTCTCCTCCGACCGAGATCAAATGATCTTTAGCTGTCACGGTCTTATATTTTTTATCTTTCAGGTCAAAATATGAGAAAGAAATGTCTGTGATTTTGTGCTTTCCAGGGTTTCTTGCAAGAAGAAGGTATTCGAACACTACCTTACCGGAAGTCTTACTGTCCTTGTCAAATATCACCGTACGCTTTGGATCATACACTTCAAAATCTTTAGGTATTTCAGGTTTCAGGGAAGTAATACTGTTAAGATTTCCCTTACCCGAGACCGTTATCCTGAGATTTACCGCATCGTTCACCTGGACCGAGTCCCGGTCTATCGAAGAGCTGAGCTTATAGCTTCCGAGCGAGCCGTTAAAACCTGAAGGTTTACCTTCGTCAGGAAGTGAGCTGACTGTGATACTGATCTCATCCGACAGTACAGATCTTTCTTTATAGTTGGAAAATCCGGAAAAAACGTCGTCGGAAAAGAACGGATCGTTGAAAAAAGGGTCCGAAAATCCTGACTTGCGTTTTTTCTTTTCTTCTACAGGAACTACTGCTGACAGCTGTTCAATTTTCTTGTCTCCCGAAGAAGTCGGTGAGATCCAGTAACTTCTTAAAGGTAATGTGTTGTATTTTTGTCCCTTATAGATCGTTTGAGTTAATGTTCTGGCTTTATCCTGCGGAATTTCAACCGATTCCTTTACAAAGTTAGTGAATTTCGGTTCTTCTGAAAGTGACGGCATGCTTATTTTGATCTCGGGTTTGACATATAAAGTATAATCGATCCTGGCCATTTCACCGACAAAAATATTCTTAGAGCTTATCTCGGACAGAATGAAAATGTCTCTTGTGTCCGCGGTTCCCGCCTGCCCCTGTTCGTGTACGTTGATGGTAACGCTGTTGGAGCTGTATTTCTTTCCTCCGTCCGTAACGACCGCCGGTTCGATGGTGATGCTCCCAGTCCGTCTTGGAGCGAACTGATAAGTGAGAACGATAGATTTCGTGACCGCCCCGTTTATTATGGACGTGCTGGAGGACTGGAAAGGTCCGGAAATTTTGGTGAGGTCTTTAAAAGCGGGATACTGGACTGAGATATCGGATTCGAAGTTCTCGAATCTCAGCTCGAGTTCGAAAGCATCGTTTTTGAACATGTTCGTAGCCGAAGCGGACATCTTTACCGATTTCTGACCGAACAGCATAGCGCCTGTAAAGATCAGGATCAATACCGATATTTTTCTGAAAATACTGTTCATTAATCAATTCCGCTGCTTTTGATAGTGTCGTTTTTACTTTTTTTATAGCTGATTGTTCCTTAAAATCTCAGCACGCTCAAATATAAACAATAAAAAATATCTTTTCAATCAGCAATTTTGTGGTTATCTTTAAAAAATCAATTTCTGGGGTATAAAATGAAGATCATTATCTCTGTTCTGGCGGGGTTTATCGCAGGAGCCGCATCCGTTCTGCTCGTTGCCGTGAATATGTTTCCTTCAATGATGATTACTACAAAAGAAAGCAGATTCGGTTTCGAGGAGACCGTGAATATGATAGACGAAAGTTCGACTGACAACGGATGGGCGGTACTTAAAGAATGGGATATCGGCAAACGCATGATAAATGCGGGATATGAAGACGCGCCGAGAGTAAAGGTCATAGAGCTGTGTCATGCGGAAAACACTTACAATGTGCTGAAGAATGAGGACGATATGTTCGTTTCCGCGATCATGCCCTGCAGAATGGCTGTTTATGAAAGAGGTGACGGGAAAGTGTTCATTTCAAGAATGAACATAGGTCTAATAAGCCGGCTTTTCAGTCCTAACGTGAAGAAAGTAATGAGCGGTGTAGCTGAAGATGATTTCAAGATAACAAAAGAAATAGTCCGCTAACTAGCTAAATTGTCTTTTTCTGATTATAAACATATGAATAAGATAATAAACTTTATTTATCGGTGGTATATCTGAAAAATATAATCAGCCAATCACTCTCTGAAATATATGAAAAATTACACAACCTGTATCTCACTAATATTTGTAACTATACTGAATATCTTGATTTTTCTACGCACTCCTGAATGGGTAAATTAAGTCTTAAAAAACGGCCACACCTTGCATAATATCAAGAAAAATACTAATATAATCACCGGAACAAAAATTCGGAGAAATTCCGTGAGAATAAAGCTATTTAACAAAAATATAACATTGATTTAACTGTTTAAAACATATGTCCTATGGCTGTTTTACATAAAATGCAACAAATTATAACTATAAAGCTTTGAAATAGTCCAACATCCTGAAGAGTAATAAAGTGCTTGACTTAAAACTAAAATAGAATGATATTTATGACCGTAGTAAAAATATAAAACAAAATTAAGAGGAAAAGCAGCATTGTAAATTGAAATATTGATAATTTGCTAAAATTATCTTGTCTTGTACCTTTAAACTAGCACTTTAATCAAATCGCAAGACAGGAGAAGAAGCGAGTGTTCCGTATAACAGATATGGGGCACCGCCTCTTTATATCTTGCGGTTGGGCTGTGCTAGGCCTTAGGTACGGATATAACAGAGTGTCGGTGCCTATAATTTTTAAGATATAAGGCATCAGACCTCAAACAAAGGAGGCGATGTCTTTATGAATGTGCAATAGAGAAAAGAAGGTTTGAAGAATAAAAAACTATATCGAGGAAAAATAATGAAGAAAAATAAAATGATCGTAGCTGTTATATTTACATTTGCTTTATTAACTACATTATTCGCCATGTCAAATGGCGGCAGTAATGATCCTGTAAAAGAAGCACAAGGTGTAAAACAAGATACGCAGGCTGTAGCAAATCCTGATCAGTCAGATCAAAACAAATCAAACACAACCGCAAAAGACTGGTTCGGGTTTGATACAGGTATGACTGAGAAAGAGTTTCATGAACATCAGGAAGCTTACATTCAAAGATGGATTGATTTCCACGAATCTCAAGTTCAAGTCGGGAAAAGGGTATTCAAAAATGAAACAAAGGAAAAGGAATTTTATGAAAGAATGAGAAAAGAAGCTATAATCAGCTACCAACAACGGTTAAATTTAAATGCAATCCCGAATTTTAAGCAATTTGGAATAGGGCCAAAAGATTACTTTATCGGTTATGATGCGCAAGGTGTATCTCCTTATACTTATGCTACTACAATATCTCAGGTAGTCGTGCACGGGATTGTAACATCTACTGGTGTTGACTCAACGAAATATCCAATATATGTACTAAAACCTATTGAGATCTTCAAAGGAAATTTTTATTATGACAAATTGCCAGAAAATATCACAGTAAAAGTTTTTGGGATGTTTAAAGAAGATCAGGAAATTATTGCCTTTCTCGGAATTAATTTCAACTCAAGAAATATTAAAAATCTTAAAGATATTGCTTTGGAGACAATAGGTGTTCCATTATGGGTTAAAGAAAATTCACAAGTCATAGATCATTATCGCAGTGTGCTTGGGAATATAGATGAAATAAAAGCAACTATAAAGGAAATAGATAAAATCAATAATACCATAAATTTTTATAATATAAAATTTTAGGT